>JBDRDJ010000001.1:0-4201 GCA_043820815.1 Candidatus Omnitrophota bacterium
TAATGACTGGAAAGTAGATGACAAAAGCATGATGCAGCAGGAAGACGGAACCTGGAAACTAAAGGTTAATCTGGTTTCCGGCCGTTACCGCTACCGTTTTGTCAAAGACGGGGAATGGATCGAGGACCCGTCCAATACCAATCGGGCAATGAACCCTTACGGACAAATGGATTCTTTGCTTGAAGTGTAATCAGGGAGGCCTAGATGCCTAAATTAAAAAAGAAGAAGAAAGTAGCCGCCAAGAAGAAAGTAATAAAAAAGAAAGTAATAAAAAAGAAACCAATTAAGAAATCAGCAGTTAAAAAGGCTAAGCCGGCAAAAAAGATCTTAAAGAAAAAATCCGTGGCCAAGAAAACCAAAAAAGCAGTTAAAGAGGAAAAAGGTTTTCTAGGAAAAGTTACCCATTATTTTCCCAAAGTCCGGGCCGCGGTAATTAAACTCAAAGCGCCATTAGCTACGGGAGATAAAATAAAGGTTAAAGGCCACACCACTGATTTTACTCAGATTGTTAAGTCTCTTCAGATTGACCGGGTGGTCATAGCCTCAGCCCAAAAAAACGATGAAATCGGCCTGATGGTCGAGTCCCGCGTCCGCAGAGGCGACAAAGTCACCAAGATCTAAAAAGTAGGGGACAGTCCCCTACTTTTTCTATTTTTTACGTCCACAGAGACTGTTTCCGTCCTGGTGAGCAATAAATAGCCGCGCAAAGGAAACTGTATGAAATCAATATTAAAATTGGATAGGCATAATCCGAGAAAAGAGATAGAGTTCGAATTAAAGTATCTTAGGTCTCTTTCTACGAAGGAAAGGTTCGCAATGATGTTTAGAAAAACATATGAAATGGTTAATTTATTAAAGAAGAATGGGCACCGAGAATCTTTTAAAATCATTAAAAGGGCATAAAGTTGATTTTGTTATAATTGGAGCAACCGCCTTTCCGATTCATGGTTATGCGCGTGCGACTTTAGATATTGATATTTTTATAAGGCCAACCGAGGAGAATGCTAAAAGAACTTTAGCTGCCTTGGGAGATTTTGGGTATGATCTGACTGATGTAAAAAAAGAGGATTTACTTAAGAAAAAATTACTTATACGCCAATATGCCGTAGAGACAGATATTCATCCTTTTGTAACCGGCATAACTTTTGGAAGGGTTTGGAAAAACAAAAAGAGAGCAAAATTTGGTAATACCTTTGTTTATTTCGCCTCATTAAGCGATCTTATAAAGATGAAACAGGCAGCGGCTAGGCCTAAAGATCTTGAGGATCTTAAGTATTTAAAGAAACTAAAGAAGCTAAAATAAAAGTAGGGGACGGAAAGTAGGAACCGTCGCCTACTTTCTTTTTTTCTTGCAAATTGCTGTTTTTGTGCTAAACTTGTTTCTGTAGATAGATAAAATTATCAATATAAAGAAATGAAATTCGAGAGATTCTTACAAAATTACACTGATAGTGCGGTGATCGATTCATCTAGTTTTGCCATGCTGGATGAGAAGCTCGCGGATATTAGGCACCAGGTAAGCGGCTGGGTAAAAAAAGGCTACCTGCTTCAGCTTAAAAAGGGTGTATACATTTTTAATGATACTTTCCGCAAAGAACCGCCTACGCATCGATTCATTGCAAATTATTTAGTTTCACCGTCATATTTGAGCCTTGAATACGCGCTTGGCTATTATGATCTTATCCCGGAGAAAGTTACGGTGTATAGTTCGGTTACTACCAAGAAGACACAAACATTCAGCAATGTCCTGGGTAAGTTCGATTATCAGTCCGTGAAAGAAAGCTTATTTTTTGGTTTTACCAAAGCTGATTCTGTGAGCCAGAGGTTTTTTATCGCCTTGCCTGAAAAAGCAGTATTGGATTTTTTTTACCTGCGCGAAGACATTAAAGGCGAGCCGGGCGAGTTTGAGGCATTCCGTTTTCAGAACCTTGAGATTATCAAACTCAAACGTTTCCACGAATTCAGCCAGGTATATCCCCGCAGGGTAAAGAAAGCCAGCCGGGAATTTATTGATTTTATCAAGCAGGAAAGCCGCGCCTACACGACAATCCGATGAGAGGCTATATTAAATCAATTGTAAACAAAAAGAAGTCCCCGGATGATAACCTGAATCGTGTGCGTGAATATATTCAAGCATATTTCTTATATGTGATTTACCGCAAGAAATATTACCAGGATATGGTTTTTACCGGAGGAACGGCTTTGCGTTTTATTCACCAAATCAGAAGGTTTTCTGAAGATCTTGATTTTAGCCTTTCCAGCCGGGTCAAGCAGCTTGATTTTGCCGGTATGATGCAGGATGTAGTTCAGGAGTTTAAGCTTGCCGGCTATGAAATTGAGATTAAAACAAAATTAGCGCTTGCGGTGCACAGCGCGCTTATGAAATTCTCCGGGGTCCTGTTTGAGGCCGGCTTAAGCACATTGAAAGACGAAAAGCTACTGATTAAAGTTGAAATCGACTGCCGCCCGCCAGCAGGCGGAATTGAAGCGCATACGATGGTTAGCAGCCCGTTCACGTTCTATATGCTGCATTATGATTTGCCTTCGTTATTCGCCGGAAAAATGCACGCGATCTTATGCCGGGAATATACCAAAGGCCGCGACTGGTTTGATTTACTCTGGTATTTGAGCAACTTTAAGGAATTAGAGCCGAATTTCACCATGCTCAATAACGCCCTGGCACAGACAGAAAAAGAGCCGATTACGCTGGATTCACAAACCTGGAAAGCCGCGCTTAATAAAGCCGCGCACAAAGCAGACTTCGCCCAGGTCAGGCAAGACGTCGGCCGGTTCCTTGAGCGGCCAGAGGAAGTGGAATTTCTTGAATTAAAAACATTTGAACAACTTCTGTAAGGGAATTTTCTTGCCTTGACAATGTTAGGACATATGGTACACTAAATTAAACCAAGAATATAGGACATATGTCCTAACATAATCTCAGAAAATGCGAAAAATTATAATTACCGACAGGGAAAAATTAAAACAAATCCTGGAAGCGTCTCAAATGTCCCGCTCCCAGATGGCCAAGTTTTTAGAAGTCAGCTATAAGAGTGTTTATCGATGGCTGGATAAAGGCATCCAACCGCATCCCGCACAATCCCGGGATATTGACGGATTATTCAAAGAACATGTTGACTTAAGGAATTTAATCCTGAAGCTTAAAAAAGAGCGCGATAACCCTTTAAAAATCATAAAAGCGGACTCTCTTTTACGGGTAAAACTGTTTTTAGAGTTAACTTACAACTCTAATGCTATTGAAGGCAGCCGACTGACCCGTAAGGAAACCCAAGCAGCCATAGAGGGCAAGAGAGTAAAGGGTAAAGAGTTTTTTGAAGTTCTTGAGGCAGTTAACCATGAAAACGCCCTGAAGTATATACTTTCTCAGATCAAGCCGGGTTTTAGGATAACCGAGGAATATATTTTAAAGCTTCATTCAATTGTTATGTATAATTTCAGCGATAAACTTCCCGGCAAATACCGCACAGGTTTTGTGAATTTGACTAATACCAAAAAGGCGCTGCCTTCGGCGCAAATGGTCCCGGTTAAAATGAGGCAATTTGTTTCCCGGGTAAATGCTTATGGCCAGGATATAATAGGCAAGGTTGCTTCGGATCACTATGAATTTGAGGCGATTCATCCTTTTTTCGATGGTAACGGCAGGGTGGGCAGGTTAATTTTAATTACCCAGTTTTTAAGCAAAGGCTTTGCGCCGGCGATTATCGCGGTAGAAGACCGCTACAAATACTATCTAGCCCTAAGCAAAGGCGACATGGGCGATTTCAGGAATTTGGTGCAAATGGTTTGCGACAGCATCTTAAAAGGATACGGCCTGCTCGAAAAGTAGGGGACAGTCCCCTACTTTTCTACTTTTGTGTTTTTTGAAGTAAAATGTTTAAAAGCCAAGACATTAGTTATATCGCTCTGCTATTCAAAGAGTTATATTAATTAATTTTTTTGTCCCTGCTTGAAAACGTTTTCAATCAAGTTGTTTTTTGGCAACAGCCAAAATCTACCCACAGTTTTTTCCACAGCAGTTCCCACGTAAACCCGTTTCGTAATACCCTGCAATATAAAATGTTACAGTTCATTAAAAAATCTTTCCAAATAATTCTTGACTTGGCACGTAAAGTGCTTCAATATAGAATATCCGCGTGAGTCCCGGACAAAGTAGGACACACTAGGACAAGCTAAGACAAAAAAG
>JBDRDJ010000002.1:0-28517 GCA_043820815.1 Candidatus Omnitrophota bacterium
AACGTGATACGCGTTTCATAGTTTGATTACCTCCTTGGGATTAAAAACCGCCACTTTAGGGGGAGGTAATCATTCTATAAGAAAACGCCCTATAAATAAAGATTATTTAATAGTATTATTAAGAAACTTTTGACAATACGAGAAATGAAAAAAGGAGGACGAGATGAGAAATATCGTAGGTATCACAGTGGCAGGAGTTTTAGTTTTCGCATCCGCAAGTTCGGCATGGGCACAGGATGAAAAAGTATCCAAGAATATTACACGCATAGCCGAGAAAGAAATTGTGGCTCTGGCGGGAGAATCTGTAGTTGTTGACGCAGTCAAAGACGCTAACAGGGAAGCGGTAAAGTCATTAGATGAAATTATGAAATTAGACAAAAGGTGGAGAGCGACAGAAGGAGTTGACGAATGGATCGGCGGATTCATGAATAACCCTTGCGCCGATTATTTAAAGAAGGTTCAAAGATCAGCAAAAAAAGGGGCGCAAGACTTATATTCCGAGATGTTCGTTATGGATAAACAGGGTAATATAGTGGCAGAGACAAACAAAACTTCCGACTACTGGCAGGGAGACGAAGATAAATTTAAAAAGTCTTTTGCTGATGGGGAAGGAAGCATTTTTATTGATGAACCATCTTTTGATGAGAGCACTCAGACATATTTAGTTCAGGTTTCCGTACCAATTCTTGATCCAGATACAGAAAAGGCTATTGGTGCCATGACAGTAGGAATAAACCTTGATGTTCTTGGGGAGTAGAATGATATGATTTAATATTTCAGAAGAGTATTTTTATATAAAATCTGAAAAGGAGGAGGATTATAAAAAATGCCTAAGTTTAAGCCGTTTTCCAAATTAAAGAATAAATTGATGTTTTATTTCTTAGCGGTCACTATAGTGCCGCTTATAAGCATGGGTGTATTCAATTACACTAAGAGCAAGGCAGCTTTGGAAAACCAAATTTTATCCGGGTTAGAAGATGTAGCTTACGGGGCTATGGATAGGATAAGCCAGGCTATGTTTACATCCTATACCGATATACAGCAATGGGCTGACCTTGCTATCGTAAGAGGGGGTTTAAAGTTTAACTCTTTTGCAAAGACCAATGAGCTCTTCCGGGATTTAACAAGGAATAACGAGCTTTACAGGGTAGTTGTGCTTTTTGACCAGGCCGGCGAATTGGTAGCTACCAGCGATCCTGCATTAATAACCAAGAGTCAAGCCGAACAGCTTGAAGAGTTTAATCAGGAATATCTGCAAAGCGCAGCAGAACAGAAGCCTGTTTATGTCCGCGATTTCAGGTATTCTGAATTAATAGGCGATTATACCGTTAGTTTCAGTTCCTTGGTAAAGAATGAGAAAGGAGCATCTATCGGGGTTATAACACTATTTATAGATTGGGAATTTGTTAAGAGATTTATTACCAATGAGGATGTCAGGGGAAAGGAGCAGAGGGTTGCCTTGCTATTGGGTTCCGACGCAAAGACTATTATTGCTTACCATGACCTTTCCTTTATAGGTAAATCCGTCCTTGAAGTATTGCCTATAAACCTTTCTCACCCTGCGTTTGTAGGCCAGGCAAAAGGAGCCTGGGGAATTGAAGCAGAAGGAAAAAGAAAATCATTGGCTTTTTCCAAAGCCCGTGAATTCCAAAATATCAAGCCCTTTAATTGGATATCTTTGGTTTTTGTGGATTCGGAAAAACTGCTGGCACCCATCAACATATTGAAATACAGCTTATTGGTCAGTTCTTTGTTAGTTTTTGGTTTAATTTTGGTAGTTGTTTATTTTGCGGCTCAAGATATAGTCAGGCCGCTTAGCCAACTTACCGCTACTGCTGTTATAGCTTCAGAATCAGGTGATTTCACTAAACAGGTTACAGTAGAAACAGAGGATGAAATAGGCCAGCTCAGCAAGGCATTTAACCGGTTGATTGTCAATTTAAGCGGCATAATAATAAGAATCCGGGAAGCAGGATTGCAGATTACTTCCTCCGCAGCCCAAATTCATTCTGCTGCCCAAGAGCAAGCTTCAGGAGCAACTGAACAGTCATCCGCAGTGTCAGAGGCTTCAACTACGATTGCCGAGCTTGCTGCTACTGCCTCACGAATTGCTGAGAACGCCGCTAATGTTGCCAAACGGGCAGAGCATACTCTTTCGGGAATGCATGAGATAAACAAAAAAGTAGACGCAACAGCAAAGAAAATCCTTTCTCTGGGTGAGAAATCCCAGTCCATAGGAACAATCACTACTCTAATAGACGATATTGCCGAACAGACCAACCTCTTGGCCATAAACGCAGCCATTGAGGCTGCAAGGGCAGGCGAGGCAGGAAGAGGCTTTGCCGTAGTTGCCCAGGAAATACGAAAACTCGCCGAGCGTTCTTCAGAATCAACCGAGGAAATCCGCCAGCTCATAAACGAAATCCAGGGAGAGACAAATTCGACGATCATGGGTATAGAAGATTCGACAAAACTTGTTGTAAGGGGCGTTGAAATGGTTGAGGAAACCAGCAAATCGGCAAAAGAAATATCTCTTGCCACCCAGCAGCAGAAAAGCGCCTCAGGCCAGGTGGTTGTGGCAATGCAGAACATAGATGCCGTTACAAAGCAGTTCGTCGCCTCGACCAACCAGATGGCATCATTAGCCACCCAGCTGAGTATACTTTCGGAGGAGTTTAAGAAGGCGATCAGTGAGTTTAAATTGCGGGAAAACGCGAATTCAGCTAATTAGCGGGATATGGAAGAAAAAGATTTTATACCCATTTTCAAGGCAGAGACCGAAGAGCATATTTTTAAGCTCGAACAGGGCCTTGTTGAGCTGGAAAAAAACCCTAAGGATACCAACCTTATTATTGAATTAAACAGGCAGGCCCATACCCTAAAAGGCTCTGCCAGGGTTTTAGGCTTTTACGAAATTCAGGAAATAGCACACCGAATTGAGGAAATATTCGACCGCATAAGCCGCGGCGAATTCCTTTCCGACTCTGTCATGATCAGTGTTATTCTTAAAGGGATAGATGCTGTTAAAGATATTCTTGCCAAAATAGTCAGCGAAGAAAGGCTTGATGTTGATGTTTCGGATATCTGCAGGGAGCTGGACAACTGTATTCCTCATACTGTATCCGGCAGAGATAGAGAACAAGGCATGAAAGCCAAAAGAACGCCCGGCTATAAAGAGGCTGAAACTGAATATGCCGATGAGGAAAGCATAACAGAGGACAATAAAGGCAAAGAGAAAGTAAGCCAAGAATATCAGCAAGACACAAAGGGAAATAAACAGGCAGTCGATTCTTCTGCAAGAAGTATAGGGCTTGATGCGGTTGATGAGTATGTAAGAATTCCTGTGGCAAGGGTAAATAAACTTCTTAATTTAGCCGGCGAGATGGTTATACACAAAATGAAAACTTCTCAAAAAATAGCCAAAGCCAAGAGGCTTACCTTACTCGCCAAAGATGTTCAGAAAAAAACATCAGAGCTAAGAGACATAGTAAGAAGGTCTGTTTTAGAGAATAGCGATGAAGCTTTAAAAATGTTCGGCCAGTGTGAATCCGGGCTTCGCAAGCTAAGAGAAGAAACCCAGGAACTGTACGATAAAATAAGCATGGAGTCTTTTCATCTTGACCCGGTGATTGATGAATTACAGTCGCGGATGAAAGAGATGAGAATGCTTTCATGCAGCACTGTTTTTGAAAGGTTTCCCCGCATGATTCGAGATATAGCAATAGAAGAAAAAAAAGAAGTGCGCCTTAAAATCTCAGGAGGCGAAACCGAACTCGATAAAAAAGTTCTTGAAGGAATAAAAGACCCTTTAATGCATATTTTGCGAAATTGCGTTGACCATGGAATAGAAGATTCTCAAAAAAGAAAATCCCTGGGCAAACCCGAATATGGGACAATATCGCTTTGCGCTTTTCATAAAGGAGGAAATGTTGTTATCGTCGCGGAAGATGACGGAGCAGGCATCGATGTTGAAGAGGTTAGAAGAACTGCGTTAAAGAAACGTTTTGTAGGCGGGGAAGATGTGCGCGGCATGTCTGATAAAGAAATATTAAATTTAGTTTTTTTAAACGGCTATTCCACAAGCCCGATAATTACCGATGTCTCAGGAAGAGGTATCGGTTTAGATATTGTAAGGCGCCAAATCGAGGCTTTAAAGGGCCAGGTTTTCTTTGAATCTGAAAAAGATAAGGGAACACGTTTTACTCTTGTTTTGCCGTTAACGGTTGCGATTATCCAGGTTCTTCTTGTAAAAGTAAAGGGGGTTATTTTTGCAGTTCCCATAGCATACATCGAAGAGAATCTAAAGATTTCCAAACAAGACATATCAACCATAGAGGGCAAGATGGCTATGGAGCTGCGCGGGCGCATTATACCGGTTGTGCCATTAAGCGAAGTTTTAAGAATTGAGCAGGCAAAATTATCTAAAAACTTAAAATACAAGGAAGATTCCCAAGACAGCGGTGAACTTTTTATGTTTATTGCAAATTCACTTGACAAGAGAGTCGGATTTCTGGTTGATGAGATCGCGGGGGAAGACGAAGTTTTTATTAAAAGTTTAGGTGAACATCTCGGAAAAATAACTAATGTCAGCGGTGCTACAATCCGCCCTACCGGAGAAGTCGTTGTTGTTCTTGATGTAATTGATCTTATATCTCAGAGCCGCTTGAGCCATCCGGCTGTATCTAAGAGAAAGTTTCTTTCCTCTGAGCCAAGGAAGCTCAAGAAAATTCTTGTTGTTGAAGATGCGCTTTCTGCCAGAGAATTAGAAAAGAAAATGTTAGAAGGCCAGGGTTACAGTGTTGACACTGCCGTAGACGGGCTTGACGGCCTTGATAAAATAGCCCAAACAAAGTATGACCTTATAGTTGCAGATATTAAGATGCCGAGAATGGACGGATTTGAGCTTTGCCGGACTCTCAAGAGCAATGATGAGTATAGGAACATACCTGTTATTATTGTAACTTCTCTTGATAAAGAGGAAGATAAGAGGTGCGGCATCGAAGCCGGTGCCGCGGCCTATATTGTAAAAACAGCCTTTGATCAGACTAATTTGTTTGATGTCGTTGAACGTTTGATTTAGTAATTGCAATTACGGAGGTGAATAATGCAGGGTAAAGATAAGATTTCTATCTTAATTGTAGATGACAGCCTTACTGTGCGAGAATCTATGCTGGAGGAGCTGCGCGTACTTGGATATGAAGTGCAGGCCGTATCTTGTGTTGCCGAAGCGCGGGAGGTGTTGGACGAAAAGGCTTTCGATGTCCTTTTTCTCGATTTAAAATTGCCTAATGTTCAGGGCCTTGATTATCTTGATGAGCTCAAGAAGGAGAAAAGGGATATTGTTGTAATTGTTATGACCGCATATGAATCTTCGGGAACGGCAGTCGAGGCCATAGAAAAAGGGGCTCATGATTATGTTATCAAGCCGATTGAGCCTGCCCATTTTGAGCTTATAATAAAACGTGCTTTAAAGAGGTACCAGCTTGAAAACGAAAAGCAAGCTGCAATCGATAAGCGGATACAAGCTCTGGCTGATTTTATGGAGACAAGCAGAGATGTTAATATAGAGATAGCAGAGTTAAAAAAAGAAGTAAACAGCCTTTTAGTTGAATTGGGCAGGCCGGTTAAATATAAGGTAATTAACTGATTCCAAAGACCAAAGAATAGAGAAAATATGATTAAAGATATTATCAGAGTTTTAATAGTAGAAGATTCGCCTTTGATGGTTAAGGTGTTAACTAATGTCCTTAACGCGGATTCTCAGCTTATGGTCGTAGGCGTTGCTTACAACGGTAAAGAGGCAGTTGATTTAGTCCCCAGCCTTAAACCGGATATTATTACCATGGATATTCACATGCCGGTTATGGACGGCTTTGAAGCAACAAAGCATATAATGGCATATAATCCTACGCCCATTCTTATTATATCAACTTCAGTCTTTAAGCAGGGTATGGATAAAGTCTTTAAAGCCATTTCGCTGGGCGCGTTAGATGTTGTTGATAAATCTTTATTTGAGTTGAAAGAAAAAGAATCCAGCATAGATGATTTTATAGAAAACATTAAATTATTAAGTAAAATTAAAGTAATTCATCACCCTCTGGCAAAGATTGAAAAAAAACAGGTTAAACAATTAGGTTATTTATCCAAAGATGAAGTTGGCGAAAGAATTCTAACCATAGCTGCCTCAACCGGAGGGCCTCAGGCTTTGTTCGAAGTTTTAAAAACCCTGCCGGCTGATTTTCCCTGCGGAATTGCTATTGTTCAGCATATAACCGCCGGGTTTGTTGACGGGTTAGCAGGCTGGCTTGACTCAGAATGCGCTATTTCTGTAAAAGTAGCCGAAGATTCCGAAGAAATTCAGCCCGCAACCGCTTATATTGCTCCTTGTAACCTTCAGATGCGCATAGAGAAAGACAAAAGGATTCATCTATACCGCGAAGGCCCGCAGGGAGGGCACATACCTTGCGCTGATATTCTTTTTGAATCAGCTGGCAATGCATATGGAAAGAATGCCATAGGCATTATACTTACCGGTATGGGCAAAGACGGCGCAAAAGGAATTAAAAGCCTGCACGATACGGGAGGTTTGACTATTGCGCAAGATGAAGAAAGCAGTATTATTTTCGGCATGCCCAAGGCCGCCATAGAGATGAATGCAATCGATAAGATAGTTTCTCTTTCAGATATCCCTTCAGTCATCATGGAATTATTAAAGTGCCACAGGTAAACATAAAGCACCTTTAGTTGATTTAGCCGTAGTATTACCTGAGTGTAATTCATCACAATTTTGGTAACTGTTAGGGCAACGTAAAAATTAAAAATTTAAGATTTAAATCTAAACATTTTGAATTTTTATTTGTCGTTTTAATATTTACATTTTAATTTTTGATATTACGGGCAGGATAATCAGGTAACAAAATGGAGATTCTTACTTTTAAACTTGCCAATGAAGAACTTGCTATTGATGTTAAATGTGTGCGGGAGGTATTAAGGCCGCGCAAGATTTACTCGTTTCCGCGCGCCCCTGAATTTATAGAAGGTGTTATAGACCTGCGCGGGCGCGTCTTGGCCGTTATTGATTTACGAAAAAAGTTTGATATGCCTCTCAAACATGAGATATCCCGCTGGCGTGTTGTTGTATGCGCAATTAAAGGGTTAATGGTTGGTTTTATCGTTGATTCAGTCAATGATGTTATAGCTGTATCTTCCAGCATGATTCAGCCTCCGCCGGCGGTAGTCTCGTCACAGTTAGAATGCGGCTATCTTTGCGGCGTTGTGCGCATAGAAAAAAAAGTTATTATGCTTTTAGATGTTGAGAAGTTGATTAACACTGAAGAAATAGAACGGCTGCTTAAAACAAAAACAGGACAGTGAAAGATATTCTGCCAATATCAAATAAAGATTTTGATCTTTTTCAAAAACTACTCATTGAAGAAAGCGGGATTTGCATCGACAGCTCAAGAAGCCAGTCACTTTCTCTTGCTTTACGCCAGCGCCTCAAGAGCCGCTCCTACGGTTCCCACAGGGAATATTACAACCTTTTAAAATTTCATCCCGAAGGCTGGCTTGAGGTGCGTGAGCTTATAGATTTAATAACTATAGGTGAAACTTATTTCTTCCGGAACAAGCCTCATTTTGACGCTTTAGTAAACATAATTTTACCGGAAATAATAAGCAGGAAGGTTTCTTTAAATGATTTTTCTTTACGTATCTGGTCAGCGGGATGTTCAAGGGGCGATGAGGCTTATTCGATAGCAATAGCTATAACAGAGAAGCTCGTTAATTTATCCGGATGGCATATTTCAATTCTCGGAACTGATATAAACAGGGACGCAAGAGCTGCCGCCAGCGAAGGAATATACGGGCTAAAAGACGTAAGCCGCATGCGCCATGATTATATTGAGAAGTACTTTGTAAAAAGAGGTGCTGATTTTATCCTTGACAGGCGCATAAAAGAACTTGTAAATTTCCAATATCATAACTTGGCAAAAGATGAATTTTCTCAACCAGCAATGCAAAACTTAGATATAATTTTCTGCCGTAATGTAATTATATACTTTGACCTTGAAACTACCAGGAGAGTAATTGATAAATTTTATAGCTGCCTTTCGCAAGACGGATATCTATTCTTAGGCCATGCTGAAACGCTTTGGCAGATAAGCGGTAAATTTAAAGCAATAGAGTTCCCTCAGACATTTATCTATAAAAAAGCTTTGGGCGAGATTGCACCGGATGTGTTTAAGGCTTTCTTGAACGTGCCGGAAAAAGAAGCAGAAGAAATCTTCCTTTCAGAAAGCGGGCTGTTTTTTGAAGCTGTGAAAGAGGATAAGGGCCCCGTTACTCAAGAGGATGCCGGTAGCTATGTTTGCGAAAAAGAGCCTTCGGAAAATATTTTAGTTTCAGGTGGCGTCAAATTGCCTCTTGAGGTTATGTATAAACAAGCTTTAGAACTGTTCAAAGATAAGCTTTATGAAGAAGCGTTAGCATTGTGCGATGAGATAATAGGGCGTGACAAAAACCATAACCGCGCATTCTTATGTAAAGCGACTATTCTGGCTAATCAGGGCAGATACGATGAAGCTATCAGCCAGTTAGGCGGCATTATCAATAAAGACAGCCTTGATTTAGGCGCCTATTATCTGCTTGGGGTTTTGTTTGGCAAAACAGGAGATTTAAGCAATGCGGAAAACCAGTTTAAGAAGGCAATTTATATTGACCCGGCATGCGAATTGGCTTATTATAATTTAGGAAATATTTATTTATCGCAGGACAAGTTTTCTTCGGCGCGCCGTGAATTTTCCAATGCCCTTAAATTACTTAACAAAAGAACCCGGGGTGATGAAGAAATAAAATTCAGCGAAGATTTTACCGTTGAGTATTTGCGCCGGGCATGCGAGAAATCTATTGTACAGATTGAAGCCCTCGCTCATTAAATCACGAATTACCACGAATGGTTCGGTATTAGTTTTTTTTGATTAAGCGAAGCGTGTAAGAGCTGAACGCAAGGAGGCAATGTGGGAAAGAAAATACTTGTTATCGAAGACAGCCCTACGACTATCGGCGTGATTAAAGCCGTGTTATCCAAAGACGGTTATGAAGTTTCGGCCGTAGAGAGCGGCGAAGAGGGAATCAAAAAGATTAATGAGGAAAAGTTTGATTTAATAATCAGCGATACGGTTCTTGGGGGAATAGACGGTTTTGAGCTGTGCCGCCGGGCGCGTAATACTGAAAATTCCAAAGATTCCAAAATTATCGTAATGACCGGCTCTATTGATGCCGTTGATGCGGTTCGTGCGCGTAAGTCCGGAGCCGATGATTATTGCGTTAAAACTAAAGATTTCACCCACTTAAAAGAAATAATTAAAAGAATTTTTACTGATTCTGATGTGCAGCGAGATTGAAAAATTACTCAAAGAAAACGAAGAACTCCGCAAGGAGATAGAAGTCCAGCAATGGGCCTGCCGTAAGACCAATGAAGAGGTAAAGATTCTCTATAAGGAGCTTGAGGCGCAAAATGTAAAGCTCAAGGAGCTCGACCAGGTAAAAAGTGATTTTATCTCGCATATTTCCCATGAATTGCGCACACCTATGACAACGGTGCGCGAAACTCTGTCTCTGATATTAGACGGGGTTCTTGGTGAAACAACCGAAAAACAAACAAAATTTATTCGGCGCTGTCTTCATGAGATTGATTGGTTAACCAGGATGATAAACGAAATATTAGATTTATCTAAAATGGAGGCAGGAAAAATAAAGCTGGAAAAAGAATTTGTTAATATCGTTGAAATTGCAAAAGATGCGGCCAATTCTTTTTTTGCCATGGCCAAAAATAAAGAAATTGAAATAAAGGTATTAAATAATGAAAGCCTCAATCTTTACGCGGATAAAGATAAGCTTACTCAGGTCATAACTAATCTCCTCGGCAATGCCGTTAAGTATACAGAGAAAGGAACTATTGAGATAGGGGCCAAAGATATGGGGGAATTCATAGAATGTTTTGTCAACGATAGCGGTTTAGGAATTAAGGCTGAAGATTTAGAAAAGGTTTTTGATAAATTTTACCAGCTTAAAGAGAGCTTTACTTATCCTACGAAAGGAACCGGCTTAGGCTTGTCTATTGTTAAAGGAATTGTTGAGATGCACGGAGGTTTAGTTTGGGCGGAGAGTAAAGTTGGCGCCGGCAGCAAGTTTACCTTTAAGATTCCCAAAGGACGTTTAGGCGAAGTGGTTTATCAAGAAATTTATCAAAGAATTATAAGTGCGGCCCCAAGGGAAGAAAAAATTGTTATTTTTGTTCACCGTTTCAGTGATTGTTCTAATGATAAAGATAACGCTCAAGCACAGAAAATTGACATAGAGGCTGTTTTAAGCGAGTATAAGAAATATGTAGAGCCGGATGGTTTTGCGGCAAGGCATAACGATGATGAAATTGTTGTTTGTATGGGGTATAATATATTAGACAACGGCGTCAAGGCTGATAAACTCGCCAGGGCGGCAAAAGATGTGTTATACAGGGGATGTCCAGACGGGCAATTTGACTTTTCGTGCGGCTCATCGGTTTATCCGGATGACGGTTGTTGTTCAGCGGAGTTGATTAACAAGGCAGCAAAAGCTTTAACCAGCGACAGGCAGAGGCGCACAGGCAAAACCAATTAAATCAGAATGCCTTAAAGCGCGGGTTGATTATCTTTTATAATTTTTTAATAATCTTTTTATAAAAAATGATAAGGGGGTAAGAATGAAAGCGAGAATTCTTGTTATTGATGATGACCCGGATATCGTAGAAGTTCTGCGGGCGCGGCTTGAGGCTAATGATTATTCGGTTTTAAGCGCATCGGACGGTGAAGATGGTTTAATAAAAATACGCCAGGAGGCCCCTGATTTGGTTGTGCTCGATATTATTATGCCCAGAATGGATGGTTTTAATCTTGTTAAAGAAATTAAAGCCAATAAAGAAACCAGAGATATTCCTATTATTATTCTTACCGCCAAAGACAAAATGCGGGATTTATTTGAAATGGAGGGGGTTAGTGAATACATGGTTAAGCCGTTTAAGACAGAGGAATTGCTTGAGAAAATAAAAAGCCTTCTTATCAAACAAAAGAAAATTGACGAATATTAATGCTTCCTCGAAAGCTGGACATTCCCCAAAAATAATGCATTCTTTTTCATAACGAGTTCCACCTAAGCAGATAAGAAAAATAATATCCGGATTCCTGTATTTTGGGGAATGTCCATGATTACAAAGATTTAAGACAGATTACAGAGATTAAAAGTGCTGTAAAATAAGGATAATTTTAATCTCAGTAATCTTTCCCCAATCTCAGTAATCAGACTGGAGTTTTTTCGATTTTAAAATGGGGAAACTCCAGTTCGAAAGCACTTGACGCAGTTTGGCAATTGTGATAATCTACCAATACTGTAGAAGCAGGCATTTGTTTCATGGCTTGCTTCTGATAACAATCAATCGAATATTAAATAATACAAATTAGCGGTATCATAAAAAAGGAGGAAGGATGAAACGGCTCCAATCACTTGTTGCTTTAATGATTATTGCTGTTTTCTTCTTTAGCGGATGTGCGGTTGTCATTCAGAAAGGAAGGCGCACGGATATTGAACGGATTAAAGATCTCGAACGGGAAGTTGACCGGCTCAAGGCAGCTCGAGGCGCATTAGAAGACAAGCTTTCCCGTGAGATTGAAGATGAGCAGGTTAGCTTGAGCATGGGGGAGAAGGGGTTGACGATTACTTTTCTTGCTGAAGTTCTTTTTGATTCGGGAAAGGACGTATTGAAAAGTAACAGCCTGCCTATCCTTAATAAAGTAACCCAGATATTAAAAGCAGAAGTTCCTGACAACGATATCGCCATAGAAGGCCACACTGACAATGAGCCAATAAAGCATTCCGGATGGAAATCGAATTGGGAGCTTTCTGTTCACAGGGCGCTGAGTGTTTTGTATTATCTTGAAGAAGAAGGGGTAGACTCAAGGAAGCTTTCAGCGGTTGGTTACGGGCAATACAGGCCGGTAGTTTCCAATGAAGATGCCAAAGGAAGGCAAAAAAACAGAAGAGTAGAAATAATAATTTTGTCTAATGGGCGAAGCGGCCTTGAAACAAATGACCTAACACAGGAGCCAGTCGATTCAGAGAGCCTTGACGAGGAGGAGGGTTACAAATGAGCGATAAGCCTTGGATAATCAGCCTTTTAAGCGGTTTGGTTGTTATATTGATAATAGGCGGTGTTTCAGGGTGGGTAAAGGTAAACGCCCTATCGGAAGACAATAAAAAGGAAGTTAAAAAGACGATGAGCCTTGAGCAGACAATTGAATCTTTAAAAGCAGAGAATGCCGCGCTCATTAATGAAAAAAAGACATTAGTTATGGAAAATGAGCGCCTTAATAAAAGTGTTGCTGAATTTAAGGATAGTGTTTCATTGATGAATGCACAAATAGAAGGCCTTACAAAAGAAGTGCAGGAGTTAACCAAATTTAAGGAGTCGCTTCAGAATGACTTAAATGCGGTACCCGTAGAAAACGGCGCTTCGAGATAACAAAAGCCAATATTGGTATTCTTAAAAAAGGGGGCGTAAGCCCCCTTTAATTTTATAAATTTATAAGATGAAAGTACCAAAGCATGTAGCGATAGTAATGGACGGTAACGGAAGATGGGCTAAGGCCAAAGGCCTTCCCAGAGTGTTAGGGCACAGGCAGGGAGCAATTCGGGTCGAGGAAATTGTTGAGCAGGCAAAACGAATGGGAGTTAAGGTTTTGACTGTTTTTGCATTTTCTACCGAGAACTGGGATAGGCCTAAAGAGGAGATAGAAACTCTTTTCTCTTATCTGTGTGAATTCCTGCAGCGTAACAAAAATAAAATGATCGATGAAGGCGTGCGTCTTTTAGCAATAGGCCAAAGAGGGCGCCTAAACGATAAGTCACTTAAGGAGCTTGCTGAGATAGAGGATGCTACCGCTTCAAATTTTGAATTTACCCTTATTATCGCTCTGGATTACGGCGGCAGGTGGGATATTGTCCAAGCCGCAAGAAATATTGCCAGTGACGTTAAAGAAGGTAAGCTTTCTCTCGAAGATGTAAATGAAGAGGTTTTTGGCAGCTATCTTTCTCTTTCAAATGTTGGCTGCCCTGACCTTTTTGTGCGTACCTCAGGTGAATTAAGGATAAGTAACTTTTTACTCTGGGATTTGGCTTATGCTGAGTTTTATTTTACTGATGTCTTTTGGCCGGATTTTACAAAAGATGAATTTGAGAAAGCGGTGAAAGAGTATTCCTCGAGAGACAGGAGGTTTGGCAAGGTATGAGTAAAAGGCTTGTATCTTCTCTGATTTTAACGGTTGTGGCAATATTTGCACTTATAAATCCGGCTGTTTGCGCGCTTTCAGTGTCCTTGTTTATACTTCTGGGGCTTTATGAATTTTATTATATGGTTGAGAAGAAACGAGTCAGGCTTTTTAAACCCCTTGGGCTTTTTGTGGGCGGATTTATCCCTATAACTATTTTTCTTCAGTTTTCAATAAGAGAAGGAATGCAGTTTCTTTTTGTTGTCATCGGACTTTTTCTGCTTTTTCTCCTGGAGCTCAGAAAGAAGGAGGCGCACCAGCCGATACTTTCAATGTCAACGACAATTTTCGGCATCATTTATATATCATGGTGTTTTAGCTTTGTTATCCGGATACGCCAACTCCCAGAAGGAGCAATCCTTACTACGTTTCTTCTCTTTGTCACTAAATCTTCCGATATAGGAGCTTACCTTTGGGGAAGGAAATTCGGCAAGGTCCCCCTTATAAAAAGAGTAAGTCCCCGTAAGACTATAGAGGGCTCTGCCGGAGGGGTGTTTACCAGCCTTTGCGTGGGAATTATTTTTTCGTTTTTTATAAAGAGCATGAATTTCTGGGAAACATTCTATATAATCATTATTCTGGCAGTTATAGCCCAGTTGGGAGACTTATTTGAATCGCTGATTAAAAGAGATTGCCAGGTAAAAGATTCAGGCAAGATATTTCCCGGTATGGGCGGAATTCTCGATGTTATTGACAGCCTTATATTTACCGCGCCTATTTTGTATTTGTATTTGACTATGATGAGACGATGAAACAAGTATTAGTTTTCGGATCGACCGGGTCAGTGGGAAGGAGCGCTTTAGAAGTTATCCGAAACGATTCTAAGAATTTTAAAGTTGCGGGCCTTTGTGCTTATGGCGATATCAAGACCCTCTATAGTCAGGTTAAGGAGTTTAATCCCAAATATGTATGTGTAGTCGATGAGCATAAGGTAAAAAGGTTTTCCGTACTTTCAAAATCAAAGCATAAATTATTTTCGGGTTTTAAGGGGCTGGAGGAATTTTCTTCGCTGAATTGCGATATTTCGGTTATGGCTATTTCAGGCATATCGTGCCTTAAGCCGCTTCTTATAAACATTGAGCATACAAAAAGGATTGCCCTTGCAAATAAAGAATCAATTGTTGCCGCGGGTAAGATAGTATTTGAGAGGGCGAAGAAATATAAGGCCGAGATTATACCTGTTGACAGTGAGATTAACGCATTATTTCAGCTTATAAATAGTCACGGCGCTAAGATGTTAAAGTTTAAAAAGGTTTACCTGACTGCCTCGGGAGGTTCATTGGCCGGATATAAAAGGAAGGATTTTTGCGGTATTAAAGTCAAAGACGTTTTATCGCATCCTACATGGAGGATGGGTAAGCGCATTACGGTTGATTGCGCAACATTGGTAAATAAAGGCTTCGAGGCGGTTGAAACACACCATTTTTTCAATATTCCCTATGAGAGGATAGATATACTGCTTCATAAGGAATCTTTTGTGCACGGTTTAGTCGAGTTTGAGGATTCTACTATTTTTGCCTGTATATATCCTCCTGATATGAAAATGCCGATATCGCACGCATTCTATTACCCTTTAAGGAATTGCCTGTCTTTATCCGGCGGAATTAGAGATGGGTTGTCATGGTCTTTTTCTCCTTTATTGTATAAGAATTACCCTCTTTTAAATATCATTTTGGAAGGCGCCAAAAGGAAAGATAACTCGCTTATTGTCATTAATGCCTGTGACGAAGTGGCTGTTGATGCTTTTGTAAAAGGTAAGATTAAGTTTATTGATATTTATAAAGCTTTAGAGTTTTTATTCGAAATATATCCTAAAAAAGGCATCAACGGCATTAACGATGTTTTTTACTGGGACAATTGGGGACGTATTAAAACCAAGGAGTTTTTGAAATTATGACAGTTATCATTAATATTATCATTACTATTTTAATTTTCAGTATTTTAATAGTCGTTCATGAATTCGGGCATTTTATAGCTGCTAAGCGCTCGGGGGTTAGCGTAGAGAAATTTGCCATAGGATTCGGCCCCCCTATTTTTACAAAAAAAGTCAAAGAAACGGATTTTTTAATTTGCCTTTTTCCTCTTGGCGGATATGTCAAATTAGCCGGAGAGGAACGTAATAGCTGCCGCGGGCTAAACCATGAATTCTTTTCTAAGCCTATAGGAGTAAGGGCTAGAATCGTATTCTTTGGCCCGTTTTTTAATATTTTACTTGCTTTAATATCGTTCTGGATAGTATTTATTTTCATTGGGTTTTCATCAAATGAGCCGGTGGTGGGAGGTGTCCAGCCGTACGGGCCGGTTCCCGCGGGCAGATTCACTCAAGAGGAAATTAGAATCTTGACCCAAAGCAAGTTATTAGAAGAAGAAGGGCCGCCAAAGAAAAACTTTATCTGGCGTTTAAAAGATATAGAAGAGTTAAGCGGTTCAGACTTGGCTGTTGATAACGCTCAATACAACCAAATCGTAAAGCTTTGGCGTGGTGCTTCAAGGGCGGTGCATAAAAATTTATTTGTCCCCGGCCAGATGGAAGTTTTTCTTGAGTACAACGTAATAGAAGAGAAGCTTTTGTTCTGGAATGTAGAAAATGAACAGAAATTCTTATCAGGCCTTGCGGCCGGTGATTCTATAGACAAAGACAGGATGCTCAACATCCTGCGGGATTCACGTTTTCCTGCCAAGATATCCGGAATTCTCGAAAACGACCGCATTCTTGCGGTTAATTCTAAACCGGTAGAAACATGGGACGATATGCGGGAGTTAATTTCAACAAGTAAAGATAAAATCAAACTAAAGATATCCCGTGAAAACAAATTCTTAGAAATTGACGTGAAACCAAAGATAATCACAGTGCCCGATATAGGAGGTGAAAGAACCATATCGGTTATCGGAATTGCAGGCAAAGTTGTCAAAGGGAATTTGTTCTCATGCCTTAGGGAGTCGTCTGTAAAAGTTTACGAAATATCTATTTCTTTCATAAGGGGCATAGGTTCTTTAGTTTTGCACAAGGTTCCGTTTAAAGAAGCTGTGGCAGGGCCGATAGGCATAGGCGTTCTTACCGCGCACGTTGCTAAGGGAGGATTAATTGCCCTTCTTAACTTTACGGGCATCTTAAGCTTGAGCTTGGCAATTATAAATCTTTTTCCTTTTCCGGTTTTAGACGGCGGGCACCTGCTCTTTATGGCCTTAGAAAAGATAAGAAAAAAACCTCTTTCGGCTGAACGTGAAAATATGATGACACAAACAGGCATGGCAATACTTATATTCTTAATGCTCTTTGTTTCTTTAAATGATATTTCAAAACATAATTTTATAGGGGCAAGGAAAAAGCAAAATTTAGTGCGCATGCTGGCTGAAAAAGGGTTCTTGAGAAAGCTTGACAATGAAGGGCATTACGCATTCTGGAATGCAAAAACAGAAAAAGATCTTACTGCGCGTTTGTCAAGAATACCTGGAATAAAAAATAAAAGCGAAATAATTTCTCTTTGGAAAGAATCTCCCAGAGTTACAACTATTTTACCTAAATGAAGCGTATTGTAAAAATAGGAACGGTTGCCGTGGGTGGCTCAAACCCTGTCCGTATTCAGGGGATGCTTAAGTCTTCGGCCGGCAATAAAAAAGAACTCCTTAAAGAAGCGGCACTTTTAAAAAAAGAAGGAGCTGAAATTTTACGGGTAGCGGTTAAGGAAGAAAAAGATATCCATCTTGGGCGCCTTTTACGTGAGAACTATAGGATTCCGGTTGTTGCAGATGTACATTTTAATTCAAAATTAGCCTTGCGAGCCATAGATTCCGGATTTGACTGTGTCCGCATTAACCCTTTGAATATTACACGCAAATACGATATAAAGGAAATAGCGCGAGCCGCCCTTAAAACAGGTATACCTTTACGTATCGGCGTTAACTCCGGAGGTTTTAAGAAAAAATTCAAAAGCAGCCAGCATCTTGCGCGGCAAATGGTTGAGTCATGCGAAGAATGTATTAAGATATTGGAGAGAGGAAAGTTCTCTGATATAATGGTATCTTTAAAGGGTTCAGATGTTTCCACTACAATCATAGCCAACAGGCTGTTTTCCAAGAAGCATGATTACCCTATTCATTTGGGTGTTACCGCAACAGGGACTTATTTTGACGGATTGATAAAATCTTCGATAGGAATCGGCTCCCTTCTTTTTGACGGAGTAGGCGATTACATAAGGGTATCTCTGAGCGCCCCTTCGTACCTTGAGATACGCGCCGCAAAACATATTCTGCAATCTCTGGGGTTAAGAAAATTCGGCCCGGAAATCATTTCGTGCCCTACGTGTTCGAGATGCGAAGTTGATCTCATAGGGCTCGTAGATAATTTTAAGAAAAAATTAGATAAGGAAAGAATAAATACACCCATGAGTATTGCTTTGATGGGCTGTGTTGTAAACGGCCCGGGGGAAGCTTATCAGGCTGACATAGGAGCGGCTTTCGGAAAAAAGAAGGCAGTTATCTTTAAAAAAGATAAAATTCTTAAGCGGTCCGATGAAAATAACATTATCGATGACCTCTTCGCGGAAATCAATAAAATGAAACGCCCTTCATAGAAGCGGATAGCCGTGGATCTAAACGCGGATAAACGCCCGCTGGATACAAAATAAGGAGGCAAAAATGGATTTTAAATAAAATCAAGAGCGAGATACGCAAGGAAATAAGTCTTTGGGTAGGCGATAAAGAAAAGCTTACCGGGGACTTTGTCCGCCAGAGAGCCGATCTGTTTTTTAAAAACAAAGAGGAAAGGGGGTTGTATAAGGACGTAAGCCCAGAAGCTCGAGAGAAAATCGTTAACTCTTTGTGTGCGGATTATTTAGGTTTCGGCCCGCTTCAAGAGGTTATTGATGATGAACATATAACAGAAATTATGATAAACGGCCCCGATAAAATTTATATAGAGCGTGACGGAAAGAAAATGTCCTCAGATGTTAAGTTTGATAATAATGACCATTTAAAATATATTATCGATAAGATGATGCAGCCAACCGGAAGGCGTGTTGACGAGAGTTCTCCTTATGTTGATTTTGCTCTCGCTGACGGTTCCCGGGTAAATGTTATCTTGCCGCCTCTTTCAGTAAAAGGAGCAACCGTAACCATACGTAAGTTTTTACGTATGATTCAAAGTGCCGATGATTTAGTCAAGCTCGGTACTATAGATAAAAGGATGGCTGATTTTTTTGTTGCCTGCATAAAAGCTAAAGTAAATATAATGTTTTCAGGGGCAACGGGAAGCGGTAAAACCACGACTCTTGAGGTCCTGTCTTCATATATTGACCCCAGCGAGAGGATCATAACCATTGAGGATGCGCTTGAACTTAATCTTCGCCAGGAACATGTTGTCAGCCTTCTTACAAGGCCGCCTAATATCGAAGGCAAGGGGGAAGTGACTCCGCGTGATTTATTTTGCAATACTTTGCGTATGAGGCCTACCAGGATAATTCTGGGAGAAATAAGAGGAGAGGAGGCGATGGATTACCTTCAGGCATTGAACAGCGGGCACCGCGGGTCTTTGGCTGTTATTCATGCATCAAACCCCACAGATACAATTACCCGCCTGGAAACTACAGCGCTTTACGCGGGGCTCAACCTTCCTACATGGGCGATAAGGGAACAGATTGCATCAGGCCTTGATTTAATAATACAGCACGAGCAGATTATCGATGGCTCTAGAAAAATAACTTATGTTACCGAGGTTGAAAGCTTAAAAGACAACCAGATAATAATGCGTGATATCTTTCGTTACAAGATTGAAGAAGTTACCGATGATTTTTGCGTAAAGGGCAGGTTTATAGCCTGTAATACCCCGACTTTTCTATCTATTTTTGAGAAGAAGGGAGTTAAGATTGATAAGAATATGTTCTCCGATCTTTAAAACAGAGAAGTTAGATGTCAGAAGCCAGAGGATTGGAGGGGCGAAAAACAATATAAATATTGTAGGGGTCGACCCGATAAAATAAATTAAGAAGAAATGTTATACACAAAGAGTTTCATCAATACCTTAAGGGAAGACCCCAAGATTGCTGAATGCATAAGCCACAAGTTTTTGCTTAAAGGCGGGTTTCTTATGATGGTCTCTTCGGGCATATATGCATACCTGCCTTTGGGGTATAGAGTGCTGATGAAAATATCTGCAATTATACGCAAGCATATGAATGCCTGCGGCGCTCAGGAATTGCTTATGAGCGCTCTGCAGCCTATTGAAATCTGGCAAAAGACAGGAAGAGACCGTGATTTAAATGAAGTAATGTTCACTTTTAAAGACAGGAAAGACAAAAATCTGTGCCTGGGGCATACGCATGAAGAGGAAGTTACGGAAATTGTAAAACATTCTGTTTTTTCTTATAAACAGCTCCCCTTTATTCTTTACCAGATACAAACAAAATTCAGGGACGAACCGCGTCCCAGGTTTGGGCTTATGAGGAGCTGCGAGTTTCTCATGAAAGATGCCTATAGTTTTGACAAAGATGAACTCGGGCTCGCCGCCAGTTATGATATTATGTTTTCAGCCTATAAAGATATTTTCACGGAGTGCGGATTAAAGTTTGTTATTACCGAAGCTGACCCCGGTGCTATGGGAGGAGGGCTTTCACACGAATTTATGGTTCCCGCTGAGATAGGAGAAGATTTACTTTATAGCTGTTTCAAGTGTAAGAGAAACTTTCAAGATAAAGCGTTATGCCCTGATTGCGGTAAGCAAACACAAGAGCTTAAGACGATTGAAGTAGGCCATGTGTTTCAGCTGGGGACGAAGTATTCTCTAAGCCAGCAGGCATTCTTTCTTGATGAAAAGGGCAGGAGGCATCCGATTATTATGGGTTGCTATGGGATAGGCGTGAGCCGCATCCTTTCGGCAGCCGCCGAAACTAATTCAGACGATAAAGGTTTGATATGGCCCGAGTCCATAAGCCCTTATGATGCTACTGTTATAATTCTTGATAACTCTTTGAACGATAAAGCATTAGAAATAACGGGCCTGCTTGAGAAGGCAGGGGTATCCGTCCTTGTAGATGACCGTCAAGCGCCCCCGGGAGTTAAATTTAATGATGCCTATCTTATCGGTAATCCTTATATCGTTATCATGGGAAAAAACTACAAGAAAACGAAAAAGTTTGACATCGAGATGCGAAGGGAAAGAGAAAGCTTAAGCCTTAACGAAGAAGAAACTTTAAACTTTTTTAAAAGATGATTGCAGGAGATATTAATCAGAAAATTAAAGACAAAGCTTTAGAGGTGCTTTCCGATAGTAAAATAGAACTTTTTGAATTCAGGATTTTTGTGTCAAACCGAAGGAAAGTTTTGCGGCTGCTCATAGATTATCCTGAAGGAGGCATAACAATCGATGAATGTGCCGCGGTTAACCGTAAACTTTTTTCTTTCCTTGAAGAATCAAAACTTTTAGGCGATGATTTTACAATAGAAGTAAATTCTCCCGGCCTTAACAGGCCTTTAAGAACCGGCAAAGATTTTTTGCGTGTTAAAGGGCGTTATATAATGCTATGGCTTGTTGAACCATTAGATGGCAGAGGTTACTTGGAAGGGCGCCTCATGGAGGTAAATAAAGATGTTTTGGAAATTGCATATAAAGGAGAAGCCATAAAGGTAGATATATCGAAGGTTAAAACAGCGAAAGAAAAAATAGAGGTTTAAGTAAGATTGTTTAGCAGTAAAGTTTTAGATTTTCCTGCTGAAATAAAAGATTTCTCATCCGCCTTCGGTGGATTCGAAATCAATTCGGCCATGCTGCTTATGAAAATTAGTAAATTTTCATAAGCAGCGGCCTCATTGAAGGAGGTTAAAAAGTGAATAAAGAGTTTTTAAGTATATTAGGGCAGCTTGAACGGGAAAAGGGGCTT
Source organism: Candidatus Omnitrophota bacterium (assembly GCA_043820815.1). Taxonomy (GTDB): domain Bacteria; phylum Omnitrophota; class Gorgyraeia; order Duberdicusellales; family 4484-171; genus JBDRDJ01. Next base: position 21,230 of record JBDRDJ010000002.1, read on the forward strand.
GATAGAAGTGTCCTTATTGAGGCGGTTGAATACGCTCTTTCAATAGCGGCTAAAAAGATTGCTAAAATTACATCACCGGGCGGCGGCGAGGTAAAAGTAGAGATAGACCCCTTAAAAGGCGATATACATGTGTCTATTGGGGATAAAGAAATTGTTTCCAAGGAGTTCGGCCGTATAGCCGCCCAGACCGCAAGGCAGATAATTATTCAGAAAATAAGGGAAGCTGAAAAAGAAAACATTTACAACGAATTCAAGGGTAAAGAAGGCAATATCGTCGGGGGGATTGTTTACCGTCTTGAGAAAAAGGCGGTTGTTATTGATTTGATGGGTAAGGCCGAAGGTATAATACCGCAGTCTTTTCTTTCGCCCCTTGACAGGTTTAGATTAGGAGAACGGGTGAAAGCATCTGTTTTTGAAGTTAAGCGGGAGCGCGGTGTCCAGATAGTGCTGTCTCGAAAGCATGAGAGTTTAGTAAAGAAGCTTTTTGAGCTTGAAACTCCTGAGATTTATGAGGGCATTGTCGAGATAAAAGCAATTGCCCGCGAGACCGGCGAGAGAACCAAAATTGCCGTATTCTCAAAAGATGATAAAGTTGATTGTGTAGGAGCATGCGTTGGAATAAGAGGTTCCAGAGTAAAAAATATCATCGAAGAGTTAAGGGGCGAGAAAATAGATATAGTAAGGTGGAGTGAAGATATAAAGGAATACATTAAGGCAGCGCTAAGCCCTGCGGTAATTTCCCAAATTGAACTTGAACGGGAAAATAAAAGAGCCAAGGTGCTTGTTGCTGATGATCAGCTTTCCCTGGCCATAGGAAGGCGCGGGCAGAATGTCCGCTTGGCTTCAAAATTAGTGGGTTGGGAGATAGATGTTCGTTCACGCGAGGCGATTGAAAACGAGATTAAAGGCATTTCTAAACTTAAAAGTATCGGCAAAAAAATTGCTTCTGTATTGGTTGAAGCAGGGTATGGGAGTATGCGCGCTATTTCGAACTCTAACAGCGACAGGCTTTCAAAACTAAAGGGAATCGGTAAAAAGAAGGCATTGAAAATAATACAGGAAGCAAAGAAATCCATTGGCTCAGGCGCAGAGCACAAGGATAAAGAAATGCCGAAAAGATCAGTCCCGCGAAAACCTAATGCCAAAGAGTAAAGAGGCCGGATGTCAGAAGTCAGATGTTAGAAGAGAAACCAGATATTAAAATTAAAAATCAAAAATTAAAAAGCGCGCAACGCAATACGAAACAAGAGAGGTAGCAGAATATGAGAATTCATGAATTAGCTAAAGAGTTAGGCTTAGACAGCAAGAAATTGATTGATCAATTAAAACAGCTTAATTTCCCTGTCAAAAGCCACATGTCCAGCGTTGACGAGGAGACCGCCGAAGTTATCAAACACGAAATCAGGGATATTGAAAAAAAGGAAATTGCAGATAATGTTGTCCAGGCGGATTTTCCTATCACTGTAAAAGATTTGGCAGTTAAGTTAAACAGAAAACCTTCGGAAATATTAGAGAAGCTGATCAAGCAAGGGAGATTTTATACCATAAATCAGAATCTTGATGAAGAAAATGCCCGCGAAATCGCTTTGCAATACAAAGTTAATTTAACCAAAAAACTTACAGAGGAAGAATCTGTCTTACAGGTAACAGCAAAAGATTTACGCAAAAGGGCCCCTATAGTAACTTTAATGGGCCATATAGATCATGGTAAAACGAGTCTTCTTGATTATATAAGAAAAAGCAAAATAACACAGAAGGAGTCAGGAGGTATTACCCAGCACATAGGCGCTTATCAGGTTGTGTCAGCCAAAGGCAGTTTAACCTTTCTCGATACTCCCGGCCATGAAACATTTACGGCTATGAGGGCAAGAGGTGCCAATATTACCGATATTGTTATTTTGGTGGTCGCTGCCGACGAGGGTGTTAAGCCGCAAACTATTGAGGCGATTGACCATGCCCGTGCCGCGGGGGTTCAAATAATCGTTGCGGTTAATAAAATTGATAAACCCAATGCAAATATGGATATGGTAAGGCAAGAACTTTCTAAAGCCGGGCTTGTCTCAGAGGATTGGGGAGGAAAAACGACTACTGTCGGCGTTTCGGCAAAGACGGGCGAGGGGTTAGATGATTTGCTTGATTTGATAATCTTGCAGGCAGAGCTTATGGACCTTAAGGCTGATTACGTGAGGCCCGCTGTAGGAATTTGTGTGGAGGCTCGTTTGTCAAAAGGCAAAGGGCCTGTTGTTTCGGCATTAATTCGAGAAGGCACGCTCAAATTGGGGAGTTGGTGTGTTTGCGGAATGTATTGGGGAAAAATTAAGGCAATGCATGATGACCGCGGCAGGAACGTTGGGGAAGTTTGCCCTTCTTCTCCCGCAGAAGTTATTGGCTTAAACGGGGTCCCAAATCCGGGGGATCAGTTTTTTGTAGTTCCCAGTGAGAAAAGCGCCCGGGATATTGTAGAAAAAAGAAGGGCTGACCACCAAAAGAAAAAATTAAGCCCGCCGGCCCATATGAAACTGGAAGATTTATACAAGAAAATTAAAGACGGCCGTTTAAAACAGTTAAAGATTATAATAAAGGCTGATGTGGGAGGCACTCTTGAGGCAGTTGAGGATTCTTTGCTTAAAATAACCAGCAGTGAAGTCAGCCTGTTGGTTATACACAAGGGTGTGGGCGCTGTCAATTCTTCAGACGTTCTTCTTGCAGATGTCAGTGATGCAATAATCGTAGGGTTCAAGGTCAGCGCAGACGGCCATGTCAGGATGCTTGCAAGGCAAAAGGGAATAGAACTTAGGATTTACCAAATTGTATATGAATTAATAGATGATGTGAAAGCCGCGCTTGAAGGAATGCTTGCTCCTCAGATCAAAAGAACTTTTCTGGGCAGAGCAAGAGTCAAAACTGTTTTTAAGCTTTCAAAATCAGGTATTATTGCAGGCTGTATTATCGAGAAAGGAAAAGTCGTGCGGGGTTCAATTTGCCAGCTCTTGCGTAATAACAGCGTAGTATTTGAAGGAAGCGTTAAGTCCGTTAAAAGATTTAAGGATGATGTAAAAGAAGCTACTGAAGGTTTTGAGTGCGGTATCGGCATAGGCTTTGATGCGTTTGAGGAAGGCGATATTATTGATGTTTTTACCGAGGAAACCATTACCCGCCGTTTAAAATAACAAATAAATAATGAAAAAAACAATACTAAGCGGGATGCGCCCCACAGGAAAGCTGCACTTAGGCCACTGGATGGGGGCACTCTCTAACTGGACAGCCTTACAGCAGAAGTACCGGTGTTTTTTTATGGCTGCTGATTGGCATGCGGTTATGAGTGAGTATAAAGATCCGTCAAAGATCAGAGAATTAGCTTATGATAACGTAAGTGATTGGCTTGCCTTTGGCGTTGATCCGGAAGTATCGGTTGTTTTTATTCAGTCTCAGGTACCCGAGCACCTTGAACTTTTTATGATTCTTTCCTGCCTGGCTCCTTTAGGCTGGCTTTCAAGATGCCCTACTTTCAAAGAGCAGATAAAACAGCTTAAAGATAAAGAGGTAAATACTTATGCATTTTTAGGTTACCCTGTCCTGCAGACTTCAGATATAGTTCTTTATGGCGCTCATTGTGTTCCGGTAGGCGATGATCAGCTGCCTCATCTTGAGCTAAGCCGCAAAATTGTCAGGCGTTTTAACCATATTTACAAGAAAGACGTGCTGATTGAGCCTCAGGCTCTTCTTACTCAATCGCCGCGCTTGCCCGGCCTTGACGGGAGAAAAATGAGCAAAAGCTATAATAATTTTATATGCCTTGATGAAGATGATGAATCGTTGCGAAAAAAGGTATTGTCTATGATTACTGATCCGCAGCGTATCAGAAAATCAGATAAGGGGCATCCTGAAATATGCAATGTTTATTCTTATTATTCTTCTTTTTATCCTGAACTAAAAGATGATGTTTACAAATGGTGTACCAATGCTGACAGGGGCTGCAAGGAGTGCAAGGCAATTCTTGCGGATAAACTCACAGTCTTTATCGGCCCCCGGAGAGAAGAGAAACACCGGATATTAAACAAAAAAGGTTTTATAGAGGATGCTCTTCGTGAAGGAAGCAAGAAAGCTCAATCTGTCGCTCGAGAAACCCTTAGCCGGGTTAAAGAAGCCATGGGAATATGATATGACGATAAGGCAGCGTTAATAAATTAAAAATCAAATATCAAAAATCAAAATGACAATGAAAGTACGGCTCGACATATTTGAAGGCCCCCTGGATTTACTGCTATATTTAATCAAGAAAGACCACCTTAATATTTACGATATTCCTTTAAGTGATGTGGTCGGCCAGTATTTGCAGTTTCTCGAATTAATGAAGCTTTTAGATATTAATGTTGCCTCAGAGTATCTTGTGCTGGCGGCTAATCTGATAAGCATAAAATCAAAAATGCTTCTGCCGCGCCAGGAAGATGAAGACGAGCCGGAGGCTGATCCCCGTCAGGAATTGGTTCAGAAGCTGTTAGAATACGAAAAATTCAAAGAAGCGGCAGATTTCTTAAGAAATAAAGAGCGCCTGCGCCTTAAATTTATGAGCAGGCCGCAGCAGGCCGCCCCTGCCGGCCAGGATGTTTTTATAGAAGCATCTATATTTGATTTAATAAGTGCATTCAAGGCGGCGCTTAAAGAAGTACCAAAAGATATTTTCTTTGAGGTTATAAAAGACGAATTTACCGTTGAACAGAAGATTCATGACCTTTTACATATGCTTATGATAAAAGAAAAGCTTTCCCTTGAGGAACTTTTTAACACAGCTAAGAGCAAATTAGAGATAGTTGTCATTTTTCTTTCAATTCTTGAATTGATAAAGATGCTTGAGATAGTGGCAATACAGGAAGAGCTGTTTGGTTCAATAGTTATCGTGCGCAGGGAAAGTGTTTCTATGTGCGTAAGCCCGGTTAAAGGGGAACCACCTGTATTTTAAATAATGGCTTTCATTAGGGTTTAAGTGTGGTTTGCCCTTGATTATATCATTAGGAGCGGTGATGGAAGAAGAGAGGGTAATCGATCAAAGCAGAGAGAATGAAGAAGAAAAAGTTATAAATTTATCTCTAAGGCCGCAGAGGTTAGATGAATTCGTCGGCCAGAGAGATATTATTTCTTCTCTTGAAATAGCTATCGAAGCCGCCAAAAAGCGGTCTGAGCCCATTGAGCATATTTTGCTGTCAGGGCCTCCCGGATTAGGAAAAACATCTCTTGCCCATTGTATCGCCCGCCAGATGAACGCTAAGCTTACCGCAACCAGCGGGCCGGCAATTGAAAGAGCCGGGGACCTTGTCGGCATACTTACAAACCTTGAAAAAGGCGATGTTTTATTTATTGACGAGATACACAGGCTTTCAAAAGTGGTAGAGGAGTTTCTTTATCCGGCAATGGAGAATTTTCAGATAGATTTCATTATTGACAAAGGCCCCTATGCCAAAAGTGTTAAGTTTAATTTAAAGCCTTTTACGCTTGTCGGAGCTACCACCAGAAAGGGTTTGTTGAGCGGGCCTCTTCGCGGCCGGTTTGGGTTGTTTTATGATTTTGATTTCTATAATCCGACTGATTTATCGGCAGTTGTCCAAAGAAGCGCAAAACTTCTTGTCATTGATATCGATTGCGAAAGTTCTATGGAGATATCCCGGCGTTCCCGCGGTTCACCGCGTATTTGTAACCGGCTGTTAAGGCGCGTACGGGACTATGCTCAAGTTATCGGAGAGGGCGTAATTGATTTAGAGACGGTGCACATTTCTTTAAAGAAAATCGGTGTTGACCAGGAAGGCCTTGATGAGCTTGACAGGAAATATTTAAAGGTGATTATTGAACTGCATCAGGGCGGTCCGTCGGGAATCGAAACAATAGCCGCTTCATTGGGAGAAGACAGAGGCACATTAGAGGACGTTGTTGAGCCTTATCTTTTAAAAAGAGGCTTTATCGTCAGAACTCCCCGCGGCCGCATAGCCGCAGAATCTGCATATAGGCATTTAGGGTATTCGCCCGCTTCTTGATACAGTTATTCAGCCAGTTCTATAAGCTCAACTGCCCCTTTTTGTATATCCTTAATCCTATCATATGCAATTAAAAGGTAAGTTTTTCCGTCTATCTCGGCAGTTGTTATGCCCTCGGCATTTTTGTGGGTTCCAAATTGCTTATTTAAACTGGTTATTGTCTGGTTTGGGTTACCGGCATTCTTTAGAATAAATATCTCAGGATTCTTTTCAGTATGCTCTTGCGGCGTCCTTGCGCAAACAAGATAACCGTTATAGATATTGCTGTATTCGATGGAGCTGACACCGCGCCCGCTCATGTCAATAGTGAAAAAACCGTTATATGAGAGTTCTAATTTTTCGCTATCCCAAGGGCTGACAATTGCGGCTCTTACAATAATGGCATGGCCGTCTGCAGTAAGAGGTTTTCTTAAGCCGATTAACAATTCTTTTGAGTTTTGTGAAATCGAAAGCCCTTCGATATCAAAGGATCCCGGTTCTATATAGCCCTGCATCATGTCTAACATTTGAGGGCAGGAACTTATAACCCAGTTTCGGAAATCCCATATGGAATTGCCTAAGGGGGCAAGTTTAAATGGACATTTTTTATTATCGTTTTCTACTACCTTAAACCTGATAAGGGCTTTTCTTCCTGGGTTATTGCGCCGGGGATCTACTGCGTGAATGCTGTTTGAGGTAACGGCATAGTATATACCATCAGTTGTTTTTGTAATTGCTTCCATATTGTCAAATCCATCGATGGCCATTTCTTTAATAATAATATCGTAGCCGCCGAGGATCTCTTGGTTTCTTAAGAAAATTCCATTTTTGGCGTTAAATAGAAGAAATCCGTAGCCTTTTTCGCTTGGTTTATCTTTGGGTTTCTTATCATCAACAATAAGAAACCAGTTGTTTTCTATTTGTATAATGCCCGATGGTTCGTAGTGGTCATTAGAGCATACAAACTTTTTGGTTTTTCCCATTTTATAGGGATAAATATCCTCTGCGGCATGAGCTTGGAGATTAAAAAATAGGGTAAAAGCCGATAGAAGCGCAGGTAAAGTAAAATAATGGATTTTCAGCATCATTGTAACCCCCTTTTTCAATATTTTATTCTTTACCTTAAAAAAGTCAAGGAAAACGATAGTGTAAACTATTATTCGCAAATTCTAAATGAGCTGATTGACAGATAAATAAAAAAGGCATATCCTCAAAAAGGTGTGTAATCGCTAAATAACAACCTTTTTAACAAGGAGGATATGCCGTGAGAAGATCTGTTAATT
>JBDRDJ010000003.1:0-13308 GCA_043820815.1 Candidatus Omnitrophota bacterium
AACGTGATACGCGTTTCATAGTTTGATTACCTCCTTGGGATTAAAAACCGCCACTTTAGGGGGAGGTAATCATTCTATAAGAAAACGCCCTATAAATAAAGATTATTTAATAGTATTATTAAGAAACTTTTGACAATACGAAATTTATCCCAAGGAGGTAATAAAATGAGCTTACACCCATCATTGAAGCGCGCCGAGAAATTAACCGGGACACGTTCAGTAATGACACGCATCGAAAGAATTAAATGGCTTCTTGGCAAAGGCCAATGGAATACCGGCGATCACGTAATCGGACTTCCAAAAATTAAAGTTATAAAGTTAAAAGCCGTCAAGAAAGAAAAAGCTAAAGAAGAAAAAACCGTTCCTGAAGAAACCAAGCTGCCTCAGGCTAAATGAAGAATATTATATTCTTTTTTATTCTTTTCTTATCTATTTTAAGTATAAACGCTTACCCGGCTGAACTTTTCCAAATTGTAGAAGACGGTATAAACATAAGATCTGACGCTACTGTTATGTCTACTGATCTGGGGCATCTCAAAAAAGGAGAAACTATCCGCGTTGTTGGAGAAAGGTATCAATGGTATAAAATAATCCTGCCAAAAAGATTCACTTGCTTTGTGCTTAAAGAACATACCGTTGCCGTTAATGAATTGCTTGTAACTGTTTCGGCTGCAAGGCTTAACGCAAGAAAAGAACCTTCTCTTGATTCAGAAATCATGGGAACCCTTGAAAAAGGTTTGGTATTGCGCATAGTAGAAAAAAGAGGCGATTGGCTTGAAACAACATGCTATCCGCACGTAAACGGCTGGGTTCACTCAAAATTCCTCAAACCAAAATGATTTCTGTAATACTATTCATATTCCTAGCCGTTGCTTCATTCACTTTTCACGAGTTTGCGCATGGATGGATGGCTTCGCGCTTAGGTGACCCTACTCCGAAGAATTTCCAACGGCTTACTCTCAACCCTTTGGCGCACATAGAACTCTTTGGCACAATTGTGCTGCCGCTTTTAATAATTCTTGTTAGTCAGGGAACACTTCCTCCTTTTGGCAGAGCAAAACCTGTCCCGATAAATCCAGCTTATTTCAAGAACCCCAAACGTGACATGATGATTGTCGCCGCCTCAGGGCCATTGAGCAATATTGCTGTCGCAATAAGCCTTATTATTATTTTAAAAATCTTCGGTTTAAAGTATCTTGGCTTCATCTTGCCTGTTATAATTTTAAACTTTTTGCTTGCCATTTTTAATTTATTGCCGATACCGCCTTTAGACGGCTCACGGGTAACCGCTGGCCTGCTTCCTCGTAATCTATACATCTCTTACCGCAAAATAGAACGCTTCGGCCTTATTCTAGTTTTTGCTTTTTGTGTCATTATTTTTAAAACCGGTGTCTTTTCAAAACTTGTATTATTTCTCTTTGCATCAATCAGCCGTATTTTCTTATAAAATGAAAAATACCACTTCTTTAACAGTAGGGTTAAAACATAATTCTTATAAGATCCATATTGGCTATGGGGTTCTTAGCCGCCTGCAAAAGATTGTCAAACCTTTAAATCTCGGTAATTTCGCAGTAATTGTAACCTCTGATACTGTTTACGGGCTTTATTTAAATAAAATAATGCAGTGGTTTAAGTTTTTAGACGGTTACAAAATTATAAGAACTTGTGACGGCGAAAAAGCAAAGTCAAAGAAATGGCTTTTTAAAATAATAAATGAAGTTTTATCTGTTGATTGTTTAAAGCGCAGGGCCTTTATTGTGTGCTTGGGCGGAGGAACGATAGGAGACATGGGAGGATTTGCTGCCTCTATATACAAAAGAGGAATTCCTTTTATCCAGGTTCCAACAACGCTTTTGGCGCAAATTGATGCAAGCATAGGCGGCAAAACCGCCATAGATTTACCTCAGGCTAAAAATATAATTGGAACTTTTTACCAGCCAAAAACAGTGTTAATCGACCCGCATTTTCTGAAAACCCTCGACGAAAAAGAAATAAAAGAGGGCTTTGCTGAAGCAATTAAATACGGGGCCATAATGGACGAGAAATTCTTCTATTTTCTTAAGAAAAATATTAAACACATAGCTCGCCTTGAACCAAGATATATAAATAAACTTATTTACACCTGTGCAAAACATAAAGCAGACATAGTATCAAAAGACGAAAGAGAAAGATACGGGCTAAGAACTATTCTCAACTACGGCCATACCCTGGCTCATGCCATTGAAGCAGTAACCTGCTACAAAAAAATATCCCATGGCGAAGCTGTTTCGGTAGGAATGGTATATGCAGCGCAATTATCCCGCTATCTGGGCAAATGCAGTGTTTCACACGTTAAAGAAATAAGCTCTATCATAAAAGATTATGGCCTGCCAGTATCATTTTATGACCTTAAGAGAATTTATTCAAAAACTTTTTCAAAGAAAGCAGGCCAAAATAAAAACAATTTATTACATTTCTCAGCTCTTTGCAATACAATGAGTTATGATAAGAAGTTTATTTCCGGCAAAATAAGAATGGTTATTCTCAGAAAAATCGGAAAAGTAAATGTTATTGACGCAATTCCGGTAAAATCAGTGCAAAAAACCTTAAAGTTTTTTGCCACATCGCATTGACAAACACCGGAAAATATGTTATATTTGCATGAAACCGGTTACAAATTATGAGAAGCGCAATGAAAGAAAGAAGAAACAAATCCAGAATAGCCATATCTTTCCCGGTTGAATGTAATTTTCTACCAAAAAGAAATCTTTTCTATACCGTAAGCCGGGACTTAAGCGAAGAAGGAGCCAAAATATTAACTGAAAACTTTGTTGTAACCGGAGAATTTGTTAAGGTTACCATAAATTTAATTGACCAAATAGTTAATCTTAAAGCCAAAGTTGTGTGGTGTAATAAGGAAAGAACGGGAGAAAGGTATTCTGCCGGAATAAACTTCGTTGACCTAAACGGAGAAAACAAAAATAAACTCTGGGGTTTCCTTTCAAATTCATGTAAGGCGTAATTATAATTATGGGAAAAAGCGAAGAAAAAAGAAAAAGCTGCTCTAACTGCAATAAATCTTTAAAAAGAGTCGACTGGCATTATTCAAACGGACTGTATTTCTGTAATAAATCTTGTTCTAAGGCCCATGCCCGCAAGAAAGAAAAATCTTTGTGATTTAATGGAACGAAGAAAATACAGCCGGATCCAGGAAAAACTTGCCGCAAAGATTTCAAACCAGAACTTTGATGTAGTTACGGAAACAAAGAACATCAGTGCAAATGGAGCATATTGCCTTATTGACGTGCCGATTGAACCGATGTCAAAACTTCAGGTTACACTTCTTATTCCAGCTAAAACAAAAAATAAAAAAAACCGTTCAATAAAAAAAGTTTGCCTCAATGCCGTTGCTGTGCGAACGGATAAAGTGAAAGATAACGGTAAACACCATTATTACCTTGCTATTTATTTCAATGAAATATCCGATCGTGACAGAAAGGTTCTTCTTTCTTATATAAATTCTTTCCCTAAATCCTGACCCTATTAATGCTTAAAGTTTCGCTCCCTCGTAAAGTAAAGTTTATTTGTGCGTTTATTTATTCCAAGGAAGAAACTTACAATAGCGTATGCACAATAATGTCTTCAAAATTCGGAGCTGTTGACTATCAAAGCCCTCCGATTAAGTTTAATTTTACTCAATACTATAATGAAGAGATGGGACTTAAGCTTACAAGGCGCTTTATCTCGTTCTCCAGATTACGCGATATTACAGAATTCGTTTCCATTAAACTATATTCAATACGGCTGGAAAGGAAGTTTGCGGTTAACAGCAAAAGGGAAATAAACATTGACCCCGGATACATTAATGAAGCGAAGCTCGTTCTTACAACCACCAAAGATTTTTCTCATAGGATTTACCTCAAAAAGGGCATCTACGCCGAAGTAACGCTTAGGTATGTAAACAGCGGCTTTCAAGAATTACCAACTACTTTCCCTGACTACAAAACTGAAACCTATAAAGAAGTTTTCCTCGATATCCGCAAAATATACAAAGAACAGATAAAAAATAACCTTTTATGATTACAGCCGCCGATAAAATAAAACTCATAGAATCAAAACTCGACTATTTTAACTCCCTTTTAACAAAATGCGGCCTCTGCCCCAGAGAATGTAAAGTAAACAGGTTTAACCAATACGGCTTTTGTAAGCAAAAATCAGAAGAAATAACAGTGTATACGGCCTTTTTGCATAAAGGAGAAGAGCCTGTAATCAGCGGCTTAAACGGCAGCGGCACAATATTCTTTTCCGGATGCAATCTGCAATGTGTCTTCTGTCAAAATTATAAGTTTTCCCACCAAATATCGGGCACGAAGCTTTCGGTTAACGAACTTTCGCATATCATGGTTAAACTTCAGGACCGCGGTGCCCACAACATAAACCTTGTAACCCCAACCCACATATTACCGCAAATACTTAAAAGCCTTGTTATTGCCCTCAAAAAAGGGCTATTGATACCGATCGTCTATAACACATCCGGCTATGAAAAACCGAAAATTATCGCCTCCTTGTCGGGAATTATAGATATATACCTGACTGATATAAAATACTTCAGCCCGCAAACAGCCGCCAAGTATTCTTATACTTTCGACTACCCCAAATTTAACCAGGAAAGCCTGAAAGAAATGGTAAATCAATCCGAACCGCCTTCTTTTGAGGGGCAACTGATTAAAAGAGGAGTTATCGTGAGGCATCTTATAATTCCCGGCCTCAGTTCTGAAACCATAAGAATTCTTAATTGGTTATGTAATAATCTTTCAGATAAGAAGTTTTTTGTAAGTGTAATGAGCCAATTCCAGCCATACTTTAAATCCCGCCTGCACCCCGTGTTAAATAATTCCTTAAATAAATCTGAATATGCCAAAATTAAGAAGTTCCTGGAAGAATCAAGCTTGGAGGGATGGATACAGGATTTTATTCCCAGCGAACATCTTGCCGGCAAATATTTTAAGCCCTCACTTAAAGAACTGCTTGGATAAGATACATTTTGGCCCAGCGGCATGCTCATGCACCTAAAATCCTTACAGGATTCCTTGCTTTAAGAAATTGCCCACAAATAGCTTCCCTCCATCGGGATATTAGGTTATAATATTTTCTAAATTCTGGCAATTTTTTTAAAATCAAACTAACCATGAAACCATCTTTTGAACAAATTTTACCCTAGTTATGGGACAAATTAAATTTAGGAGGATGCTATGCCGGTTAGAATACTACTGATCGAAGACGACCCTGATCATATTATATTTACGAGGCACATTCTGGAGAAAGCAAATAAGAACTTTCTTTTAGAAACAACTAACAGCCCCCAAGAAGGTATCCAAAATATAAGCAAGGGCTGTTACGACATAATAATTTGCGATTACCTCATGCCGGAAATGACCGCTCTTGATATTTTGCGTAAAATTAATCAGGAAAACAAAGATATACCTTTTATTGTTGTTACAAGCTCAGGCAACGAAAAGGTTGCTGTTGATCTTATGAAAGAAGGAGCATACGACTATGTGATAAAAGATTTATCTTATGAAGAAGTGCTCCCTGCGGTTATAGAAAGGTCCATTGAACGTTACAGAATAAAAAAGGAAAGAGAGCATATAGAGAAGATACTTAGAAAAAACGAAGAGCAATTCCGCACCCTGATAAGGAATATTCCCGGAGCGGTATACCGCTGTGAAAACGATAAAGAATTAACCATGAAATTTATAAGTGAGGAGATTGAAAATATCAGCGGATATCCGGCATCAGATTTTATACAGAATTACAAACGCACTTTCTCTAACATCATCCATCCCGATGACCGGATGAGGGTAGGAAAAGAAATTGAAGACGCTCTCAGCAATAATAAGCCTTATATTTTACAATACCGCATATTACATGCCGACGGCCAGATACGCTGGATATACTCAAAAGGCCAGGGTGTATTTTCTAAAAATGACGGGGTAATCTGGCAAGACGGGGTAATTTTTGACACAACTGACCTCAAAAAACAGGAAGAAGAGAAAAAGAGCCTTGCGAGGTTTCCGTCTGAGAACCCCTCGCCGGTTTTACGCATTTCAAGAGACGGAACCTTGCTTTACGCAAACTCTGCAAGCTCAAACATACTAAGCGACTGGCGCTGCGAAAAAGGCCGCTGCATACCCGAAGCCTGGCACGATTTAGTTAAAGACGCTCTTAATACCAGAGCGAAAAGGGTTACGGAACTAAAATGCAAAGATAAAACCTTCACTGTTACATTATCGCCGTCAATTGAATCAAATGATGTCAATATGTATGCCTTCGACATAACCCTTCGCAAAAAAGCAGAAAAAAAGGCTCGAGGACGCCTTTTTCGAACTTAAAGAAACTCAGGATAAGCTCATTAATTCTGCCCGCTTAGGCGCGATGGGCCAGCTTGTAACGGCAATCTCACATGAACTAAGCAAACCGTTATCCGGCATTAACATACTTGCTCAGGCGTCCCTATCCAATATAGAAAAAAACAGCCCCTTGAGTGATGATTTGAAAAAAATTATAGAGGAAACGGCTAAAATGATTAAGGTGCTTGAGAACGCAAGGCTTTTTGCCCTTGAATCAGAATTGCGAAAGAGCTCTATTGATATTAACGATCCGATAAAAGACACATTGATGCTGGTAGGCCAAGAGCTTAAACTACACAATATAAATGTTTATACTTCTTTGAGCGGCGGCTTACCAAAAATTTACGCCGACCACAATCAGCTCCAACACATATTCTTAAATATTATCGCTAATGCCCGCGATGCAATTGACAGCAAAAAAGACTCTCAAGGCGGTAGCCTTACTATAGAAACTAAAAATGGCAGTAAAAAGAATACGGTTGAGGTGACATTTAAAGATAACGGCTGTGGAATACCAAGCGGCAATTTAAAAAAAGTTTTTATACCCTTCTTTACAACAAAAAGTTCATCCGGCGCTATAGGGTTAGGCTTATGCACCGCATACCGCATAATCGAGAATCACCACGGCAATATTGAGGTAGAAAGCGATGAAAACATGGGAACAACCATTAAAATTACCGTGCCTGCAGCAATAGAAGATGATTCTGGAACATGGCCTCAAAACTAGTAACAGCTCAGTAGTCACTTTTAAACTAATCCGCCAACCCCTTGTTTTTTATTGAATTATATAAAAAGTAAACAAACACCGCCTTAAGTAAATACCCTATAAGATATTCACAGATAATTATATAATTTCTCATCCCATTGACTTACAAAGGGTTATGGCTATTTCTTATACTTTGTAAAGTTAACATAAGATATATTATAGGAAGTAGAACTTTTATAAAATTTACGATTTGAATTTAATAAAACTTGTTCTTTACGGGTTATGCTGGGTGCAGGTTATATGGCTTGTTGAATGTTGAGAAAATCCAGAAGGACCTTCCTGATATAGACCGATGGCTCAAGATTGGCTTTTTGAGCCCAATTTATGACCTCTAGCCAATGTTCACGGGTCAGGCGGACATTTATAGTCTTTGTATACTTAACCGCCTTCTTGGGCCTTCCTCGCTTGAAATTAGCTGTTTTTGTTAGCATATGTATGTTTCTCCTTTTTTTTTTATTATACCATGTTTTAAGAAAATTTCAAGGCTACAAAAAATCACCAAAAATTACAAAAAAACACAGAAAATACTCTGTAAATATAGCAGCTCAACATTAATGCCGGTTAAGTTAGACGGTTTGTTATATTTAGCTGAAAATCCCGAAACGGCGATGCAGGCTAAGTATTAATACTGGGATTAAAATTGCTGCAAGAACCATTTCCGAATACGTTAGTGATATAGAAAAGACGCTTATAGGAATTAGTTTACTGCGCAGAATTATAGATAAGTTATGGGAAGAATGATATACAGCCTGATCGAACGCCTTATTTGCACCCACTACTCTTAAGCCTTCAAAGGCTAATGTCCCTTTTTTATCAATTAATATAAGCCCCCAAAATAAAAAGGTATAAATGGCCCAGACAAGAAATATTGCTGCTATTGCATTTAAAGGCCTGTAGCCGTATCCGCAAAGTATTTTCGATATGAAATAGGAAGTCTTATTTGCTGTCCCCTTTGCATGTTTGCGCCTGTGTTCCATTAAAAGATATACTGCCTGAGCCTGTAAATTAAATTTTCGGCCCAAGCGCATTGATTCAGAAATGATTTTTAATGAATCTGCATTTTTATTGACAATCGTTGAAGGAAAGCAATTGCAGGGATTATAAATTGACGATTCACAAACAAATAAGTCCTTAGCAACACACCCCTTGGAGAAATCTAATTCAGCAACATAACTGTCGTTAATATTTATCTCATCTATCGAACCTGCAAGGCACATATGGTCTATTGTTGATTTCTTGCTTATTGATACATGCTCTGATTTATCACAATCAGACTCAAAGCTGAAATTTTCTATATACGAACCTTCTACCGACACATCTTTCTGGGGCACATAAATCCTGGCACATTTTATCTCAGAATTCCGTATTTTGATTTCCAGAGGGCAAACATAAATAACGCCTGCATCGCTTAACCTGTTCTGAGCCGCGGCCTCCCTGCCTATGTTTAACTCTACAATCTCACAATCAGCAATCAAAATGTTTATCGATTCTATGTCGAGCAAGCGGACAGCTACATTCTTTAGGTTAATGCTCAGGCACCCCTGAATCAGCATCCTGACAAAATTAGACTGATACTCAGCAGAACTTGTAATACTTACGTTTTTTATGTCGAATACTCTGATCATCAAGCTGCGGCAGCTTACGCGCATGCTTATGCTTTCGATATTTTTAGGTGTAAGCGATGAGTGGTGGCCGGCTAAAATTTCGGGAGTTATGGTGACCGAGGCTAAATCAGTCTCTATATTTAAAGTTGTTAGAAAGCCTTTTTCTCCAGTATATTCGTTCTTTCCGAAAACATCAATGACAAAAGAAGCCATAATTATAACCTACTTAATTGCAAGTTAAATTCGAATTTATCTTAGGAGGCTCTTGATATTAGAAGGCTGACTTTTTATAGCTATACCGTTTCTACGCAATGCCTTCTGCATTCTGCCATATGCCTGAGCTACCGATATTCCTTCAGTCAGATGGTTACAGCACAAAGCAGCAAAACCCCGCCTGTTTCTTATTTTGAAAATTTTTATCCTGCCAGCGCTTACCTTAACCGCCATGAAATACCCCCTTGCTTTCTCTAATTTCCCCAGAAATGAAATCTTCGGCCGCAATTGGCATCAATTATCATATGTTTATCGGGTGCAAACCGTAATGTATCGTGAATGCTTTTATCAAAAGTAAATAACTCAACATGTTTGCCGTAGCGCTCCTTAACTTCAGTTATTACTTCGGCAAAATCAGAATCTCCCGAAATAAGAGCAGCTACATCATACTGATCTATAACAGCTTTGGAAAACATATCCAAGGCTATTTTTACATCTAACCCCTTTTGAATCCATGTCTTGCCGATTCGAACCAGCCTTCCCAGCTTTACCTCAAAATAAGGTATATTTGCCTTTAAACTATTAAAATAATCCTGCTGTTCCTGGTAAGTCTGAGAATTCTCGGACTTACTGAATTCTGCCGAATAATAATAACAGCGTATAAGCTTCCTTCTTCCGGTTATCCAGTTTACAATATTTTCCCAGTTAATTTCACCGCGCCTGACAGAAACTTTTAAACCCTTTAAATCCTTCATTTTTTGTATAGCGTATTCCGCATCAATGAAAATCATTATCCTATCCATCGCACCTCCTTCAATGAGGCCATCAGTTATGAGAATCTTTGATTTTCATAACTGATAAGGCCGAATTGATCTCGAGCGAAGCGAGAGATCTTATTAAAATATATCAAACTTTTAGTTTCGCCCAAACATCATTATATCAGGAAAACTTTATCAACCAACCAATTATTTAGGTTTTCGTAAATTGCGCAGGTTTTAGGCAGAGAGAATCAATGGTGTCAGGTCTCAACTTGCAAACTTGCTATCAACATGTAGTCAAGTAGAGACACCTTTACCGCCAGTTATTAATGCAATTGATATATTCATGTAATCGTTCGTACTCATAATATTAACCGTAAAAGAGTTTAGCCTGCCCCCGTATAAACCTGGATTACTTTTCTTCTGTTTCTTCCTCCGGAAATAATTCTTACTCTTTTACTGAAATATTTCGAGAGCAGTTTAACTACAGCCTTATTTGCCCTGCCTCCTGTGGCCGGCTCCTTTACTTTTACAATTAATGGCTCCCCTTTAATTATCTGGTTTTTATTTGAATCCGGAATAACCTCTATCCTTATAATTTCAGGCATCATAAACCAAAAGCTCAAAGCTTAAACTTGTAAACTTGACACGGCCGCTGCTTCTCTACTCAAAGGCATTGAATATAAAACCATAATACTCAATCAGCGCTTTTGTAGACCTGGTAATTAGTAATATCAAGAAATAGCTTAAGATCGCAACGATTATGCTTGTTGTTATCTTTGTTTTCCTGCTGAACCTGGGGTTAAACAAAAACAACGGTAAAGCAAACGGGCCAAGGAATAAGAAAGAAAGCACCAGTGCGGTATTTGTAAAATACCATTGAAACGCCTGGCCTTTAGGCAACATCTCATTGCAATACCTGCATTTTATAGCAGCATCCTGAATATTCTCCGCACAATATGGACACTTTTTCATGGTATTTACTGTTTGTTATAGGGTTGGGTTCTGTTTGGCCCACTATTCTATGTTACCAATTCTGTCGGGATTTTCAAGACCATAATTCCAGATTGAGGTGGGCTATCTTAACAACATAGCAACTGTTCAACTAGTTGGCAAGTTGAGACCCGACACCTTTTCACGACACCTTTTCACCCCCTTATATAATAGACGGATAAGGAGCGGAATTCTTTCAATTATTTTTGGAATTTCTGATTAACGGATATTTAAGTTTGTGATTGGTGAGTAGGGATTCGACAGTTAGGATAGAAACCGATCAGCTAGTTGGCAAGTTGAGACCTGACACCTTAATTGACACCTTAATTGACACCTTAAAACTGACACCTTAAAATGAGGGTTATATATGGGGTCGCTGGTTGAACGAAGTTAGAACCTCTATTATAGAAGAACCAGCAACTCTCTGTTAAATTGGTTAATTATTAGAGAACGTTAATTCAACATCTTCCTCTATCGACCCGCCTCCGTATTGGTTCTCGGAAGCAGGGATTAAAACCTTATCAGAATACACTTTTATATCACCTTCATATCTATCACCCAAAGAATATATCCCTTCTATTGACATAAGTAACTGCTTTTCTTTCTTATCTTCCCAAACAATCTTACCTTCAGAGAATTTAATAAACATCAAATCCATGAAGTATCCTGACCCGCCACCACTTGAACCAGTCTCAAGCACGTGGATGCCATTCTCTAACTTACCAAGCCAGTGATAACCAAAAGACTCGTAAAGCCTAATATCGCCATCCATTTCTGTCTGTTCGGCGAACCACCAGTCATTTCTCTTTTTTATATCGCTCTGCTGATACTTATTTGTATCATAAGCCGCAATAACATCAACAGTCGTTAGCATTGGTGGACGATTATCTGATAGCCAATTTGAGAACTCCCTAACCAAAAACGGATGTATAGGCTTACCGTTATAAGTAAACGTGGTGTTCGCCTCGTCCAGCTGCTCGCTCGCCATCAAAGGCGCTGCAAGCATTATAACCAACAACAAAAGTATAAACTTTTTCATATCGTAAACTGGGTAATATGTAATTATAACAAAAAACGAATTATATTTCTATTAAAAACTAAACTATGCCTGATTTTGGAGCATATGGAATTGAACCAACATACTGCAAGAAACTGTAACCTTGTTCAGTTATCTTATAATTAACTCCATCACTCTCTATCATGCCATAACGGACCAAGACATCAAGAATGATATTTCTCTCATTTATTAATGGAATCGAGAATTGCCAAAACTTGTGATAACTTTCTCTTGTTTGTGGTGAATTATTAGTAAACCAGAATAAAACATTTTTAGTATTTGGCACATAAAAAAGTTTAAGATATTCAAACTTCCATGCATATGTATAAACATAAGCATTTGCAAGCTGTGTTTGTAAATCCTGTTTCTCTTTATGCGCCAAACTATGTTCGTTTTGGAGATTTTTTATGTAGCCTTCGAGATATTCAGTTTGTTCTTCTGTAAGAGTGATGTCACCTTGCTTGTCTTCCCTCGGAGCCTCTCCAGAACTCGTTGACGTATTTTGTGTTTCAACAGAACCTCCAGGGAAGCGAACTGTTCTGATATTTCGTAAAAAATAATCAAAAGCACCCCTAAACTTAGAGAAGAAAATCAAGAATAAGGTTAAAACCGTAACTGGCCACGCAACAGCTTTAATAATTTCAACTATGTAATTCATGTTTGCCTCCAGCCAAGCAATTAGTGGCTCAAAAAATTTGTTCATTTATGCAGACATTACCTCAAATAGATATTTTTGGAAAATGCTTTTCTATCTCACAACCTCAAATAAATTCTTCGGATCATCCAGAACCTTAAATTCCCATGTGCCAAAACTGCCGCTTGCGTTTACTGCGATGACCCATTCTTTAGCGGCCTGCCATTTAGCCTTATCCTGTTCCATCGTCTGTCCCTTTACTTCTAGTAGTAGATAACGATTTTCTTCAAATTTGATGATATAGTCAGGATAATATGTTTTAGTCTGGCCCTGCCACAAATAATAAATCTCAAATCCAAGATGATCGTTTTTCGCCCATGAAGTTAATCCCGGGATTCTATCGCGCTCAAACTCAAGCCCGATTTTCTCCCACCCGCTGTCAATAACGATATGGCTAATCTGGCTCTTTTTAACTGGCTGGGAGGGCCTGCTGGTATACCATGCCATAGCTGTCGCAGTGCTCCTGGTAGGCCTGACAGGATCAAGAACAAGTGTTGGGGCTTCTTTACTGGAACTACGAATAAAATGGCCAATGTGATTGATTATCTTCTGGGCATTGAGGGCTATCACAATATTTCGAAGTTTTTCGGTCCCCGCAAAAATCGGGACCTTAATATCCAGCTTATTAGACACTAAAAATTCATCAAACAGTTGCATTAGCTGACTAATGTGGCTTCCGGGATCACCTTCCCAGTTCTGGCCAAACTGTTCGTGGAGTCTGACTGCCGCTTGAAGCTTGATCTTCTGGAGACGATTCTGTTCTGCAAGACGGTCTAAATTTATCTCGCTGATTTGATCAAACTTATGGTGGCCATCGATTACTGGAGCAACCTC
>JBDRDJ010000004.1:0-90661 GCA_043820815.1 Candidatus Omnitrophota bacterium
CGGCTAAGCTTGACAGTTCACAAAGTCAGGCAGAAGATCTCAAGCAGGCAAACCAATCACTCAAAGGCGAGTTAGCCGCCCTCGCAGACGACAAAACCAAACGCGAATCAGAACTAAACGATAAAATCGCAAGCCTTACAAATTCAAACTCAGAACTAAAAGACAGCTTAAACCAGGCAAATCAAAAAAATCATGATTTAGCTGAGCAGGTTTCGCAATCCCAGAATATAATAATTTCTTTTAAAAATGAAAAGCAAGAGTTAGAGAAAAAATATTCTTCACAGGTGAGTGAGGCAGTTAATGAAAAAAATGTAATTAAAAAACAGCTGATGGATAAAGTGGTGGGCTTAAAGAATTCTATAGCCAATCTTAAGGAAGACCTTTCAAAAACAGAAGAGTCCGGTTTCGATATCGAATCCAGGTTAAGCTCCGAAGTAGCTCAATTACGCAATGAATTAGATAAGAAAGAAAAACAATATAACTCTGAAATAGCTGTTTTAACTGGAAAGGAAAGCGAACTGAATAATGAATTAGAGCTATTGATGAAAAATAAGGAAAGCGAAGAAAAAAGAGTTGTTAACGAGCTTACCGATTTCTTTAACGGCATTATTTCCGAAATGAAAGAAGAGCGTAAAAGGCTCAATGACGAGATAGCAACTTTAGAAAAGGAACGCGGTGCGCTTAAAAGCCAGCTTATAGCCCTGCAGAATAGCAATCAGCAGGATGAGTTAGATGAAGAACAGGCACTTATGGGTTCGCGCAAAAAAATGCCCTAACCGCCGGCTTATATACACGAGGAGGCAATAGATGGAGTGTAATTCAAAAAAGAACATGCAATTTTGCAACTGCAGTTATGAGCCATGCAGTAGAAAGGGAATTTGCTGTCAGTGCCTTCATTATCACCGCCGCAGCGGCGGGTTGCCGGCGTGTTACTTTCCCGATGATGTTGAAAAGGGCTATGACCGCTCAATAGATAATTTTATAAGGCTTCACAAAAAGTAACCTTTTATCAACTGCAAGAAAACTTGTCTGTATAATATTTCCATTTAGCTGTAGGCAATGCCAGTTTATATATATAAAGCAAAAAACAAGGAAAAGTCCTGCAATTTTTGCAGGGATAATTTTGAGGTAATTCAGAAAATGAGCGACAGTCCGCTTCATAATTGCCCTGAATGCGGGTCTGAAGTTGGTAAAGTGTTTAGCGGTTTTTCTCTGGGAGAATCCAAGACCGGCTTTGACAGAAAAGCAAAAGACCAGGGCTTTCACAAATTAAAGAAGGTTGACAAGGGCAAATACGAAAAACTATATTGATCTGTAGGGGCAAGGGGAGGGATAAATGAGTGATACATACGACGTCATAATAATCGGAGGCGGCCCGGCAGGTTTAACAGCCGGCATTTACACAGCGCGAGACAGGCACAAAACGCTTTTGCTTGAAAAGGGAATTTGCGGAGGCTTGCCTTCCTCAACTGATTTGATTGAGAATTACCCGGGATTTTCTTCGGGCGTAAACGGCACGGAATTAATCGCCAAATTCAAAGAACAGGCAGTGCGTTTCGGTGTTAATATTGCAGAATCTGCACAAGTTCAGAAAGTAGAATCCAAACAAAGCCTTTTTAAATGTCATACCTCTAAAGAAACATTCACCGCAAAAACTGTAATCGTTGCTTCGGGAAGCATCCCTAAACATTTGAATATCCCCAAAGAGAAAGAATTACAAGGCCAAGGCGTTTCTTATTGCGCAACATGTGACGGCCCGCTGTATAGAGGTAAAGACGTAGCTGTTATCGGCTGCGGAAATTCTGGCCTGCAGGAAGGCGAAGCGCTGCTTAAGCACGTAAACAGTATTACCTTTATAGAATTTCTGCCAAAAATAAGCGCCGAGAAGATTCTCGAGGACCGGATTAGGAAAAATAGTAATGTTGAATTTCTACTCAACCATCAGCTTATAGCAATAAACGGTAACGATATGGTTTCATCTGTAACCGTTGCCCAAAGAGACAGCGGCGAAATTAAAGATATTAATGTTTCGGGGGTTTTCATTTATATTGGATTTGTACCAAATTCCAAATTTTTAGAAGGTGTAGTTGAGTTAGACAAACAGGGCTATGTAATAGTTAATAATAAGATGCAAACAGGCATATCAGGGCTTTATGCAGCAGGTGACGTCTGTTCAAAAGACGTCCGTCAGATAACAGTTGCTTGCGGAGAAGCAACTGTGGCGGCAATTTCTGCCGGCCAATACCTTCGGACACTGTTGTAGGGAACGATCGCGACCGTTCCCTACAAATAAAAAATGAAATACCTATACGGGCCTGTATATTCAAGAAGGTTGGGATATTCGCTCGGCGTAGATGTTATGCCTGATAAGGTATGTACGTTTGACTGCATATATTGCCAGGTGGCTAAAACAGCAAATAAAACTATAAGAAGGTTTGACTATGTTAATATCAGTGATATCAAGAAAGAACTCGCAGGGATTTTAAAAAAGTACCCAAAAATAGATTATATTACCTTTTCCGGCCGGGGAGAGCCGACACTACATAAGAATTTAGATAAGATAATTAAAGCTATAAAAAAATTTACAAATAATAAATATCCTGTTTGCGTTATTACCAATTCTTCACTATTATACAGAAAAGTTGTTCGCCGTGAACTGCAAAAGGCAGATGTTATTATTCCTTCGCTTGATGCCGCATGCAGCGCAAAATTTTTAAAAGTAAACAGGCCGCATAAGAAAATCAATTATGGAAAGATCATAAAAGGGCTGATAGAACTGCGAAAAGAATTTAAGGGTGAAATCAGGCTTGAGATAATGGCCGTTGCTTCGATAAACGACAGCTCAGAAGAAGCATACAAATTTAAAAAATTGATATCGCTGATTAAGCCGGATAAAATTTATCTTAATTTGCCCATAAGGCCTTGTGCCCGTAAAGTTGCGATTCCAAGCTTAAGAAAGCTGCAAAAGCTAAAGAAAATAATCGGCAGTGATACGGATATAGTTATTTCTACTCATAAGTCAGAGGGTAAGAGGGATATGAATGTAAGTAAAGATGATATAACCCGCTACTTAAAACGCAGGCCGGAAACAGTAACCGGTGTGTCAAATTCTCTCAAGATTAGCCTTAGAGATACGGCATCGTGCCTTGAAACTTTGGTTAAGCAAAAGAAGATGATAAAATATAATCAAAGAGGAAAAACATATTTTTTTTCAAAATGATCAGGGAAAATGTTAAGAAAATTCTGGCAGATATACCCGAAAATGTTAAGGTAGCCGCATCTACTAAAACGCGCACAGTCTGTGAAATAGAACAAGCAATAGATGCCGGCATAACTATCTTGGGAGAGAATTACGTTAAAGAAGCACAGGATAAATTTGATTATATAGGCAGAAGAGTAAGCTGGCATTTGTTGGGGCACTTGCAAAAGAATAAAGTAAAGCAGGCTGTTAAAATATTTGACCTTATCGAAACACTCGATTCTCTTGCCTTGGCTGAAACAATTGATAAAGAGTGCGGCAAGATAAATAAGGTAATGCCCGTTTTAATTGAGCTAAATTCTGCTAAAGAATGTTCAAAAACCGGAATAGTGCCCGAGGATTTAAATTCTTTTATTGAAAAGCTTCTTTCCTTTAGCAACCTTAAGCTTTCCGGGCTCATGACTATGGGGCCTTTGGTTGAGCGCCCGCAGGATATCAGGCCATATTTTAAGCAAACAAAGGAAATTTTTGATATAATAAGGTCTAAGTATGTCGAAAGGTTGCAGTTTAACCATTTGTCTATGGGCATGAGTGATACTTACAGAATCGCAATTGAAGAAGGGACGACTTTAGTCAGAATCGGTACCGCTATATTCGGCGAACGTCCGTAAAAAATACAATAGGAGATTAGATGAAAATAAAAGTTTTATTTGAAAGAGTTGCACAAGATGACTGCAAGCGTAAGTTTGCAACAGGCTGGGGGCTCTCTTATCTTTTAGGAGATGACCTTCTTTTTGATACAGGAGAAAAATTCGAATACCTTGCCAGGAATGCCGAATTAATGAACGTTGATTTAAAGAAAATAACCAAAGTTTTTATTTCTCATGAACACTGGGATCATACCGGAGGCTTGTGGGATTTGCTTGAAATGAACAATTCAGTTACTGTTTACGGGTGCTCTCGTTTCAGTAATGAATTTAAAGATAAAGTCGCTGGTTTTAAGGCAGAGTTCGTAGAGACATCCGAAAAACATGTTGTAAAAGAAGGCGTACATAGTTTAGGAGAAACGCTGGGAAATTATAAAGGAAAAATTATCTCTGAGCAGGCTTTAATTATAGACGGTGAAAAGCTGACTGTATTGTGCGGCTGTGCCCACCCCAGCTTGCAGAATATACTCGAGAAGGCGAGGATGGTTTACGGCAAAGATATCGGCTGTTCATTTGGAGGTTTTCATCTAATGGATAAAGATAAGCGGTTTGCCGAATATATCGTGAGCCAGGCAGAAAAGCTGACCGATAAAATCGGTATATCCCACTGCACCGGGCACGAAGCGGAAAATCTTATAGTAAAATACTTTAATCATAGATGTTTTCATGTTCAGGTGGGGATGGAAATTGATACCCGCTGATAAGATATCAAGGAGGGATATTAAAATGAGAAGATTAAACGGAATAATCTTTATTTGGCTGGCTGCTTTAACTGCCTGCGGATGCGTAGGAATGCGTGATTATGTGGGCGCCAGCCGCGGCTACTTAGGCCTTGATGTTAAAAAGGGCTTTGGCCAGGGCAATGACGTTAAAGATTATGTTGTAACTGATGACGGAACTGCCGTAATTTATCACGATACAAAGGAAGCAGTTTTTAGAAAATTAGGCCCTCCCGATGAGAAAGAGATGACTCTTGACGGCGATGAACGCTGGATATACGATGAGAAAAACATAGAACTTTTCTTTAGCGGCAACTATCTGAAGAGATGGAAACTTGAATGATATAAGTTCTAAAATCTGTATTATAAAAATTCGTGATTAAAAGAAAATCAGAATTCTACCTGCCGTAAAATCTTGCCGATTTTTTCAATTTGTAAGCACTTACCATCAAAAAATAAAATATTTATAGTATTTATAGGGTAAATAGTGCAAATTATCTTTTTTGGTAGTATAATTTAATTAGTATGTTTTTATTTCGGGAGATTATATAAAAACTAAAAGAGGCAAAACATTAAATGTATAGAGTGCCGTGGAAAAGGAATTGGTTTTTTGCTTTATTCGGTTCCGTAAGGGACTTTCTTGTCAGCATCATATTTGTCAGAAAGCTACCCCCTTTTCTTATTAAAATTTTATACGGCATAAAACCTGAATTTGTTTTTCTGGTCCATGCCCGCCGCTCCCAGGATATTTTCGTCGGTTTCCCTTTCCTTGTTCCGATAAGGAAATTAATTTCTAAGCCCGCTATGATGAAAATCACACGTAAATTACCTCCGATTGTAGTAGGAAAAATAATAACTAAAGAAAAAGTAAACGGATTAACCATATTTAGCCCTCTTCTGCCGGAACAATTGGCTCAAAGCAGGAGAGAAACATTAAAACAGGCACGCAGGGCAGTAAGTTTTGCCTGTAAAATATCCGTTCCTTTTTCATGCATTGGGTTAGGTGCATGGTGGCCTATTGTAACCAGGAGGGGCTTGGCTCTTAAGGAATTTGCCAAGAAAAGGTTATCTTTTGTAACTAACGGCCATTGTGCAACTACTCTGTCCATTTACTTTAATGTAATGAAAATCTGCAAATTATGTGGAATAAATCCTGAAAATTTAAGGATTGCTATCATAGGAGGTGCCGGAAAGGTTGGAAAACATTTAGTCGAAGCTTTTCTCGGACACGTGGATACGATTGGGATAATAGATGTAAATAAACTAAAAATTTCCCGGCTTATGGATAGGATCGGGAAGCCCGCTTTTGGCAATACTAAAATTAATTCCTATATTAACAGTGAAAATTTATCATTGCGTGATGTGTTTGATAAACATCATCTTGCAATATGTGTTACTTCTAATTTAGCGCGGGCCATACGTTCTCAAGATTTACCGGATAATTTTATTATAATAGATGATTCCCGGCCCGAGGCTATATCACGCAAAGTTGACAGTGAAAACAAGATTGTGCTTGAGGGAGGCCTTTTTAAAATCAAGGATAGTATTATTGACCATGATTACGGATTCGGTATAGATGAAAATGTTTTTGGTTGCTTGGCTGAGGCCTATCTATTATCCTGCGACACACATAAGAAACTTAAACCTACATTAGGCGATATAGATATGGATAATTTTTTAAAGATGAAGGAATTCAGCAATGAGATAGGTTTAGTTATCGGGGATTTTAAATCGCAAGATGTTTATGTATCTGATGAGGTTATTATAGAAATAATGGCTAAAAGGGTTAAATATCTGGGGAGCCATAAGTGCCAAAAGAAAACAAATAAACAAAATTTGTGAATATTTTTCTTTTTAATTTTACCGCATCTTATTTAATCACAGGAGTGCTTTTATTCATTCTTGCTTTTTTTGTCTATTGCAAGAATAAAAGCAACATTTTAAATAAGACATTTGCCTGCTATAGCTTCGCAATCGCATGGTGGAGTTTTTTCTCTGTTTTCATGATAAATTCCCCCAATGAATACTGGGGGACTTTTTGGGATAGAATTTGTTTGATGGGTGTTGTTTTTATTCCCGCCGCCTTTTTAGATTTTAATTTTACATTTTTACGTTTAAGAGAAAAGTGGAAAACTTTAATCAGAGTTTGTTATGGCTTATCTTTCTTCTTTTTTGTTTGTAATCTTACGCCGTATTTTGTTAAGAAAACAGAACCTAAATATGTTGCAAACTATTTTACTGTCCCGGGAACTCTTTATTATTTTTTCTTAATTTATTTCTTTTTATCGGTTATTTGCGGAGTATACCTGCTTTATAAAAGCCTTAAGTCTGCAACGCCCGGCAGCCGTTACAAACATCAACTTCTTTACTTTTTCTGGGCTACGATATTGGGTTATTTAGGGGGCAGCCTTAATTACAACCTGGTTCTCAATATACCGCCTTATTCTATTGTTCCTTTTGGGAATTATTTAACCGGTGTTTATGTTGTTTTAATTGCTTATGCGATACTTAAACACCGCCTAATGGATGTAAAGGTAGCTTTCACTAGCGCAGGCATATTTACGGTTGTCTACACATTAGTTTTAGGTTTCCCTTTTTGGATTGGCTATCATAGCAAATCCTGGCTACTTACCGGTTTGATTATGTTTGCCTTTGCAACCATAGGGCCTTTTATTTACCGTGCTCTTCGGCAGAAAGCGGAAAATATCCTGCTTTCCCAGCAAAAGCATTACCAGAAAGTTTTACTTGATGCGGCAAAAGGCATGGTGCGCGAACATAATTTGGAAAGGCTGTTTAAATTAATTGTGTATGTAGTAAAGAAAGCCGTAAAAATAGAGTTTGTCGCTGCATTTTTAAATGATAAAGAAAACAAGTGCTATCGTTTAAAAGCGATAAGAGGCCTTGGAAACATTAATTATGATTATGCAATTGCATATGATGATCCGGCGGTTAAGCTTATAAAACATAATGAATCATTTCTGGGCTACGATGAGATGAATCACGTTTTTGAAAGATTTTTCGATAAACCGGCCCATTTGATTGTCCCCTCTTATATTGATAAAAAGCTCGTTGGGTTTCTTGTGCTTGGAGAAAAAATTAACCGCACCTTCTATTCTCCGGACGATATAAATGTATTCGAAATTCTTTCACGGCAGGCGGCCCTCGCAATAGATTACTGCCTTTTCTTAGATGAATTTAAAAGGGTTCAGGAAAAGATTTTTACGGCGGAAAAACTTGCCTCAATCGGAGGAATGGCCGACGGCGTAGCACACCAGATACGAAACCGCTTAAACAGTTTTTCAATCGCCGCCGGAGAACAGAAATTTGAAATAGATTTTTTTATGAGAGACCACCCTAAGCTTTTTTCTGATAACGAAGACCTTAAGAAATCTTACGAGTATCTGAAAAATCTCGCCTCTTCGATTATCAATGAAGTAAAGCGGACAGCAGAAATAATACAGGGAATTCTAAACTATGCCCGGGTAGAAGAAAAAGAAACATTTTTCTCGGAATTCTCACTAAAGGATGTAATTGACAGTGCCCTGAGCCTTGTCAAGGTTAAGCATCAGATATCTCAGTTTCCTCTTGAAACAGATATCACCGCTGAGGATATAATCTATGGAGTTAAGGCTCAGATTATGGAGTGTATGTATAATATAATCGACAATGCGTATGAAGCCATGGATGAAAAAAGAAGTTATTATTTAGGCGAAGAAGAGCGGCTCAGGTTCTTGCCGCATATATTTATCTCTCTTGTTATGAATGAAACTTCTTTCCTTATCACCATAGCCGATAACGGGTTAGGTATTCAAGAAAACGACAGGAAGAAGATATTCGCCCCCTTCTTTACAACCAAATCTTCACAGATTTCCGGAACCGGTATTGGTATGTATGTGGTGAAGAGGATGATTGAAGAAAACCATCAGGGCAGAGTTTGGTTTGAGAGCGAATACATGGAAGGGACAACTTTTTATATAGAGCTGCCTCGTAAGAAAACTACCGATAAAAAAATCAACGAATCAGCGCCTTCCTCATAGCACTAATAACCACTAACAATTTGTCACCCCGTTTTTAGTTTCTGATTGAGGCCTCTTACATAATTTTTAATGTCCCAGAATTCTTTAATATCAGTTTTATTTAGACTTGCGAATATAGAGTTGTTATGCATGAGCGGTTCAGAAAAAGACTCTGAATATTTCTTATACAGCCGCGTTTGCGGAACTGGCGAGAATTCCGCAAGCGATACTTTTGCGCCTTGCGAATTTAGGAATTCAACTTCTTGCTTTAATTCGTCTATGTTCTGGCCGGGAAATCCCAGCAATAGATATACACTAAACTCTCCGTTTCTAAAGCCCGCTTTTTTTAGAAAACCAACTGCCCTGAGGAGGTCATTCCTATCGGCTTTATCTCCCCATGATTTTTGAAGGCGCGGATTAAGTGTTTCTAAGCCAAAGTGAGGATTAATGAATCCTGCCTTTTTAAGAAGCCGGGCTATTTCATAATCAACAAAGCGTAAATGGAGAGCATTAGGTGTATGAAAACTTATATCTAACTCATTGTCAATTATATAGTTAAGAATTAACTTCACTTGTTTCTGGTCATACAAAAAAGCATCGTCATAGAGGACAAAATTCTTAATACCCTTGCCGGCATATTTATTAATAAAATCAAGTATAGAATTACTTTTCAATCCATAGGATTCAGGGCAAAGCTTTTTTATAGCGCAGAAACTGCACTCATAGGGGCAGCCCCATGATGTGCGCATTACTACGTAGTCGAGATTACTGTAAAAGTTTTCATAATCGGGGAGTGTTGAGTATAATTCATAAGGTTTAAATTCAATATCCATTAACTTAAAGAATTCTTTTAGCGATTCGTTAGGGAATACAAAGTCACAGGGAATATTTTTCTTTGCATGGCCCAGGCATAAAGTTGCGTATGTGCCGCCGAGAATTACTTTTGAGTCAGGTAGATGTTTTCTTATAATGCGCACAGCATCGATAATCGCCGGGTACCAGTAAGTCATAGACGATGTAATGAGAACGTAATCAGCTTTTGATTCAATAATACGCTTTTCGAATTCATCAGGCGTTATTCCGTAGCGCTTAAAATAGCGCGGTATGGACTTATAAACAGGCGGTTTTTCTATGATCTCCGAATAATATTTACCTCTCCCCAGCCTGTCGCAGGATATTTTTTTATCAAGGCAGTCTATGTATGTAATTTGTGAACCCTTTTTACTTAAGTAAGTAAGCAGGCTTAAGAACCCGTAAGGCTTAAGCCAGAAATCATAGGCGGCAAAATCATATATCCAGGGGTTTATTGCTAATATGTTTTTAATCACAGTTCATTATAGCAGATGTGGTATAATGTTAAAGGTCAAAGACCTTGAAACGGAAGAAATGGCAAAATCCCAATGACAAATTATGATAGAAGAACTTTTCAGAGAAACAATCAGTGAATATAAGCTGATTAAGAAGAAAGACAAGATTATAATAGGTGTTTCCGGAGGAGGAGATTCTGTTTGCCTGTTCCACCTTTTATGTAATATACAAAAAGAGTTTAATCTATCCTTGATCTGTGCTCATTTTAATCATTCTTTACGAAACGATGCCGATAGCGATGAACAGTTCGTTAAGTCCCTGTGTAAATCAAGAGGCATTAAATTTACAAGCGCAAAAAAAGATGTAAAGAAATTCTTTCACGGAGATTCTTTAGAGCAGACAGCCAGGCAGCTGCGATTCGATTTCTTTTTTTCATGCGCCCGTCAGTATAAAATAAAAAAGATTGCCCTTGCCCACAACAGGGATGATGTAGTCGAAACTACATTGATGAGGATTATAAGGGGAACTGCCCTCTGCGGCTTAAGGGGAATTCTTCCTTGTTCGCGTTTTCAGAGCCTGAGCTTAATACGGCCTCTTTTAAGAATTAAGAAAACCGATATTTTAGGCTGGCTTAATAAAAATGAGTTTTCTTATAAAAATGACTCTACAAATTTCCAAGATTTATTCTTTCGCAATAAAGTGCGCCTTAAATTACTGCCGGCCTTATGTAAATTTAATCCCAATATTTCCGAGGCTATTTATAACATGGCAACTACAAGTGCCCGCGACTATGAGTTTATTCATGCAGTAAGCAAAGATGCTTTATTCTCAGCCAGGAAGCAGCGCGGCAAAAGCTATATTAAATTACGCATAGAGGATTTAAAGAAAATGCCTAAGGCAATTATTTTTAATGTTCTAAGGCTTGCCGTCGAGGAAGTAAAAGGAAATACGCGAAAACTCGAAGCCCGGCATTATAATAATATTGTAAGTATGATTAATAAAAACATCCCTGCGGCTGTCATAGATATGCCCGATACCAGAGCCATTGTAGAGGACGGGTGGCTCACAATCAAATCCTTGCTTTTTTGAAGTAATAAATTATAATTGATACTATGGATAAAAAAGAAAACAAACAAAAAAAGAGCATAAAGCCGCCTCCTCCAAACATGAACAACATGAGAGTTTTTACTATTTTGATGGTTTTGTTTATGGGAACTATGGGTATTTTTCATGTTGTGGAATCAGGGAGAAAAGTTCTCGATTATAGTGAATTTTACAGAATTATCGAAAACAACTTACAGCTTCCCATGGTCGAATCGGTTACAAAATCCGAAACCTCTATAAGCGGAGTGTTTTCTGTTCAGGGTAAAGAATCTGTAGGCGAAGGCCGCCCTTATTTTACGGTTGCAATTCCTATTGAAGATAAGGAGCTTCTTGGACTTTTAAGGAAGAATGTAGGTAAAGTGGCGATAGAACACCCTAAGATCTGGGGCAGTATTTTAGCGTCTTTCCTGCCCATGATTTTTATTATTCTACTGTTTTGGTTTATTGCCCAGCGCGGTTCTCAGATGGGTTCACGGGTATGGTCATTCGGCCGCTCAAAAGCAAGAATAATCGAAAAAGAAAAAGTGCCAAAGATAACTTTTCTTGATGTAGCAGGAGTAGATGAGGCAAAAGAGGAACTTAAAGAGGTGGTTCTTTTTCTGCGTGAACCAAAACGATTTCAGCGCCTGGGAGGAAGAATTCCCAAAGGTGTTATACTCGTAGGGCCTCCTGGCTGCGGTAAGACCATGCTGGCAAAAGCGGTTGCCGGAGAGGCAGAAGTTCCCTTTTTCAGTATAAGCGGTTCCGATTTTGTAGAGCTTTTTGTAGGCGTAGGCGCTTCAAGAGTCCGCGATCTTTTTGAGCAGGCAAAAAAGGCAGCCAAGGTTGAAGGCAAAGGAGGCATAATATTTATTGATGAAATAGATGCTGTAGGCAGGCAGCGGTTCGCCGGTATAGGCGGCGGCCATGATGAAAGGGAGCAGACCTTAAACCAGCTTTTAGTCGAAATGGACGGTTTTCAGACAGAGGTGGGGGTTATAGTTATGGCTGCAACCAACAGGCCGGATGTGCTTGACCCGGCTCTTCTTAGGCCGGGCAGGTTTGACAGGCATATTGTTGTGGATGCTCCGGATATAAAAGGAAGAGAAGCTATTTTAAAAGTCCATACACGCAAAATAAAATTGGCTGATGAGAGTGATCTCGCTGTAATTGCCAAACAGACTCCGGGATTTTCAGGGGCAGACCTTGAAAATTTATGTAATGAGGCAGCGCTTCTTGCTGCCCGGCGAGAACGCCAAGCCGTAGGAATAGATGAAATGCAGGAGGCAATGGAGCGCGTGGTAGCCGGCCCGCAGAGAAAAAGCAGGGTTATTTCTAAACACGAGAAAGAGATAATAGCTTACCATGAGGGCGGGCATTCTCTTTTGTCGCTTTATCTTCCTAATGTTGACCCGCTTCATAAGGTGTCAATTATACCTCGCGGTATCGGTGCGCTTGGCTATACACTTCAGCTTCCCCAAAACGATAAATATATTCATTCTAAGTCAGAACTGCTCGATCAACTATGTGTTCTTTTGGGGGGTAGGGCCGCCGAAGAAATAGTTTTAGGGGAAGTTACTACCGGGGCCCATAATGATTTAGAAGCCGCAACACATATAGCCAGGAGAATGGTCACTGAATTTGGCATGAGCAAGAAAATCGGCCATATCGCATTGGGGCGTAAAGAAGGCCCGGTGTTTTTAGGAAAAGAATTGGTTGAACACAAAGACTACTCAGATGATACCGCACAGGCAATAGATTCCGAAATTAAAGTTATTCTCGAAAACGCATATCAACGCGCAAGCGATATACTTATAGAGAAAGTAGATAAACTTAAAGAAGTTGCCGGCGCTCTCTTAGATAAAGAGGTTCTTGATGCCCAGGAAGTAAAGCAGATAATCGGATTTAAGGATGATAGTGATACCGATAGAGATAAAGAGCAAAAAGAAAGCTCGTAGCATAATCAGTTCTTTGGGCGTAAGCCGGCAGGGAGTAAACATTCTTTCCTCTAAAAGCAGGGCTTTTGCGCTTAAAATAAAAGGCTTAAAATCATGGGAAGCTAATATCATAAAACAGCATCTTCTCTCTTTGGGAAGTGACGCGGCAATTCCAAGAGACGCATTAGTTAAGGATATAGCCGCCGATATTGTTATATTCGGAAACCTCAGCCAGTTAAACAAACTTTGCCGTAAGCTGAAGAATCAGCCGTTTGCTTTAAGAGAAGCCTCGCAGCAGATAGCAACTTGTCTAGAAAATATTTCCCGGGGATATTTCTTTTTTACGGCTAAAGATAAGAGGCTTTTGATAAAAAAACCGGTTATCTGCGGAATAATAAATGTAACCGATGATTCATTTTCAGGCGACGGGCTTCTGCACGCAGGCAATTTTAAAGGAAATATAAAAGACGATGTCCTTAAAAAAGCCGAAAGCATGGTTAAGTCCGGAGCCAAAATTATTGACATAGGAGGCCAGTCAACCCGGCCGTTTTCAAGGCCGATTAGCGCTGCCGAGGAGATAAAAAGAGTTATTCCGGTTATAAAAGTAATACGTAAGAAATTTCCCGGAATTCTTTTATCGATAGACACTTACAAATATAAAGTAGCAAAGGAAGCCGTGGAAGAAGGAATAGATATCATTAATGATATAACTGCCCTTAGGGCTTCAAGCCGCATTGCACAGCTTATAAGAGATCATAAGCTTGGATGCATTCTTATGCATATGAAAGGGGTCCCCCAAACAATGCAGATTAACCCTGCATACGGTAATGTTGTTGAAGATATCATAGAGTTTTTCAAAGAGCGCCTTGAGTTTGCGATGAAGAAAGGAATAAAGAAAGAGCAGATAATGATAGACCCCGGTATAGGCTTCGGCAAACGGGTAGAAGATAATTTTTCAATAATTAACAGGGTTTCAGAATTTAAAGTTTTTGGGCTGCCTATATTTTTGGGGATATCAAGAAAGTCTTTTATAGGAAAGGCTCTAAATAAGGATGTCGGCGGGCGCCTTGCGGGAACCTGCTCTTTAGGCGCCATAGCTCTTGTAAAAGGAGCTAATGTTTTAAGGGTGCACGACGTAGGCGAAGCTGTTGAGGCAGCAAAAATGGCAGATATGATCAATAGCAATTAATATTATGGAAGGAATACTTTTACCGTTAAGCTGGAAAAATGTTACCGAGATATTAATATTATGGTTAATTTTTTACCATATTTTTGTTTTCTTGAAAGGCACCCGGGCCGTGTATCTTTTAAGGGGTACAATCGTTCTTGTATTTTTCTTTTTGCTTTCGCAGGTATTAGGCCTTCCAGTATTAACTAAAATATTTACATATTTCTTTGTTTTCTTTGTAATAATTATTGCAATAATTTTCCAGCCGGAGTTGCGAGAGGGGCTTATGAGGCTCGGCAAAGGCCATATTTTTTATGTAGAACCCCATAAGGAAGAGATAGAAAAGACTCTTCGCAGTGTGGTTTCTGCCGTAAGCATAATGTCACGAAAAAGAACAGGCGCCCTTATTGCCATAAAGCGCGAAATAGGCCTTAAAAACTACATTGAAAGCGGGGTCATTTTAAATGCTGACCTTACGGCCGAACTGCTTCAGAATATATTTTATCCTTCGGCTCCTTTGCACGACGGCGGTGTAATTGTTGAGGGTTCAAAAATAATTGCCTCTTCCTGTCTATTTCCCCTTAGCGAAAATCCTTCCCTGGAGAAAACCCTTGGCATGCGCCACAGGGCAGCGGTAGGGCTTTCTGAGAATTGTGACGCTGTAGTCATTATTGCTTCAGAAGAGAGCGGTTCTGTATCATTGGCTATTAACGGACAATTAACCCGTAACTTAACACCCACAGATTTATTTACTATTTTGAGGGGCCAGTTTACAATGTCTATTGCCAGAAATAAAATTCCAAGTACGGCTGCTTAAAATAAATTAGCGTAAAAATTTCAGAGGAATAAATGAAGTTTATAAAACTAACAAAAAAAGTATTGACCAATAATTTATGGCTGAAGCTTATCTCTTTGATAATTGCAATAGTGGTTTGGTTTCTGCTTAAGAAGCGGATAACCGGCGGCGGCATGAGTATATAGCTTAATTATTAGAGTACAATACTAATTTATTGTTTTTGCAATATCTAATATGAGGTTAGGCGTAAACATTGACCATACCGCAACTTTGCGTCAGGCGCGGGGAACAAACTATCCTGACCCGGTTGTTGCAGCAATGGCGGCTGAATACGCCGGATGCGATTCAGTGGTTGCCCATCTGCGGGAAGACAGGCGGCATATAAAAGAACGCGATATCACCCTCATAAAAAAAATTTTAAAAATTCCCCTTAATTTGGAGATGTCGGTTAACAAAGATATTGTGCGCTTTGCCGCTCAGTTAAGGCCGTATCAGGCCACTTTAGTTCCCGAGCGGCGCCAGGAGCTTACAACCGAAGCAGGATTAAATATTAAGAAAAACTATAATAAAATAGAGCGAGCCGTAAACCAATTAAAAGACAAAGGAATAAAAGTCAGTCTTTTTATAGATCCGCAAATATCATCAGTAGGCATAGCCGTTAAGATGGGCGTAGAAATGATAGAGTTTAATACCGGAAAGTATTCAGAATCAAAAACAAAAACTTCTATCAATAAAGAATTAAAAAGAATAAAAAACGCGGCAGTCTATGCAAAGCAGAACAATCTATCCGTTGCAGCCGGCCACGGGCTGGATTATAAAAACGTACGAAGGATCGCAAAACTAAAGGAAATAGAGGAGTTAAATATCGGCCATTCAATAATATGCCGGTCAGTATTCGTCGGTATCACTTGGGCAGTCGAAGAAATGCTCGCATTAATAAATAGCCGACAACATTAAATCCGAAGCACGAAATCCGAAATTCTAAACGGGTAATATTAATTTTTTCATTCAGAAATTATGTTTCGATTCGATATTCGGATTTCAGGTTTAATTTGTTAGGAATTTTGGTGACATAAATGGTTATTGGTGTTGGAATAGACATGATTAAAATAGAAAAGATCAAGAATGCCATTGATAAGTGGGGGCAAAGTTTTATCGATAGGGTATTTAACAAAGAAGAGATTGATAAAATCGCAAGCGGAAAAATGTATTACCAGCGGCTCGCAGCAAGATTTTGCGCAAAAGAAGCCGTGATCAAGGCTATTTCTAAAGAATTGCCCCTTGCGTTTAAGGACATGCGTATACTTAACAAGGATAACGGTGCGCCTTACTGTGTTTTTAATAAGGATATCGGGGTAGATATTTTTCTCTCGATTACACACATTGAAGATTATGCGGTTTCCTGTGCGGTTGCCCAAAAGAAAGCTTGATACCCATAAAGGTGATTATGGTTTTGTGCTCGTTGCAGGCGGCTCTCCCGGCCTTACAGGTGCTGTTTGCTTGTGTGCAAACGCGGCTTTAAGAATAGGAGCAGGTTTGGTTAAGGCGGCAGTGCCGCAATCACTTTATGCAATATTTGAAATTAAACTAACTGAAAGCATGACCTTACCGCTTGCGGATAAGGGGGGTTGTTTCTGCAAGAAGTCTTTTAAAGATTTATCAGGTACACTTGATAGAATTGATACAATTTCTATAGGCCCCGGAGCAGGCTGTAATACTGAAACCAAAGAGTTTTTCTATAAAATTATTGAAGAAATCGATAAGCCGATTGTTATAGATGCCGATGCCTTAAACGCTTTAGCTGAGAATATTGATATTCTAAAAAGGCGCAAATCAAAGAGAATGATTTTAACGCCCCATTTGGGAGAATTTAGCCGGCTAACAGGCATATCCGCCGATAAAATTAAACGGCACAGAAAAGAACTTGCTAAAAAGTTCGCCCTTAAGTATAATTTAGTCCTTGTTCTTAAAGGCCAAAGGACGATTGTAACTGATGGCAGGAAGCTCTATGAAAACAGAACAGGCAATCCCGGCATGGCTACCGCAGGTTCAGGAGATGTTCTTACCGGGATTATTTCAGGGTTGCTGGCCCAGGGTATAGATGTTTTCGATGCGGCAAAATTAGGGGTGTATCTGCACGGACTATCCGGTGATTTAGCGGCAAAAGATAAAACGCAATATTGCTTGATCGCCTCAGATATAATCGACTATTTGCCCAAAGCAATAAAATTTCTGCATGAGAAATAGTATTTATTACGTAATTATTAACGCAATACGCAATCCGAACAATGCCGGCGTAGCTCAATCCGGCAGAGCACCTCACTTGTAATGAGGACGTTGGGGGTTCGATTCCTCTCGCCGGCTTTTAATGAGAAGTTAACTTATGAAAGTATTAGATTATAATTTGGATTACAATAAGGTTAAGAACCTTTATTGGAATAAAGAACATACTATTAAAGATATTGCTGAAAAACTTAATGTTTCTATTTGGTCTTTGTATGGTTTTATGAATAGAAATAATATTCCTCGGAGATCGTCATCCGAAGTTAACTATATAGTAAACAAGGGGAAGCCTCAATTTGAAGTCAAAAAACACCTTAATCACCAAGAGCAAATTCTGAAAATAGCAGGAATAATGCTTTATTGGGCGGAAGGAACCCTAAAGGGAACGTTTGTTGATTTTGCAAATAGTAATCCGAAGATAATGTGTATTTTCTTGAATTTTTTAAGAGATATTTGCGGGGTTAAGGAACAACGGTTAAGGGTTTATCTTTATGCTTATTCTTATCAGAATATCGATGCCTTAAAGAGGTATTGGAGCAAGGTAACAAATATACCTGTAAATCAATTCACTAAACCGTACATAAGAGAAGGGAATTTAAATATCAGCAAAAGAAAATTACCTTTCGGTTTAATACATGTACGGTATAATGATAAACGGTTGCTTGAATTGATAAGTTCTTGGATAGAAGAGTATGCAAATCGGGTAGGTGGCGGAGTGGCCAATCGCACCAGACTGTAAAATTTGCAGCGTCTCGCCGAAAGGCGGGATGGAAAAGTGGGTGAATTCAGGGAAACCCTTTACTTTTACAATGTAAAGGGCAATCCTGAGCCAAGCCTTTGGCATTATTAATGCCATCGGAAGGTGCAGAGACTAAGTACCCACCGCCTAAGGCCTGAGTCAGCTTTAATCTAAATCAGGCTATGGTGATGAGATAGTCCAAGCCTTGAGGTAACTTGAGGGCACTTGAAATCTGGCGGACATCGTCCTTCGGAGGTTCGAATCCTCCCCTGCCCATTTTCTTTCGTTCAGCGGAATGCGGGCGTAGTTCAGTGGTAGAACACAGGCCTTCCAAGCCTGTTATGTCGGTTCGATCCCGATCGCCCGCTTATTTAATTCGCACAGGCTTATTCCAATATTCTAAGAAAGTCAAAATGACGAGGCCGTCTGCAGTTACAATTATCGGAGCAGGAAATTGGGGTACCACCTTAGCTGTCTTGCTCTCGGGCAAAGGATTAGGCGTTTGCCTTCATAGCGTATTTAAAGACCACAACAGCGCATTACAAAATGAACGCCAAAACAAACTCTTTCTAAAAGGCGTAAAATTCCCCTCCAGGCTGAAAATAGAGCCATCCCTTAAAGATGCCCTTGGCAGTGAAATAATCGTTATTGCTGTTCCTGTCAGATTTATTAATAAAGTTCTAAAGAAAATTAAGTCCTCACGGATAAATCTTTCTAATAAAATATTTGTCAGCGTCAGCAAGGGCATAGAAGTAAAATCATTAAAAAGAGTATCTGAGCTTATAAGGCTGGAATTAGGCAATGTAAAAATTGCTGTTCTTTCCGGTCCAAATATTGCCTGGGAAGTAGTTAAAGAGATTCCAACTGCATCTGTCATAGCTTCTGCAAATAATAAAGTTGCAGAAAAATTGCAAGTTTTATTCTCAACGTCATCTTTTCGAGTTTATAAACATAGAGATATTGTCGGAATAGAGCTGGCAGGAGCACTTAAAAATATCATAGCTATTGCCTGTGGAATTTCTGACGGCCTTGGATTCGGTTCGAATACTAAGGCAGCTCTGGTAACGAGGGGGCTGGTTGAAATAACCCGCTTAGGCAAAGTGTTAGGCGCCGAAACTAGCACTTTCTCTGGCCTTAGCGGTTTAGGGGATGTAGTTACTACTTGTTTCTCTCCGCATTCGCGTAACAGGACGCTTGGCGAGAAAATCGGTAACGGCAAGAGGTTAAAAGCTATACTTAAAGAAATGAAGGAAGTGGCCGAAGGAATCGAAACAGTTAAATCAGCCTACTGCTTAAGCAGGAAATTTGCCATTGATATGCCTATAACCGAACAGGTTTATGCTGTTTTATATAGAAATAAATCTCCTAAAAGGGCAGTTTGTGATTTAATGGGCAGGCCTCTTAAATTAGAAAAATCCTAATCATTTGTTTTAATACTTTTCTTGAAAATATTTCATACAGAGTTAAAATTAATGTGTTATTGTAGAAAAAACAACCCTTGACATAGTTGGGGGATAGAGTTATTGTCAGATTGCAGGGAGGTTATTATGAGAAATATAATTTTAACGCTGGTTGTAACTTTTTTTATTATGCTAACTGGATGTGCAACATATATTGGTACCGATAATACAAAAAGCCGTGTATTTTCCCTGGGTATGTCTGAGGCAGACATCATTGAGACTATCGAACGTGCCGTAGGCAATGTTGATAAGGCCGAAAGCGAATGATAAATGGTAGATTTTACCAAGGCAGAAACAATAGTCTTCTTAGCCGTTTTTAACTTGCTCGCTGTAGGTGTTCTTTTAAATGCTCATAGAAATAAAAAAGAACTAAAGCGTAACAAGAGAGCACTGGTATCTTTGATCATTGTGGAAGCTGTCTTGATAGCTGTTCTTTTTATTAAGAAGTTATTGCTGTAAGATATTTGATAAGGTTTTTAAGTAAATATTTATGCTTTTATAAGATCTCTCGCTTCGCTCGAGATCAATTCGGCTATGTCATTTCTCTTCACCTTCGGTTTGAGAAATGACGGCCTCATTGAAGGAGGTAATATGTCCAAAGAGAAATTTACCCGCAGAAAATACTTTATTAATCGTTCAGTCCAGCTCAGGTATATAATGATGAGTGTATTGCCTGCGTTAATAGTTGCTGTTGTATGCACATTTATTGTAGTCAGGACCGGTGAATTTACTCTTTCTGCAGCAAGCAATCGGCTTTCTCTGGAAATGACTTCTTTTAACAGAGTTCTTAAAAATCTAGTTAGCGAAGATGTTTCAAGAGAAAATGTTGCTAAAATTGTAATCCAGCTAAAAGGCGAGCTTTTATCTTTTAACAATGCCTTGAGATCCACATACTTAGACACTTTAGAAGAATGGCGCGATACGCAATTGCTCGTTGTTTCTGCGGTTTTGCTCATGCTTATATGCGTGGGGGTGCTTTCTTTGCTCTATTCGCATAGGATTGTCGGACCAATTTATAGGATCGAGAAATATATCGAAATGCTCGCCGAAGATAAAGATATACCACCTGTTAAAATCCGCTCAACAGATGAATTTCAGCATATAGCCGAGTCTTTAGAGAAGTTAAGGCAGAGACTTAAAAATAAAGGTGCTTGATGTCTGTAGGTAGAAGAAAAATATTTTTAGGAAAATATAGTTCAATGAGTTCGAAAGCGCGAAGCTCTTTTACATTAATCGAATTAGTCATTATCATCATTATTTTAGTAATTCTTCTTGGTATTTCAATTACCCGCATTATAGATTTAGCCCAGCGGGCGAAGAATGTTTCTGAAGAAGCTACTGTTAATGCCGTAAGGCAGAGCATACAGATGTATTACTTCGAATCGATAGTTAAAGATAGAGATCCTCTGTATCCTGCAGGGCTTGAGCCTGCTTTAGCCGGTGTTTTTGCATCGCAGCAAAACCCTTTCTTTATAAATATACTCGAATCCACGGGAGCCGTGCATAGAGATTGGTATAAAATTAGCGATACAGCTTACAAAGGCCCCGCGGGAAGTATTTATACCTACAATAGCACTACCGGAGAATTTAAGGAATAATTCCCGCTGTGTCCGAAAAAATCCCCTCATGAAAGCATTTACCTTGATTGAGTTGATAATGGTTATGGTTATTATCGGGATCATGGCCGCTATAGCCATCCCGCATTTTATTGATTTACGCGGCCAATCACGCAAGGTGATTGGCCGCAAGACGGTTTTCCCATAGCAAGCCAGCTTCAAAGTGATAATACTTATTTTGCGGACGCATTTTTTGTTGACGGAAACCTTCCGCCCGCGGATCATATTGTGGCTGCGGTAAAAGATTGGTCAGCATATTACAACGAAACCAACGGTGTTATTAATCTAGAAGCCGCCTGTCCTTAGTGTAATTCTTCAATCAAAACTGCCAAAGTTTGAATTTCAACTTGACATGTTAAGTAATATGTTGTAAAATTTAATTGGTAATGGGAGTCATTACCAATAAGAACGACCGAAGGAGGCAAGATGCCCA
Organism: Candidatus Omnitrophota bacterium; assembly: GCA_043820815.1. GTDB lineage: Bacteria > Omnitrophota > Gorgyraeia > Duberdicusellales > 4484-171 > JBDRDJ01. The sequence continues at coordinate 21,465 of JBDRDJ010000004.1, forward strand.
GAGGTTTTAGAAAAGTAGGCGCGTGGTGTCATGGTAGATTTAGAGGGTATGGGTATAGGTTAACACAATCTCGCCAGGTTATTTTAGATGTTTTGAGCAAAACATCAGAGCATTTAAGCGCGGAAGAGATATACCATTACGTCCACAAAATCTATCCATCCAGCGGTATGTCAACAGTTTACAGGACATTGGAGTTGTTAGTTCAGTTACAGCTGGTTTATAAATTTGATTTTGGCGACGGCAGGGCAAGATATGAGTTAAATAGAGGCATAGAGGATAAAGAGGACCATCATCACCATTTAATATGTATTAATTGCCAAAGAATAATTAACTATACTGATTTTATTGATGAAGAAGTAGAATTATTAAAAAGAACAGAAAATGGCCTTTCTAAAAAGTATAATTTTCAGATTATGAAACATATATTGCAGTTTTACGGATTGTGTGAGAGGTGTAAAGACAAGAGGTAAATTTTTTTGCCTCTTAATGAGAATGACTCCCATTAACAAGTAAAAAAAGGAGGTGATTAAGATGCCAGGTTTTGATGGAACAGGGCCAAGAGGCGAGGGGCCGTTCACCGGTGGAGGCAGAGGTTATTGTGTGGGTTATCCTGCACAGACACCCGCACGCGGTGCCGTTTTTGCCGGCAGGCAGGGATTCGGTTATGGCCGTGGATTTGGTAGAGGTTTTGGTAGAGGACGAGGATTCGGACGTGGTTTTGGCCGGCGTTGGCCAGTATCTCCTTATCCATATGGCGCTCCATACGGAAATCCTTATGGAGTTCCGGCTATTTCTGCTCAAGATGAAGCTCGAGATTTAAAAGAAGAAGCTCGTGCTATGCAGGATGAAATAGCCGCGATTAATCAACGCATTAAAGAGTTGGAATCTAACGCGGCCTCGGAAGGCAATGAGTAAAGAGAATGGATAGGTGAGAGTATAGCTCTCGAAGGGGTTTTATTCTCACCTATTCCTTAGTTTAAAAGGAGGTATATTTTGAAAGTAGCGATTTCAACAGACGGTGATTTGGTATCGGCTCATTTTGGCCGCTGCCCTTCCTTTACTATTGTGGAGTTTGAAAACAATAAAGTGATAAGTAAACATATTATTGATAATCCAGGGCATCATCCGGGGTTTTTGCCGCAGTTTCTAAAGGAAAAAGGGGTAAACGTTATTATTGCCGGCGGTATGGGACAGAGGGCGCAAATGCTATTTGATGAAAACAGAATTAAAACAATAATGGGAATTAGCGGTAGAGTAGATGAAATAGTTAATCAAGCCGTGGCAGGAACGCTTCAAGGCGGAGAAAGCCTTTGTAGGCCCGGGGCGGGAAAAGGGTATGGTGTAGAAAAGACAGCTTGTGATCATCCTAATGAAGACAATTGTGAGCATTAAAAATCGTCCGGTCGCCTGTATATCGGGAAAATTTTTTCAATATTTTCCCGAAGCGGCTCGGACATAATTCGTCCCGACGTTACGTCGGGACTCATTTAGGAGGTAAGTTTATGAAAATTTGTATCACGTCGCAAGGAGATAGTTTAGATTCAGCGGTTGATTCGCGTTTTGGACGGTGTCAATATTTCATTATTGCCGATACGGAATCAGAAGATTTTGAGTCAGTTAAGAATCCTAATATGGATAGTATGGGCGGGTGATGGAACCATAGCCGCGTTAGAAGTCATCCATAACTTGATACCACGGCATTATTTGGGTTAAAGAAACAGGGAGGTATGATATGCCTGTATATACTTTTATTTGTAAAGATTGCGGTGAGAAATTTGATTTATTAATAGGGGTAACATCTGAAGATGCAGAATTGAAATGCGGTAAGTGCGGCAGTAAGAAGGTTGAAAAGGTATTCAGCAATTTTAGTGTAGGGAGTTCTCACGGTAAGTCAGATCCTTATGGCGGGACATGTCCCACGGGAACCTGTAATCTTTAGAAAAATCTATAGGAGAAGATGAGATGGGAGAGATAAAGAAAAAGGACAAAAAATTTACTTATAAGACAACTGTAATTTGGAATGAGGAAAAGAAAGGGTTTCTTTGTTCACTTGGCAAGCAGACTATTGAAATAGCTGCACCTCCGGAATTTAAAGGGCATGAAGGAATATGGACACCCGAGGACCTATTCGTTGCCTCAGTTAACGCCTGCATTGAAACCACTTTTTTGCACTATGCACAAAGAGACAACTTCGAATTCCTGAGTTATGAAAGCGAGGCAGAAGGAATTTTGGAAAGAATTGAGAATCAATTTATATTCTCTGAGATTAAGGTTTGGCCAGAAATTGTAGTTGCTTCGAATAGCCATATCGAGAAAGCAAAAGAGCTTATAGAGCTTGCTGAAAAGAATTGCCTCATATCTAATTCTATAGTATCTAAAATTACCATTTATCCTGATATAAAGGTTAAGCCTTTAGGAGACAAATGAAATGCCGATGATGGAAATTAGTATAGTTCCTTTGGGTACCAAGACAGCGTCGGTCAGTAAATAGGTATAAGAAGATAAAAGGGATATAAAAGTGGCTGATTTTAAGGAAATTGATAGTGCCCGTAAAATATTGGGTTTAGATGAATGCGCTAACTTAGAGGAAATAACAAAAAACTATCGAGCGCTCGCGCTCAAGTACCATCCGGATAGATGTAAGGGGAAACATAAAAAAGAATGTGAAGAAATGTTTAAGAAGATATCCCATGCCAAAAATATTTTGGGTAATTATTGTGCCGGATATAGGTATTCTTTTAAAGAAAAAGATGTGAAACGAAATTCTTATGATAAGGATTTTTATAAGCATCTGCAGAAATTTTACGATGGCTGGTGGGGAGAAATTTAAACAGGAATGAATGTATTTGACCGTTATTATAGAAAGTATGACGCTTGGTATGATTCAAATAAGTTTGCTTATTTATCGGAACTGGAGGCTTTAAAAAGAGTTTTACCAAAGTTTGGTAAAGGGTTAGAGATTGGCGTTGGTACCGGCCGGTTTGCTCATCCCCTAGGTATTACCTTAGGAATTGACCCTTCCCTTGAGATGTTAAGAATTGCTTCCCAGCGCGGAGTAAATACACGCTGGGGCTTTGGTGAAGACCTGCCTTTTTTGCATGAAACTTTTAATTATGTGGTAATAGTTATTAGTTTGTGTTTTGTAAAGAATTCTTTAAAAGTCTTGCAAGAATCCCACAGAGTTTTAAAGAAAAACAGTAAACTCATTATTGGTATTGTTGATAGAGAAAGTTTTTTAGGCAGATTTTATCAGCAGAAGAAAAGTATATTCTACAAAAAGGCTAAGTTGTTTAGCGTGAAAGAATTAACCAAATTGCTTAGCAATTTAGATTTTAAACGAATCAGCTATTGGCAGACACTATTTGATTTGCCCGAAAAAATCAATTCTGTCCAAAATCCGCGTAAAGGATTTGGTGAAGGCGGATTTGTAGTAATATCAGGAGAAAAGGCAAAATGAAGAAAGTTTACAAAAAAATTTTCTAAGGCTAAGAAATTAAAAACTATATTTGTTATTCGTTGATTATTAAGTATACGAAGGTTGCAAAATTATGTTAGCAAAAATTTCTTTAGTTGATATGAAAACAGGTGAAGAAGGAATAATTATAGATATTTCTGGCGGAAGAGGAGTGTATAACCGGTTAAAGTCTATGGGGATTAGGTTAGGCGTAAAAATCGCCAGGGTTAATTCAGGTTTTGGCCGCGGCCCGGTTGTTTTGAGGGTAGGGCGCACTCAAACAGCTTTAGGTTTTGGCGTTGCTCATAAGATTATTATAGAGGTAAAACGGTGAGAAAAGTTTTATTAATGGGTAATCCTAATGTAGGTAAAAGCGCATTATTTTCCCGTCTTACCGGCATACATGTCGTTGCCGCAAATTATCCCGGCACTACAGTTGAGTTTACTCAAGGCGCGGTGAAGATAGGCGGGGAAAAAGCGATTCTTATAGATGTTCCCGGAACCTATGGCTTGGAAGCGAACTCTAAAGCGGAAGAGATCGCCGTGGAGATGATTAAAAGCGGCGATTTAGTCATCAACGTGGTGGATGCTACTAATCTGGAAAGAAACCTCCATTTTACCTTGCATCTTCTGGAACAGGATATACCGGTTATTGTTGCCCTTAATGTTTGGGATGAGGCTAAGCATAAAGGTATTGATATTGACGTAAGAAAGCTGGAGGAACTTTTGGGGGTTCCGGTGGTCCCTACGGTAGCGGTCAGCGGCGAAGGAATCAAGGAACTTATTTCACGGATTCCCGAAGCTGTTAATCCTAAAATTGCCCAGAGCAGCGAAGAGCAAAGATGGGTAGAGGTAGGCAGGGTTATCGGCGCGGTTCAATCTTTGAACCGCCGCCATCATACTTTGCTGGAAATTGTCGGTGATGCCTCAGTCAATCACGCCATTGGTATTCCCATTGCTGTTATGGTTATGTTTGCAGCCTTTAAGATAATCCGTTTTATCGGCGAGGCCTTAATCAGCGGTGTATTTGAGCCGCTTTTTGAGAATTTGTGGAAGCCGTTATTAATGAAATTGAGCGACCTGCTTTTGCCGGGGAGTTTTTTCATTCGGTTATAATCGGTAAATTAATCGGGGGAGAAATTGATTTTATCCAGTCTTTCGGGCTGCTTACTACCGGCCTTTTTGTGCCCATAGGAATGGTTTTACCTTATATTTTCGCGTTTTATCTTGTTTTAGGATTTTTAGAGGATTTTGGTTATTTGCCGCGTCTGGCCACCTTGCTAGATAATCTTTTTCATAAAATGGGCCTGCATGGCTGGGCGGTTATTCCCAATCTTTTAGGCCTGGGGTGTAATGTTCCGGGAATTATGGCTACACGGATTTTAGAAAGCCGCAGAGAACGGTTGATTGCGGCAACAATTATTTCTATCGGTGTACCATGTGCCGCTCTTCAGGCGATGATTTGGGGGTTAGTGGGCAAACAGGGCGGTATATATGTGGGGATTGTCTATCTTACCCTGTTTATAGCATGGGTTATTATTGGCCGGATATTAAATATAGTTTTCAAAGGGGAGAGCCCGGCGTTGATAATGGAAGTTCCGCCTTACCGGTTACCCTCTTTGCAAACAGTAAGCAAGAAGCTCTGGATGAGGTTGATAGGGTTTTTAAAAGAGGCCATTCCAATAGTTTTATTAGGAGTTTTAGCTATAAATATTCTTTATTCATTGAAAGTGTTTGATGTTATGGCTGATTTCTTTGCGCCGGTTATTACCAATCTGTTCGGCCTGCCTAAAGAGGCGGTTGCCGCGATAGTGATCGGATTTCTTCGTAAAGATATAGCCATAGGTATGCTGGGAACATTGAGTTTAAGCGCTAAACAGCTCGTCGTTGCTTCAACGGTTTTGGCAATGTTTTTCCCCTGTATCGCTACTTTTACGATACTGTTTAAGGAATTAGGCTTAAAGGATACTTTTAAAAGTATTATAATTATGATTTTAAGCAGTTTACTTGCGGGTGGAATATTAAATTTTCTTTTGTGATTACGTTCTGCATATTAACCGCCAGCGATAAATTAACAAGGAGGTGCAAGATGCATATTCCCAATGGTATGTTGCAAGGAACGATTTGTCCGGTCACCGCGGTAATTAGTACAGTAGGTATAGGGTTGGCTGCTTTTAAGGCTTTTTTTTCTGAGCATAAACCTGCCGCGGGAAAATTCGCGGCGATTACGGCATTAATTTTTGCCGGACAGATGATGAATTTTCCAATTAACGGAGGAACCAGCGGCCATTTGCTTGGCGGCGTAATGGCGGCAGCTTTATTAGGCATCCCTTTCGGGGTTTTATCTATGGCATTAGTCGTAACAATTCAATGTTTAGTTTTTTCGGATGGCGGATCCATGGCGTTAGGAGCTAATGTGCTGAATATGGCTATAATCGGAGCAGGCTTCGGCGGAATTGTTCAAGCTTATTTTAAAAGGTTTCAATCGAATTCTTCTTATCAGGCTTTAGGTTTAGGGATTAGTGCTTGGTTAGCAGTTATGATGGCGGCTTTAGCTTGTAGTGTTGAGTTATCTTTATCGGGAGTAATTCCTTTTTTTAAAGTGACAGGAGCAATGCTCAGCACTCATGCTTTCATTGGTATCGGGGAAGGATTAATTACCGCGGTGGTATGTTTTGTTTTATCCTCGGAATTAGTGAATAATTCTCAAAAAAAATCTGTAACGGTACCATTAGTTACTTCAAGTATTATTGCAACTATTTTAAGCCCTTTTGCGAGTGGATTACCTGACGGATTAGAGTGGGTTGCGGAGAAATTTAATTTTTTTCGTGAATCAGCACCGACTTTTGTGAATCCATTACCTGGCTATACTGTTCCCGTAATTAGCAATGAGATAATAACTACATCTTTGACGGGCTTGGCAGGAATAGTTATCACTTTCTTATGTGCGTGGTTAATGATTGGTTTATTGAGCAGGCCGGCGAGTATATTAGAACGAAATTAAGCAGGAAAGACAATTAGCATGGTGTCTAGTTTTAGTAATTAGACCCCCCGCCTCCCTATAAAATCTTTCTACACCCGCCACGAGAAATATGATATAATTAGTCGAATTAATCCTGAGGAACGAAGTGACGAAGGAGATAAGGCATCTCGGCCTAACGGCCTCGATGCCGAAATTCTTTCTTTGAAAGAATTTCGGGGGGTGGCGCAGCTTGGATTAGCGCACTTGAATGGGGTTCAAGGGGCCGCGGGTTCAAATCCCGCCCTCCCGATGTTGATTGAAAGGTTTTATTTTTTAAGCAGGGTTGAGGGTTGATAGAAAGTGTATAAGTCACGTGCTCATTGAAAGATTAACCTGAATAAGATACTTCGCCCGCCTGTGGCGGACTCAGTATCAATTCGCACAGCGGTTTATGTTCGCTCATTTCATTCACTCCATAAACCGCGTGCTCATTGAAGGAGGTATGGTTAGATATGGGTGAAAAGTTTATGGGACATGAGAGGAGAAGACATTCGCGCTTGATAGCAAGTTTTGTAGTCAGCTACCGGATAAAAGAAATTCCCAACAATAGTGATTTAACCCAGACAAAGAATGTAGGCCAGGGGGGGTTGTTGTTAACAACCAATAAAAAGTTTGATAAAGGAACCCTCCTGGCGGTTACGATCCGTTTCCCATTTGCTCCTCAAAAGATTGAGCTGACCGGAAGAGTAATTGAATCAAAGGAAGTAGCCAGAGACTTAATCTATGAAACAAGAATGTGTTTTCTTGATTCGGATGAAGATTTCTTCCGCCAATTAGGTAAATTTGTCGAAACCCGTCTGAAAAGATGATTACCAGAGTAGGTATAATAGGGCTTGGTAATGTCGGAGAAGCTACGCTTAAGCTTTTAAAGAAAAGCTCTTCTTTAATTGCCCACCGGACATCTCTTAAAATAGACGTAAAGGGAATCTGCGATTCTCAGTCCAGCAAACGCAGGCTTTCATCGAAATTTTCGACTTTTTTTACAACAAACCCTTATGATTTAATTAATGACCCAAAGATTGATGTTATTGTTGAGTTAATCGGAGGTATAGACCCCGCCCGGAAAATTATAATTGAATCTCTAAAGAAACAAAAAAATGTTGTAACGGCAAACAAGGCTTTACTTGCCCAATCGGGAAATGAGATTTTCTCTTTAGCAGAAAGCAAACAGCGGCGCGTAGGATTTGAGGCCTCGGTTTGCGGAGCGATACCTTTAATAAAAAGTATTTCCGAAGGTTTAGTCGGCTGCGAAGTGCGAAATCTTTACGGCATAGTTAACGGCACAACGAATTACATTTTATACCAGATGGGGAAAGCCCATATTGATTTTGCATCTGCTTTAGCTGACGCTAAACTGCACGGTTTTGCCGAAAGAAAAGCTTCTTTTGATATCGAGGGCATTGATTCTCTGCATAAACTTTGCATTCTTTGTTATCTTTGTTTTGGCGTATGGCCTAAACCCGATAAGATATATACAGAAGGCATATCTAAGATATCCCTGCTCGATATTATTTATACCCGCCAGCTTAACTATAGGATAAAGCTTTTGGCGTTAGCTAAAAAGGAGAAAAATACTTTAGACATTAGGGTTCACCCGGCTTTAGTTCCGGTTTCACACCCGTTTTCCCAGACCACTCTTGCCTACAATGCTGTTTACCTTGATACTTACCCTGCCGGTAACCTTCTTTTTTACGGACAGGGGGCCGGCGGCACGGCCACTTCATCTTCCGTTGTTTCCGATATCGTCAATGTCTCGTTTAATACCAGAGGTTTTTCCCGTAAACAGGAGAATTTTTCATTTAAAAATATCAAAGCCACAAGTTCGCGTTACTATATAAGATTAATGGCGAAAGACCGCCCGGGAGTTCTGGCTATGATATCAAGGGTTCTTGCGTCATTAAATATAAGTATTGCTTCTGTGAGCCAAAAGGAAAGGAATAAAGAGCAATTCGTTCCGATTGTAATGATTACTCATGAAGCCAAGGAAGAAAGTGTAAAAAAGGCCCTGTCTAAAATAGATTCTTCTTCTCTTATCAAAAACCCTACACAGCTAATACGCATAGAGGACCTGTAAATATAATGAAGATTAATGAATATAAAGGTGTAATTCATAGATATTCTAAATATCTTCCTGTGGGAAGTAAAACTCCCGTAATCACTCTTAACGAAGGCAATACCCCATTGCTGTATGCCTGTGATGTATCTGCATTTCTTGGCAAACACGTAAGAGTATACCTTAAATACGAGGGTTTAAACCCAACGAGTTCATTTAAAGACAGAGGAATGACTATGGCAATCTCGAAAGCAATTGAGCAGAAGGCTGTGGCAGTTATATGTGCTTCAACCGGCAACACCTCAGCTTCTGCGGCGGCCTATTCGGCAAGGGCAGGCATAAGATGCATTGTCGTAATTCCTCAAGGGGCAATCGCTATGGGTAAACTTGCTCAGGCCATGATTCATAACGCAAGAGTAATCGCAGTAAAAGGAAATTTTGATGATGCTCTTAGAATCGTCAGGGAGATTGCCCAAAGTTATCCTGTGACTTTGGTTAACTCTGTCAACCCCTACCGTATTGAAGGGCAAAAAACCGCCGCTTTTGAAATTTGTGATTATCTTAAAATGGCCCCTCATTACCACGCCCTGCCCGTGGGCAATGCAGGCAATATAACCGCATACTGGAAAGGGTATAAGGAATATTATGCATACCGTAAAATAAGCCATTTGCCCCGTATGCTTGGATTTCAGGCAAAAGGGTCAGCGCCCATTGTTAAGGGTTACCCTATAAAGAAGCCGAAAACTATTGCAACCGCTATAAAGATTGGAAATCCTGCCAGCTGGGAAAATGCCGTTAAGGCAAAAGAAGAATCCCGCGGATTAATTGATGTAGTTACTGACACCCAGATCGTTGCCGCATATAAATTTCTTGCGCAAAGAGAAGGAGTTTTTGTTGAACCGGCCTCAGCCGCGTCGGTTGCAGGCCTGTTTATGCTTAAGGAAAAAGGATTTTTCTCTGCCTTAAAGAAACAAGTAGTCATTACTTGTACGCTTACCGGCCACGGCCTTAAAGATCCGCAAATAGCCATAAATAATGTAGTCTCCCCTCCGGTTGTAAAAGCCAATTTAAAAGATGTTGTCAAAGCGGCAAAGATTTAAATAACATAGCCAGATAAGAGCCAGATAAGATTATGGAAGGTTTCAGCCAGAAACTCTCAAAGTTATTGCAGAAGGCAGTAAAGGAAGAATTCAATATTGAGGTATGCCCTCCTTATTGGGAGCTTCCCTCTAAGCAGGAGTTTGGTGATTTATCAACGGCCGCAGCATTACGCTTGGCTTCAACCTTGAAGAAACCGCCGATGGAGATAGCCGAACGTATTAAAGGTTTTCTAAAAGAAGAATCCGGCTCTGACATAAGCAAGGTAGAGGTGTTGAAGCCGGGGTTTATAAACGTTTTTATTTCTAATCAAACTTTAATTAATTTCTTAAACGATCTTTTAAGAGATAAGGATAGTTTTTTCCGGAAGAATATCAAAAGAAAGATTATTATAGAATTCTGCAGTGCTAACCCTACAGGCCCGCTTTCTATCGCTCACGGACGCCAGGCAGTGATCGGTGATACAATAGCAAACATCCTTGATTTTTTCGGAAATGAGGTAGAAAGAGAATATTACATAAACGATGCCGGAAGGCAGATAGATTTACTGATGTCTTCAGTCGAGGCATGGCTTAATGTTAAAGACGGCCAAGAACCGGATATACCCGAAGGCGGATACAAAGGAGACTATATAAAATCAATTGCCGGCAGCTACCTTAACAACAAAAAAAAGGAAAACTTAAAGGAATTTGTGCTTTCATTTGTGCTTAACCTTATCAAGAAAGACCTTTCTGATTTAGGGGTATCTTTTAAAAATTGGGTAAGCCAGAGCAATATTATAAATGGAGGTTTTGTTGAAGGGGCAATTGAGCATCTTAACAAAAAAGGCTTATTATACGAGGAAGAAGGGGCTCTTTGGTTTTTATCAACCGAAGCCGGCGATGATAAGAACAGAGTTATCAAAAAAAATGACGGAGAGCTTACGTATTTTGCTTCGGATATAGCTTACCATATAGACAAGCTAAAGCGCGGGCCTTCTCAGTTAATAAATTTATGGGGACCTGATCACCACGGTTACATAGGCCGTGTTAAGGCGGCCATAGAAGCCTTAGGTTACCAGCGTGATATTTTGCAGATTATTATAATACAGCTTGTCAGCCTTAAAACCAAAGAGCGGATGTCCCGCAGGAAGGGTACAGCTTTACTTTTGTCTGACCTGGTAAGTGATGTAGGAAAAGACGCGGCAAGATTTTACTATCTTACAAGGCGCAATTCTTCACATCTTGAGTTTGATATAGACTTGGCAAAAGAATCATCGGTGAACAACCCTCTTTATTACATACAGTATGCATGTGCCAGAATAGAAAGTATTTTCAAGAAAGCGGATATATTGGATTATAAACCGGATTTTAAATCTAACGAATTTATTAAGGATGAAGAGGAATTGGTTCTTTTACGCACCTTAATGCAATTTTATTATTGTTTAGAAAAATCCTATTATTCCTATGAGCCTGTTTTTATAGTGGATTATTTAAAAAGCCTTGCCGGGAGCCTCCATAAATTTTATGAACGCAAGAAAGTCCTCGGAGAAAAAAAAGAGGTTACTTATGCAAGGCTTAACCTTTTGTGCGCGACAAAAATAGTATTGCAATGTGCTTTAAATATCCTAGGTATTACCCCTGCCCGGCAGATGTGATTATTAAGCCTGCATAAGCCCAGCACATATTTCGCGTGAAAAGGAGCGCTGTTTTCAATAATTATGAAAAGATATAAGTGGAATATAAAAGAACCTGCTAAAAACGAAGAGGCAATCGTACAAAAGTATAATATCTCGGTTCACCTTTGCCGGGTACTTTTAAACCGCAATATTTTAGAGGAGGATTTTTTAACTTTTCTTAACTCATCTAAAGATAATTTTCACTCCCCTTATTTACTTCCCGATATAGAAAAAGCCGCAGAAAGGATAAAATGTTCCCTCCAAAGCAACGAACATATATTTATTTACGGTGATTATGACGTTGACGGCATAACTTCCCTGGCCATTTTTTATGAGTATATAAAGAATTTTCCAGGGTCATTTACATTTTATATCCCGCACCGGGTGCATGAAGGTTACGGTTTAAATATTGAGGCAATCAAGAAAGCAAAAGAGAAAGGAGCGGGTTTGATTGTTGCTTTTGACTGCGGGACAAATTCAGAAGAAGAAATTACCTTGGCTAATTCCTACGGAATTGATGTTGTTGTAATTGACCACCATCATCCCCGGGACTGTTCTAATTCCTGTTTTGCGTTTGTAAATCCTAAAAGGAAAGATTCCAAATACCCTTTCTTAGATTTAAGCGCCGGGGCTTTATCTTTTAAACTGCTGCAAGTGTTGACCAGGAAGGATTGTTTTGAGGTTTTGGACCTGGTCGCCCTTTCTCTTGTTTGCGATGTTGTTCCCCTAAGAGGAGAAAACCGGATATTATTAAAAGAAGGGCTTTTATCCATCAAACAAAGCAAGCGTAACGCGATACAGGCGTTGTGTTCGGCAGCTAAAATAAAACAGCAAAATTTAGATGTTTTTCATTTAGGCTATATTTTAGGCCCGCGCATTAATGCTTCAGGCAGAATTGCCCATGCCAAAGACGCACTGAATATGTTTATTTCCAAAGACAGCGATGAGGTCAAAAACATGGCGTTAAAATTGATAGAATACAATATCCTTCGCAGAAACGTTGAAGCGGATATTCTTAAGCAGGCAGACGATAAGCTTAAGAATGATTTTAATGATAAGCATGCTTTGGTTGTGCATGGAGACGGATGGCATCCGGGGGTTCTGGGGATTGTTGCCTCGCGCCTTTGCGATAAGTATTACCGTCCGGCATTCGTGATTTCTTTCGATGACAATGTCGGTGTTGGCTCAGCAAGGTCAATTGAAAATATCCATCTTGCTGAAATGCTCGGTAAATGTTCGGATATACTTTGCGGATATGGCGGCCATAAAAAGGCAGCCGGCATACAAATTACCAAAGATCAGCTAAGCTCTTTCAGTATAAGAATAAACAGCCTTATTAAAGATAACACAGACCCGAAAGATTTTATCCCCTCTTTAGAGATTGACTGCATTTTGAGGTTTAACGAAATAAATAATAAGTTTATAGAAGAGCTGGAAACGCTTAAGCCTTTTGGAGAAGAAAATCCAAAGCCGCAATTTGTAAGTTTTTCGGTAAAGAAAAAGTCTGCTCCGAAAAAGATCGGCAGCGGTTATTGCCTGTGGGTTACGGATGAAAACACAGTCTTTGAAGCGGTATTTTACGATAAGGATATGTTTGAAATTATCAGCTACGGCGAAACTTTCGATATTGTTTATTCTCTAAGAATGAATACCTATCACGATATACCGAAGCTTATGCTAAAAGATGTGCGTTTAGCCAGAGACAAAAGTTAGATTACCTTTCTTGAGGCACTTTGCACAAATCAGAATTTTGGTAACTTTTCCCTTATCAATGACCCGCTTGCTTTGGAGGTTAGGCAGGAATTTTCTTTTGGTTTTTCCTGTGGTTTTCTTTCCAACCCCGCCTTTTTTCTTAGCAAGGCCTCTTCTTGTAATTGAGTTTCCGGTAATAGACCTTTTACCGCACACTTGACATTGTCTACTCATTTTATTCTCCTGTTTTTAGTATTTTCTGAAAACGCTTACTTTATCTGCGGTTAACAATTAAAGTTTCCGATAACCCTTGAAAAATATAGGTTTTTAATGCACTTAATATACTGATAAATCCAATATTGTCAAGAAAAAAAACTAAGCTGCCTTGACATGAAGTTTTTAATGTGTTATTGATTATGTGTAGTTCTTTTACAAGATGGTTAATAGCGATAAAGGCAAACTTCACGAAAGTGAAGGGCGGCACAAAAGGGTTTATAAGAAAACCTTTTGTGCCACCGTATTCCCGTTTAAAAGCGGGATTTACGGAGCAAAGCTAAGAGAACCTAAGGTCAATTAGGCTATGGTAGTCAGCTGCCGCAATGTATATAACTTTTTTAGAACCCATAGCTTTTGCTATGGGTTTTTTTATTTGAGGGCAAATGACCTAAATAAGATACTTCGTCCGCCTGTGGCGGACTCAGTATCAATTCGCACAGCGGCTTATGTTCGCTCATTTCATTCGCTCCATAAACCGCGTGCTCATTGAAGGAGGTGAGTTATGGCTAAGAAGTTCGTGGTTTTAGTATGCAGTGCGCTTATGCTCATTACGGCATCGACCGCTTATTGCGTTAACCACAGCCCCGTAACAAAATTCGGAAGAGGCGTTGTTAACGGAGCTACTTGCTGGATTGAGGTTCCGAAGCAAATTTATCTTACATCTTTAGAGTATGATCCTTTAGTCGGGATAACTTTCGGCGCGGTTAAAGGGTCTTGCTATGCAGTATTGCGTGCAGCATCGGCTGGCTATGATACTGCATTCTTTTTGCTTCCGCCCTATGATAAAGCGGTCTTGATGCCGGAATTTGTATTTGAGGGATGGGAAGTAGAGCAGCAGTATTAGTTAAGCCATAGAAAGAAATATATTCAGAAAATAGGGACAGTTTTGTTTTTCCATGTTGTTTTTGCGGGAAAACAGGCTAGTCCCTTTTTTCATTCAAAGAGGCCGGGTGTTTCATTCTTTACATATAAAGATTCAATTTTGCTAAGAAGGACATGATTATTTGTTTTACGGCAAAGTTTCCTTGCTTTCCTAAAATGCCCGTCGGCTTTAGAGCGGTTTCCCTGGGCCAGATAAACCATCCCCATATTATAATAGATAGCGGGGTTTTCTTTATCTAATGACTTGGCTTTTTGAAGGGTTTCTAGAGCCTCTGGATATTGGCTGAGTTTACCGTGGGCGCTTCCTAAGTTAGTATATGCCTTTGTAAAAAGAGGATCCAGCGATATCGTGCGCTTAAAGCATTCAATGGCTTTAGCGAACTCTCCTTTGCTTGCATATACAATACCCAATCTAAAATGGGCTTGTGGGCTATTGGGGTTGATAGAAGCGCTTTCAGAAATAAGCTCCAGGGCTTTATCAAGATCTTTTTGCTGGAAGGCTTCGGAGCCGCTCTTAAGAAATTCTTCGGATAGGCTTATGCTGTCTTTTTTTCGTAGGGGGGTTTCTGAATCATCTATAAGTGATTCTTTTGACAGATTTAAATTCTCATCATCATTTTTTGGTTCAATTTCAGGAATCTTTTTGCCAATTTTATCGTAACTTCTGTCAAAGCCTCTTTTTGCTTCTTCAAACGATGGGTTGATTTCCAGCGCTTTTAAGAAATTATCCGCAGAATCTGGATATTGCCCCAGTTCATATAAACATAAGCCAAGATTATAGAATAAGATATCTAATTTACTGTAATCTCCTCCGGCCAGCTCTAAGGCTTTGGAAAGAAGGCCTTTTGCATCAGTATATCTTTTTTCTTTGAGTGCAACTACCCCAAGGTTTATATGGGCATCGGGCTTGTCAGGAGAAATCTTTAGTGCGGTTTCAAAGGCGTTTTTTGCATCATCAAAATTATCTGAGCTTAAGTGGTTGTTCCCGCTAAGGATTTGCTCCCGGTAGTTCAGCTCAATTTCTATAATTTCAATCTTGCTGCCTTCTTGAGTCTGGCTTTGTGCCGAATTAGAAAGATCTGGTTGGGAGAAAGATTTAACTGTGACAAAAGAAGCAACCAGAAAGAAAACGATAGTTTTCATTATATTTCGCATAGTTACATCTCCTGCCTGAGTTGTTTTTCGGCATCAACAACATCGCGGTTTACTTTTTTAAGACAGTTGATTATGTTTTGGCGTAAATGATTACTTATTTGATTTGAAGAATATAGTTCACGCAAAACCTGTATTGCCATTCTGAAATACCTTACGATTTCTCCCTCATCTATATGGCAGATTTTATTTAAAGCAGAGAATTCGGCTCCATGATACCATAATCTTGCCGCTTCGCTCAAGTAGAAAAAAAACCTTTTACTTAAGGGGTATATTCTATATTTACGTTCCCGGTTGTGTATATCTTTTATCAGGCTGTCCATTCTTCTTTTAAGTAATTTTGTTGGTTTATTCAGATCCGGCCGCCTCTGGCCCTTCCGGGGTTCATATACAAGGGCGGTTACAAGAACGAAAAGTGTTTCTCCGTCAAGATCATCAAGAAAATTGTCTTCGAAAAGCTCGCCTATAGCAAGCTCAAAACTATAAATGCTTGAAACGAATTTTCCTTTTATGCTCAAGCCGGAACCGGTAATGTAGCCGAAATCTTTAAGAAGAGCGAGTTTTCTTTTTAAAAGGCCCAAGACTTGATTTTTTTGCCATTCTTTACTCTGGAAAAAGTGAAATGACTTAGGGTAGATATCGTAAATCCTTTCACCCATAAGGTCATAAAGGTTTAAGCATGTGGCATAGCATGAGTTAAGCTGGCTCATTATCGGTTCATAATTACCGTAGATAATGTTTTCAAGTGATTTCATATCGATATGAGAGGGGTTAACGCGCGAAAAAACAAACCCTTTTGAATCAATTCCCCTGCGGCCAGCCCGGCCGGCCATCTGGTAGAAATCCCGGGTTTTAAGATAGCCGTGGGCTCTTGCGTAAAATTTGCTCAATGCGTCAAAAACAACTGTTTTTGCGGGCATGTTAATCCCTAAGGCAAAAGTTTCTGTAGTAAAAATAAGTTTTATTAATCCGGTTGTAAAAAGTTGTTCGATGATTTCTTTTATGGTAGGAAGAAGGCCTGCGTGATGATAAGCTATGCCGCGTTTTAATATCAGGTTTAAAAAAGATATATGAGCAGATGAGCTTATGTTGAATTTAGCAAGGAGCCCTTCGAATTGGCTAATAATTTTATTACTTTCAGAAGGCGACAAGAAGTTAAGGTGGCTTGCTTCATGAGCGAGTATTTCACAGCGTTTTCGTGAGAATGAAAAATAAATAGCAGGCAGGCCGTTCATTTGATCTATATCTTTAAAGAGGGTGCGGGTCCGGTTTGGCTTTGAAAAATTATAGCTTTCCTGATAGGAACGGTTTTTTAAAGCAGAACACAGGAGTTGAGATTTTTTTAGGGACGAAAGGTTAGGAAATAACTCATTGTCACACTGAAAAAGAAAATTAAGCGGTACCGGCCTTTCTTTCTCAATTACCGTACGCAGGGGGTGGTTGTGCACTTTGCCCAGCCAGGTTATAAATTCATCTATGTTCGGAATAGTTGCGCTTAACGCCAGCATTCTCATATGGTTAGGCAGAAGAATTATTGTTTCTTCCCAGACTGTACCGCGTTCAATATCGTCAAGGTAATGAATTTCATCAAAAATTATCCACTCCCTTTTTCTAAATTCGTCTTCCTCAACCAAAATAGCATTACGGAATATCTCAGTGGTCATAATCAGAACAGGGGCAGTCCTGTTTATGCTGACGTCTCCGGTGAGAATTCCTACGCATCCGGGATATTTCTTAGAAAAGTCTCTAAATTTCTGGTTGCTCAGCGCTTTTATAGGGGCGGTATAAACAACCCCTTTGTTAGCTTTCATACAGTCTTCTATTATGTGTTCGGCAATCAATGTTTTTCCGGCCCCGGTAGGCGCGCTGACAATTACCGAGTGCCCGCGCCGGGAATAATCAATTGCTTCTTTTTGGAAGTCATCAAGTTGAAATTCTCTTTCCATAACAAGAGTATTATAGCAGATATATTTAAAAACATATATCGAAAGATTATTAGCCAATATCGCGGCAATAAAGAACCGAGGGTCGTTATCGCGGCAGTTAATTTCCAAACATAACATTAGAATCGACGACCGTTCATTCTAATGTTATAATAGAATTGTGAGCAAAAAGTTAAATAAAATTTTATACGGCGGTAAGAAAATCGTGGAGCGGACACTTTCCGATTTTATTGACAGTTTTTTGTTTCTTCTTTATTTTTCCACGCCACCATACACGACAAAGGTGCTGAGCGTCTTCGCACCTGAATTTAAAACATCAAATTTGAATATGCAAATAAGCAGGCTTTATAAAAAAGGGTATATTTCTAAAATTAGAAAAGGGAAAAGCGTATTCGTTTCGCTCGTTGAAAACTTCTGGAAGATTAAAGAGAATTCTATCGAAGAAAAAAATAATAAACATAAAAAGAAATGGGATAAGAAATGGCGCCTGCTTATTTATGATATTCCGGAGGAGAAAAAGAGGCGAAGAAATAGGCTACGAAGATACATTAAAGATTTAGGGTATGGTAAGGTTCAAGATAGCTGCTGGGTATCGTGTTATGATTTTGGGGATCAGCTTTATAGATTTGCGCGGCAAGAAAATATCCTGGATTACCTCTGTATTTATGAAGGAAAATTTTTTATTGGAAAGAAGATTGATGATATGGTTGAGGAAATTTGGCAGTTAAAAAAATTGCATAAAAGATATGATGAGTTAATTAAAAATTGCTCTGAAGCTATAGAGACAGTAAGGACAAGAGATGCCGAAGCTAGCCAATGGTATAGTCTTTACTATTATCTTTATAAGGATTACATTGCTATTCTAAAAGATGATCCGTGTCTTCCCGTTGAGTTTTTAAAAGGCCGGTCACGCCATAATGCAGAAAGCATATTTAAAAAATTTGTTAGCTGCATCTCTAAAGAATTAAAGGGCTTTCAGCCATAAAATTAAAACAATTTTCCTAATTCAAACATAACGTTAGAATCGACGACCGTTCATTCTAATGTTATGTTTGAAGTGGCTATGGCGGCGGTTTTAGAAATATTTTTGTTAAAAAAATTTAAATTTTAAATGGTGCCAAAAAAATTATTTATCCTTTTTCCATTTTTGATTTTATGTAATGCTTGCACCCCGGCTATTAAAAACCTAAATAATGAAGGTTTATCAGTCGTATGTTTAGGGGATAGCATTGCTTCAGGATCAGGGGTTAAAAAGGAGGAGTCGTTTATAGGCATTCTTGAGCGTAAGATTTCTAAACCGATAATAAATTCCGGAATAGCAGGAGATACGACCGAAAATGCCCTGAGACGCATAGAAAGAGATGTATTGTCAAAAGCCCCTTTTTTAGTAATAGTTGAATTAGGCGGCAATGATTACCTAAGAAAAGTTCCCAAAAGCAGCACATTTAGAAACTTAGAGGGGATAATAATTAAAATTCAGGGATATGGCGCGGCTGTTGTGTTGTGTGATGTCAGCAGTAATTCTATATTGGCGGGTTACAACAGCGGTTTTAAAAAGCTTTCAAAGAGAACCGGTTCCATTTTAGTGCCGCGCATGATGCGCGGAATTTTAGATGACCCGTCAAAAAAATCCGACTTCATCCATCCTAACAAAGAAGGCCACCGTTTGATAGCCCAGCGTATCTATGAAGAAATTTCAAAGTATTTCGATTTCTAATCATAGTTATTCCGGATAGCCTTAAAGGGTTTACATCCAACGCCGTGAAGGATTAAATTAAGAAGTTTAGGCCAATAGCCATTTGCCATAGGTAATTTGCTATTTGGTGCCGGAGGAGGGAGTTGAACCCTCACCTCCTTGCGGAGACTGGATTTTGAGTCCAGCGCGTCTGCCAATTCCACCACTCCGGCTTAATGGCAAATTGCCTGTGGCAAATGCCTAATGGTTAGCAATTATTCGATAAGATAATAACATTACGTATTTTCTTTGTCAATTGACAATTTCCCTCTACAATGGTAATATCTCTCTTAAATTAGATTGTAGGGAGGTCGCGATCGTTCCCTACAAATAAAATTTTCTTGATAGGGGCCGTGGTGCAGCTGGGAGCACGCGACACTGGCAGTGTTGAGGTCAGGGGTTCGAATCCCCTCGGCTCCATTTAAAAATAATAATTACAATTGTTAAGATTAGGCGCACACGTATCCATTTCAGGGCATATTTACCTTTCTATAGAGAGGGCTCTTAAACTGCGTTGCAATACAATGCAGATATTTTCCCGGAATCCCCGCCAGATAAGAAGAGGTTTTATCTCCGAAGGCGATATCAAAATTTTCAGGCAAAAACTAAAAGAATCAGGAATTTACTCTTTTATCGTCCACATACCTTACACTTTGAATTTAGCTGCCCCTAAGAAACGTTTTTATGCAATTACTATTAGAGAATTTACTGAAGACCTTAAGGAAGCCGGGAGACTGGGAGCCGATTTTTTAGTTACTCATCCCGGAAGCAGCAAGGGGCTTTCCAAGAATAAAGGATTAAAGAGGATTATCGAGGCTTTAAGGCTTATTCTTCATCAAGCGCGCGGCGTTAAAACAAAAATACTTTTAGAAAATGTTTCAGGCAGCGGTGATTGGCTGGGGTCTACATTCGCTGAATTAGGAGAAATTATAAAGGGAGTATCTTTTAACAGGAAGGTCGGGATTTGCCTTGATACTTGCCATGCTTTTTGCGCCGGCTACCCTTTAAACACCGCAGGCGGCCTTAAGGAGATGATTAAAGAAATTGACAGGGAAGTAGGGGTTAGGCGTCTTAAAGCCATTCACCTTAATGATACCAATGATGATTTAGGTTCTAAGAAAGACAGGCACAGCCATATTGGAAAAGGAAAAATCGGCCTCGAAGGGTTTAGCCGCATAATAAATCATCCCCTTTTCAGGAATATACCTTTTATAATTGAAACACCTAAGGAATCTGAAGAGGACGACTTAAATAATTTAACAACCATAAGGAAACTTTACGCAAATTCAGGATAATAAGCAAAATGAACAATCGGTTTGTATCCGGAATCAGGTTCAATATTGTCTTTAAAACCTTAAATGATATAATCTTACTATGATTTACAACAAAGAGATCGATAAGAAATGGCAGAATTACTGGGATAAGAATGGGTTTTTCAAAGTTGATATAAAAGACAAATCGAGCCGTAGATATTACTGCTTAGTGATGTTTCCTATCCTTCCAGCGAGCTTCACGCAGGGCATGCCCGCAATTATGTTATCGGCGATGCCGTAAGCCGCTATAAAATAATGCAGGGGTTTAATGTTTTAAGCCCCATAGGCTGGGATGCTTTTGGCCTCCCTGCCGAAAACCAGGCAATCAAACACAAAATACACCCCAAAGCATGGACGATTAAAAATATACAAAGAATTACGGGCCAGCTTAAAAGCTGGGGTATCGGTTATGACTGGGAAAAGGAAATTACTACCTGCCAGCCTGATTATTACAAATGGACCCAGTGGATTTTTCTCGAACTTTATAAAAAGGGACTTGCTTACCGCAAAGAGGCTCTCGTCAATTGGTGCAATTCCTGCAAAACCGTTCTTGCCAACGAGCAGGTGATAAGCGGCGCCTGTGAGCGCTGTTCGAGTGATGTAACTCAGAAGAAACTTAAACAGTGGTTTTTCAAAATAACCGAATATGCAGAAAAACTTCTAAGCGGCTTAGAGTTGCTCAGCGAGTGGCCGGAAAGAGTCAAATTAATGCAGAATAACTGGATAGGAAAGTCATCGGGGGTTGAAATAAAGTTTCCCGTTCAGGGAACTTCTGAGGTGCTTGAATGTTTTACCACACGCGTTGACACTATCTTTGGCGCTACATTTGTCGCATTAAACTGGGAGCACCCTTTTGTCGAAAGGCTTATGGCCAATCCTGATATAAGGGATTTTGTTCAGAGGGTAAAAAATCAGCCTGTTTCCGTCCGCCTTATGGATAGTTTTGAAAAAGAGGGTATTTTTACCGGATACTATGCCTTAAATCCCATGACAAAAGAAAAGATTCCAATTTGGATTGCTAACTATATTCTTTCCGGATACGGAACCGGGGCGATAATGTGCGTTCCCGCACACGATGAGCGTGATTACGAATTTGCCGTAAAATACAACTTGCCTATCGTCGAAGTAATCAAAAATACCAACCACCAATCACCAACCACCAACCACGATAAAAAAGCCTATGAAGGAGAAGGGGTGCTTATCAACTCATCCCGGTTCAACGGTTTGCCCTCGGAAGAAGCAAAGGAAAAAATAGCGGATTACATGCAGGAAAATAGCATTGGTAAACGGGATATTAATTATAAACTTAGGGATTGGCTGGTTTCCCGCCAGCGTTACTGGGGAGCGCCGATTCCTGTTATATACTGTAAGGAATGCGGCCAGATTCCTGTGCCGGAGAAAGATTTACCGGTTTTACTGCCTGATGTTAAAGAGTTTCTTCCCACAGGGCAGTCGCCTTTAACTTACAGCGAAGAGTTCATAAATACCAAATGCCCTGAATGCAGCCGGCCGGCAATCAGAGAAACCGATACCATGGATACCTTTGTTGATTCAAGCTGGTATTATCTGCGCTATATTTCTTCCAAAGACGAACAGCGCCCTTTTGTCAGCGCCGATATAAAGAGATGGCTGCCTGTTGACCAGTATATAGGAGGAGTTGAGCACGCGATACTTCATCTTATGTATTCGCGTTTTATCTATAAGTTTCTCATCGATAATAAAAACATAGATACTGATTTTCCGGAACCGTTTAAAAGGCTCTTTACCCAGGGCATGATAGTCAAGGACGGCGCAAAGATGTCAAAATCAAAGGGCAATGTCGTTGCCCCCGATTACATTATCGATAAATTCGGAGCCGACACAATGAGGCTCTATATTCTTTTTATGGGGCCTCCCGAGAAAGACGCCGAGTGGCAGGACCAGGGGCTTCAGGGTTGTTTCAGGTTTATACAGCGGGCATTGCGCTTAGCCGAAATTCTGCGTAATTACCGGGAATCCGCAGATTCCGGCGGGCTGAATCCTGAGGAAATAACTCTGCTAAGAAAGATTCATACAACCATAAAATCCGTAACGCGCGACCTTGAAGGAAGTTTTCAGTTTAATACGGCAATCAGCAGAATAATGGAATTAGTAAACCAGGCGCATAAATCTTTAAATGACGGTTCATTGCGCAAAGAGGTCCTGCGCGAAGCAGTGGATACTACTTTTATTCTTCTTTCTCCTTTTACGCCTCATCTTTGCGAAGAGGTTAATGAGCTGCTTGGCAATAAGCATTCCGTGTTTAAACGCAGCTGGCCCCGCGCTAACCAAAAGTATTTACAGGAAGAGGAAGTTGAAATAGCTGTTCTTGTAAACGGGAAAGTCAAAGATAGGCTTCTGGTAAACGTTAACTGGCCTAAAGAGGAGATACAGGAAAAGGCCCTTTCTTTAGAAAAGATTAAAACTGCCCTCAAAAACAACTCGCCAAAAAAGGTTATTTATATAGACAAGAAAATCGTAAACATCGTCGCTTAATTTTGATCAGAAGTCAGAAGCCAGAGATAGAAGTCAGAAGGCATAAGGCTATTATTATATACTATTCTGAAACCTGACATCTGAAACTCAACTTAAATTATGTTTCTATTGTCTCCCAGAGAACGCCAGGTTTTGCTTTGCATAGGCCTTCTTATACTATCCGGAAGTATTTTGCGCCTTGTAAAATCAAACAAATATCAGCCGGAATCAATAGCGCAAAACCCTGCCTTTACAGACCCTGTTTATAAACAGATTGATATCAATACCGCTTCAACCAAAGAGCTTGAGAGCCTCCCCGGTATAGGCCCGGCAATTGCGCAAAGAATCATAGACTACCGCAGGCAGCACGGGAATTTTAAGAGTATAAATGACCTTAAGAATGTAAAAGGAATCGGTGATAAAAAAATCGAAGCCATCAAAAATTTCATCACTCTTACTTTAAACAATATTTCTGAAGATGGCCAATAAAATTTAATCTGCGGCCATCTGCGTTAAAACTAATGAAAAACATCAATCTGGGCGCTTGCCTGAATTTCTTCATTTTCATTTGCTTTGCTTTGGGTATTATTATCGGCAGGCATTTTCAGTTTTTTATGCTTTTTCTGTGCTTGTCATCGGCCGCTCTATTATCAGCAATCTTCTATCATAAGCGCAACAGGCCTTTTGTTTTTGAAATATCACTGCTTTTGTTATTTGTTTTTTTAGGAGCATTATGGATTATTCCTTATTCTTTTTATAGTTTAAAAGATTTCTCGGGAACTGAAAACAATTTTAAACTTAAAGTCGTATCTTATCCTATAAAGCAGTATCACCGCAATTCTTTCAAGGCTCATATAGAAAGGGCAGGAGTTTATCCGGTATGCCAAAAGGTAAAAGCAGCCGATTATACCCTGTCAATGCAGTATCTTAACTCGTACGCCGTAAAAGGTAAAATAAGAGAAAGCAAATACAAGAAACGGTTTTTTTATACCCTTTATATAAAGAAGGATTCGGGTTTACATGAATTACCTTTAAAACTTATCGACAGGCTGAAGATAAAAATAACCGCCAGCCTGCTTAATTTATTCGAAAGAAACACAAGCCCGGAGGCGTTCAGTTTCCTGTCTTCGGTTTTTTTAGGGCGCAGGGAATTCTTAGGGGGCCAGAGGGAAATTTTTCAAAGAGCCGGCGCCTCTCACCTTTTAGCCATAAGCGGGCTCCACATTGGTTTAAGCGCTTTTATTCTTGTATTTTTTCTTAGATCCCTGCATTTAAATTATCGGGCGAGCTTAGCCGCCTCACTAATTTTTCTAATTTGTTATACCATTCTTACAGGGGCAAGCGCATCGACCGTACGCGCGGTTATTATGTATTTAGTTTTTGCAATCAGTTTCTTTGCCGAAAGCAAAACAAACCCTTTTAACTCCTTGGGCCTTGCGGGTTTTGTTTCTTTGCTTGTTAACCCGGAAGCCTTGTTTGAGGTTGGTTTCCAGCTGTCCTTTTTGGCAGTGGGCGCCATTATTTTAGGCTTCAGCTTTTTCCCCCTGAAGGCCTCAAGAAGCCCGGTTGCTAATTACTTAAAGCATATTTTTGTCTCGTCGCTCTGGGTTGCCCTGTTTATTACCCCTTTAGTATCATACTATTTCGGGCGTGTCTATATCTTAAGCCCTGCCTTTAATATAATTTTTATACCTTTCTTTACGGCAATTTTGACAGTGAATTTTCTTATGATTATGCTTTCGCCGATACCTTATTTTGCCGCTAGCATTGGCGCGGTCATTTCTCTTCTGATTAAAATCTTTATTGCTTCGGCGCGTTTCTTAGGCTCCTTAAGGTTTTCCGCGTTTCCTTATACTTTTACATTAAAGGGTATGACTCTATATTATTTTTTTCTTTTACTCTTGTTCTTTTCAGTTAAGCATGCTTTTATATGGCTCAGCCTAAAGGGAAAATTAATCAGAAAATAAAAAACCATTTTAATTGACATGCTTATGCGGCTAAGGTAAAATAAATTAAAAAGGAGGAGGTATGCCTAAGAAAGTTTTAACTATTTTAGTTTTATGTGTAATCCTTATAGCAGGATGTGATAATCTTCCCTGGAATAAGCCGCAACAGCCAAAACCGGAAAAATCGCCGGTTCTTTCCTATAAAGGCCCTCTTTTAGCCCAAGTAGGCAATTGGGCTATAGGAAAAATAGATTTTGAAAACCAGCTTAAAGCCGTAAGGGCCATAAATGCTGAAATTGATACCGAGAATAAAGAATTCCAAAAGCGTTTTCTCCAGGAGCTGGTAGATATCGAGACTCTGGCTCAGGAAGCAGAAGCTCAGGGTGTGGATAAGGAAAAAGAGGTTCAGGACGCAATAAGAAATTTTAAGCGTACCCTCCTGGCACAGAAGATGCTCGGTGACATAGCAAAAAGCATTACTGTAACCGATGTGGAAATAAAGAATTTCTACGAAAGTAACAAATTGGCTTTAACAGAGCCTCAGCAGACAAAAGTGCGGGAAATAGTTGTTTCAACTGAGACGGAGGCCAAAGACCTTTTAATTAAACTTCTTAAAGGCGAAGATTTCGCAAGCCTTGCAAAAGAATACTCCGTGTCAGAGAATAAAAGCAAAGGGGGAGACCTGGGGTATTTGATTTTTGGTTCGGAAAATATCCCGGAGAGGCTCAAGAATTTTGAGAAGTTCTGGCAGACAGTATTCACTACTGAAAAAGGAAGCTCTTCGAATTATTTTAAAGGAGAAGAAGGATACTATATTATCAAGGTTGAAGATATAAAAGAAGGAAAAATCACTCCTTTAAGCGAAGTCCGCGAGGCAATAGAAGAGAGGCTGCGCAGGGATAAAATAGAGAAGAAAAAAGACGATATAGTCTTTAGCGCCAAGTCAAAATTCGAAATAAAGGTTAATAGCCATTTGCTCGACTAATAAAAAAAGAGGTAAGATATGGACAAAAGAATGGTGAACATAGTAATCGGTCTTATTGTGGGTATGTTTGCGCTATTTCTGATTTGGCAGCATAACGCAAGGCAGGAAGCGAGAATCCAGAGGCTTATTGAGGAAGGCAAACTCGTTGAAGTCGTTGTCGCAAGGAGAGACATACCTAAAGAAACCACTATAACTCAGGATATGATTGAGAAGAAGGTAGTAAAGAAGAATACTTTAAACCCGAATGACTTAAGTGATGTTCAATCCGTTATCGGCCAGTTTGCCGAGACCGATATTTTAAGAGGCCAGTATATAAGCGCAAACATGTTAAGGATTTTAACGGGGGCGGATTACCTTTCTCAGACAGTTCCACCGGGTTACCGGGCGATAACTATTCCTGTTGACAAAATTTCCGCTATCGAAGGCTTACTTCGTCCGGGAGACAAGGTCGATATTATAGGAACTTTCAGCCTGCCCACAGGCTCAGGCCAGAATGCTCCCGTTGTTGTCAATGTGTTTCAGAATGTTAAGATTCTTGCGACAAATAAAAACATATCTCCTTATCAACAGTCAACGAGCATCGATACTATAACGCTTTCTCTTAAACCGGAAAATGTTAAAGTGCTTACCTATATGTTAGAGTGGAGCAAACTCAGGCTGGTGTTAAGGTCTCCTTTGGATACCGGCGAAGAGTTTGGGTATTCAGCGGTCACATTTGATAATTTAATGGCGCGCCTGGGGTTTACTCCGCCGCCTCCGACGTCTAAGCAAGATGAGCTTACTGTTGAGGTTTACCGCGGCTCACAAAGCGGCGAGGAACCTTTGCGCTGATATAAGAAGTAACCTTTATAAGATACTTCGTCCGCCTGCTGCGGACTCAGTATCAATTCGGCCTTATGACTTATGAAAATCAAAGATTTTTATAAGTCATGGCCTCATTGAAGGAGGATAACCTTGAGAACGATAATAATAACTTCTTTCATATTTATATTCTCGTTTTTCTCTATTTTTCCTTTCACAACTCTAACAGCTCAAAATTTTCTAAACCTCGAAGAAGATGACAAAGAAATATCGCTTATTGTGGGTGAGGTTAATGTTTTTAGTGTTTTATCTCCCAAGCGGGCATCTATCCGTAATCCGGAAATCGCTGATATTACTAAGATTTCCGGAAATGAGGTTGTTGTCGTGGCAAAACAAGGCGGAGAAACCGTACTTACAATATGGGACAAAGCGGGGAAAAACGAATTTTTTATTACTGTCCAGCCCCAGGATCTCGATAGAGTCAGTGAGAAACTCAAGAATTTGATAAATAAAAATTTAGAGATAGAGAACGTATCTTTTAAAAATAATGAAGTTACCGGCAAGATAATGGTTATGGGAGAGGTAACACCTGTTGAGAAAGCGAATATCGAAAGCGTTCTCGAGCCCTTTGCTGCAAGCGTAAATAACCTTCTCTCCTTAAAGGAAGAGAGCAAGATGGTTGAGATTGAATGCCAGGTTCTTGAATTGAACAAGAGTAAAATAGACCAGTTGGGTGTTAACTGGCAGGATTATTTGCAATTTAGAGAGGAGCCTTATTCGGCTCCCGGCACCACTTCTACGGGAGGCGTCAGCACCACCCTGAATAAAATAAAACCCTGGAGCGCTATTTGGCCTGTGCATTTATGGTCAAGAGACGCACTTACCGCGCGTATCAATATGATTATTGAAGACGACAAGGGAAGAATCCTTTCCAGGCCTCAGCTTATGTGTTTAAGCGGAAAAGAAGCAAAGCTGACAGTAGGAGGAGAAGTCCCCTATGTTAGTTCATCGACAACCAATGAGACCGGCACAGGAGTTGATGTTGAGTATAGAGAGTACGGGGTAATCTTAACTTTACAGCCCAATGTGATTTCCGGCAACAGAGTCCTTCTTAACGTAAGCACTGAAGTAAGCGAGCTTGACTGGACAAACGCTATCACGGTTTCGAGCATAAGCATCCCCGCATTCACTACCCGCGAAGCCGAAACCGTTTTGAATGTTGACTCCGGAGATACTATATTCATCGGCGGCCTCATCAAAAACGAAGAATCAAAAAATATTGATAAAGTTCCCGGTTTGGCAAACATTCCTATTCTGGGGGCGCTTTTTAGGTCTAAGGATTTTCAGAATGACGAAACCGAGCTTGTCATAACCTTAACGCCTATAATCAGGGAAAGTAACATTGAAAAGCCCCGGCCGGCTGCCGAGGGCCAGGGGCGTGCTCCGATTTCTTTAAAACCGGTTGTGTTTCCCGAGTACCTTACACATGATAAAAACTTAAACGAATATATACTTAAAGTCCAAAACATGATTTTTAAATCCCTTGGCTATCCCAGGCTCGCAGGCGAAGCGGGCTGGCAGGGAGATTTGAAACTCAAGATTCATTTAAACCAGGAAGGACATATTATCGAGGCAAGAGTAATTGAGTCTTCCGGGTATGAGTATTTTGATAGTAGTGCTCTTGATGTCGCAAAGTCTTTAAGTCCGTACCCGCCGTTTCCTTCTAGCGTAGAGCTGGAAGACCTATGGATAGACATACCTATAGCCTATAGAATAAAGTAGTATGCAGGCACGCATAATAACATTATTCAGCCCTAAGGGAGGGGTAGGTAAAACCCTTTTTTCTCTTAATATCGCGGTGAGCCTTTCCTCAAAAGCAAGGCGGGTGTTGTATCTTGACCTCGATTTGGGCGCTCCTCAATCAACCTCGAAACTATTGGGAATTTCGGCTAAGTATTGTCTTTTTAATCTCATAGAACAGTTTGATGAATTCGCCCAGAAGAAGCGCAATGTGCACAGCTACCTTTCCCGGTATAAAGGCAATTTAGCCTTTTTGCCTTCGATAACCAAGCTTTCCCAGAGGTCAAAGATAACCTCGCAGGTAATAAAGGATTTCTTAAACCTCGTTCAAAACGATTTCGATTTTATCATCATAGACGGCGGAAGCACTTTAACCGACAACCTTATTACCACCTTTGATTTCTCAAGCCTTATTCTTCTTGTGTTAACACCTGATACTCTTTCAATTTATCAAACCGAGTGGCTTCTTGATACCCTTCAGAGCATCGGGTTTCCTTCGCGTATGATAAAAGTAATATTAAACCGTGCCGAGAGTAAAGGTTCTATCAGCTGGCAGGAGATAAAAGCTATTCTGCCTTCCGAAATTATTGCGCTCGTTCCATCAGAAGGAAAAGTCGCAGGAGTATCTATGAACAAAGGCGTTCCGATTGTTGACTATAGCCCCAATTCTAAGATTTCAAACGCAATTGATAAACTTACAAAAGATTTAATTGACAGAGCTGATATCCATATTGAACATAAAGACTTAACCCAAATCCGCCTATCAAAAGACTTAGAAGTCCAGGAAGAGGAATTGTTCTGGGAGAAAATAGGTTTGGCTGAGAAGACTGAAAAGATAGAGCTTAGGGAAGAGGAAGATGAGGTGATAAGATTCAAAAAAAGGGTTCACCAGCAGCTTATCGAAGAACTTGATTTAAAACGCCTGTCTATCGAAGTTTTCTCATACAGCCCTGATCGAATAAGGGAATTGCGTAAGCGGGCAGAGAGAGTTGTGGCCAATATAATAAGCAAAGAAGCCGGAGGATTCATCTCTTCTCTTGAGGTGCGTAAGAAAGTGACCAAAGAGATACTGGATGAGGCTCTTGCTTTCGGGCCTCTGGAAGATCTTCTCAAAGACCCGTCCACAACAGAGGTAATGGTTAACAATAAAGACCATATTTACATAGAGAGAGAAGGTAAGCTTTATTTAACAACCAAGAAGTTTACCAGCAACGATCAGGTAAGAATAGTTATTGAAAGAATACTTGCTCCTTTAGGAAGGAGAATTGATGAGTCTGTTCCTTATGTTGACGCCCGCCTTCCTGACGGCTCACGCGTTAATGCTATTATATCGCCCCTTTCTTTGACCGGGCCGACTTTAACCATAAGAAAATTCGCTCGCCAGCGTTTTACCATGGACCATTTAATAAATAAATTCGAGAGTTTAACCCCTGAGATAGCCTTGTTTTTAAATGCCGCAGTCAGGGCCCGCAAAAATATCCTGATTTCAGGCGGAACCGGTTCAGGAAAAACAACATTCTTAAATATTTTATCTGAGTATATCCCTGATGAAGAGAGGATTGTTAGTATTGAAGATTCAGCCGAGCTTAAACTTCACCAGGCACACTGGGTAAGGCTTGAGGCGCGGCCGCCTAATATTGAGGGAAAGGGCGAGATTACAATAAGGGATTTATTCAGAAATTCCCTTCGCATGCGCCCTGACAGGATAATCGTAGGTGAAGTTAGAGGCCACGAAGTTATTGATATGCTTCAGGCCATGAATACAGGCCACGACGGGAGTATGTCAACAATTCATGCCAACACAACCCATGATGTTTTAATAAGGCTTGACAGTATGATTTTGATGAGCGGCATAGAACTTCCTGTGCGTTCCATAAGAGAGATGATTGCTTCAGCCCTTGATTTGATTGTCCAGACAGAGCGTTTGTCAGACGGGTCCCGTAAGGTAGTTGCTGTTACAGAAGTTGTCGGCATGCTCGATGAAACCCATATAAACCTTCAGGATATATTTTACTACCGCCAGACCGGCGTAGATGATAAAGGAAAAGTTAAAGGTTATTTTACTTCTTTAGGCTATATTCCTACATTCTACGATGAAATTCGGGCCCGCGGCATTGATTTACCCAGAGAAGTATTCATCTCTAAAGAATAAGGTAAAAGATGGCTCAAGGTATTGAGAAGCTTGCAAAACTATTGGCTGACTCCAAAATAACCGAAATAATGATAAACGGCCCCCAGGCTACATGGCTCGAACTTGGGGGTAAGAAGTTTAAAGTAGATGTCATTTTCAGCGAGGATGACGTTAAGGATATAATCGATGAGTATTTTACCAAAGTCGGGAAAACAATATCTTACTTTCATCCTTTTGGCGATGTTTGCCTTCCTGACGGTTCCCGTGTCAACATCATCCAGCATCCACTTTCGCGCTGCGGGACCGCGATAACCATAAGAAAATTTGACCGCGAACTGCATTCTTTAGACGACTTAGTTGTAAGGGGAACTCTAAACCAGAAGATGGCAGAGTTTCTAATTGCCTGTATAAGAGGAAGAATCAATATTCTTTTTTCCGGCGCAACTGGCTCAGGCAAAACCACCACCATGGAGATGCTCTCTCATCATATACCCGAACAGGAAAGAGTCGTAACCATAGAGGATACCGCTGAACTTGTTCTCCATCAGGATAATTTGGTGCCCATGGAAACGCGCACTCCCGATGAGCATGGAAAAGGAGAAGTCAGCCTGCGTGACCTTATACGAAATGCTCTTCGCATGCGCCCGGACAGGATAATCGTCGGCGAGGTAAGGGGGCCTGAGGCGCTTGAGATGATTCAGGCTATGTCCACCGGCCACAGGGGAACCTTGGCTGTAATTCACGGAAATTCCCCACAGGAGATAACAAGCAGGATGGAAACCCTGATACTTTCCTCAGGCATAAAGCTTCCCATTGAAGAAATAAGGCGTATGATCGGTAAAACCTTAAATATTATAATCCAGCAGGAGCGTTCAGATGATGGTGTACGCCGTATAACTCATATTTCTGAAGTGCGCGGTGTCGAGCGCAATGAGGTCGGCCTCCAGGATTTGTTTATCTTCCGCCGTGAAACCAAGGATCATGAAGGAAGAATCCAGGGCAAATTCAAGACCGTTATGAGAAATTATCCCCGTTTTTTCCCCGAATTTCAGCGTCTCGGCCTTCTTGACGATAAGGCCTTCTCCGATTATTAATCCCACCCTTTTTAAAAGTAACCGTTTCAATTTTTTTTCAATTTTACCTTGAAAAATGGTTACTTTATATGGTATAAATAAATGAAAAGAGGGTTTTGGGATACAACCAACCAAACCAAGGGGGCGAAGAGCCCCCTCTTTTTTACCAGGCTTTTTTAACTCCATTAAGCCTACAAAATAAGTTAGATATACAAGAAAACCCTTGATTTTTTTGCGGGCTTAAGGTATCCTACATTGTTTATTATCCCAGGCTAATTATGGCACAAAAGAAAATCGAGAAATCAATCAAGAAATTGGTTATAAGAGAGAAGAAAAAAGCCCCTTATTTAGGGGTAAGGGAAATTTCCCGAATTATTAAGGAAAAACATAATATCTCAGTTTCGAAGAGCGCAATCTCTAATATACTTTCCAACAAAGGTATAAGCGAGGGTAAGGGGCGAAAGCCGTCTTCTATCAGGTATGCCACGCAAGAGAATTTGCAGTGCGGCCTTCTTCTTTTAAAAGCCTTGGATTCGCATATCGGTTTATTTAATGAAGCTGCCCGGCAATTAGCGGTTTATTTCCCGAAGCTGAAAATTGATAAGGTCCAGAAGCTATTAAACCTTGCTGTTTTTTCATCAATGGCCGGCGCAAACAATTCCCAAAACATAGAAAGAAAAGGACTGCTTAGCATATCGGGTTTGTATAAATTTCCCGCCTTGGCATGGGATAATTTAAATAGGGTAATTGAAAAATATAACCCTCCAGTGAGCCTTGCGGCGATGAAAGAAGACTTAAAGATCGCCTCATCGGTTAAGTTTATATTTTCTGACGGGTCAACCGGTTTTTGCGATGCTAAATTTTCAACTTTATGGGATGTGCCCTGCGGGGTTGAGGAGTTCTTTCTCCCTCTTAAATGGGTTCGCCAGCGGATTAGGCGGATGCTTGATGAAAAGACATTGATAATCGGCTACACAAAAAGTTTTGATCATCTATCCCCTCTTGTTTTAGACTTTATCCAGGGCATAAAAACCGGATTAAGCAAAATAGAAGTTTTGGGAGAAGATGATGAGGCCATATATGAATTAAATGAAGAAATTTCCGGCATTACGCTTGCGTGCGGTTATGCCCCCAGAATTTTAGCAAAAGGCATGACTTTTCTTGCTAAACAGGGAAGGTTCCACAGGCATTTTTGGCAGGAGCTCGGCCAGATTTATACGGTTAAAATCCTTACAGAATTTTCTTGTCCCCAGAAAAAGCAGGCAATCAGATTGCCAAACATTCTTATAAAACATAAAATAGCGGCGCTTCCCGTATGGGGTGTTATCACAACGGAAAATATAAAAAGAAGGTCAAAAGACTTTACGCTTCTGATGAAAAGGTATTTTTATTCCTGGCCTTATCCCCATGACACTTTTGAAGCCGATATGAAAATCATAGAGCAATCTCTTTTTGCTGTTGCGCAAAGCAGGGATTTTATACGTAAAATCATCCCCGACAACCTTACGATATCGGCTCTTTCTGACTTTAAAGTTTTGGGGTATCTTCTTATGCAGGTATTTCAGAAAATGATTGCAGAGGCAGAGCTCCTCAATAAAAAAGGCTCTTTTTCTTACCATAAGGAATTTGTCAAGGTATTTTTACCTTTATTAAATAAGGAAGTGAAAAAAAAGATTAACCGTTCAGG
Organism: Candidatus Omnitrophota bacterium; assembly: GCA_043820815.1. Taxonomy (GTDB): domain Bacteria; phylum Omnitrophota; class Gorgyraeia; order Duberdicusellales; family 4484-171; genus JBDRDJ01. The sequence goes on from JBDRDJ010000004.1 coordinate 54,658, forward strand.
GCTGTATTTAGATGAGAAAAGAATATTTGTTACATAACATGCTGTTATCAAATATGTTATGGAATGCTGCTGCCTTAGGAAAGCTCTTAATTTCTCGTGAAAGCGTTTTCGCAATTAGCCGCTTTTTTTTAAAGTTAGCTTGAAATCGCACCCTCAGATATGGTATACTTATATGATTTCAGGGAGGCAACGATAAAGGTTCCTTGAGCTATACCCGGCTCAAGGAAACAAAGCCACGGGTCCCAAGAACACAGCTTACTTAACTCTTCTTAGAATCACATCTATTTAAAGCGGATTTTGCATTCGCAGACTCTATCTAAATACGAAAAAGGGATAACCGGGTTGCCGAAAAGTCTCTCATTGACTCATTCGGCAACCCGGTTTGTTATTTAGGGAGGATTAGATGAAATTAAGAAAATCACAATCAATACTCGAATATATAAGCGTTTCGATTGTATTCGCAGTTGTAGGCGTTGCTGCCTTTATCGCCGGCATCAAAGGCGCCGCCGACACATACCAGGGAACAACAGAAACTTATTTCTCTGAAAGCACCCTTATGGGAAAAACATTAGAAGACAAAGTTGATCAGGGCCAGTACAAATGGCCGTCTAATTGGGCCGAGCACACTGATCAATTCGGCGGTTCTGTGCCCCAGGATCAAATAATCAATGACCCGGGCGAAAACAACGGTTATACCGCAGGCCAGGCCCGCGGCGAGCTTTACGAAATGCCAAACTGGAGCCGATAATGAATAAGAAAAAAATTAAAGCCCAAAGCATTATGGAATACGTGGCATTAGTATTAATCACATCCGCGGCAGTATCGGCAATCGCGTTTTATGTTTCAAGAAGCATCGAGGTAAGAGTAAGGCATCTAAACCAGGAGTTAAACGAAGCCTCAAGAGGCGCAGGTAAGATATAAGAGAGGTCACAATGAAAAATAAGCTAAAAAAAGGCATAAAAACCCAGAGCATCCTTGAATATATCGCTGTTTTAACAGCGGTTGTGATCGCAATTGTTGCCGGAACAGTTGGTCTAAGGCAGGGTGTTGATACAGGCTTAAGCCAGATACAGGATGAGGCGACGAATAATATCATGAAGCAGACTGAGCCTCCGGAGAATATTGCGAGCCAGGATTTCTATGAGCCCCCGGGAAATTTAAATGACCCCAAATGGAACGACCAAACAGATACTTACGGCGGTGCAGAATATAATCAGGGAGAGTATTATTTTCACCAGGGCGAAAGTGATATGGGCTATGTTAAGGAAGTGGAGAAGTCTCTTCCGGCTGTGATAAGCGGCAGTTTACCAGAGACAGAGATTAAATAAGGGAGCAAAGATGTTATTTAAACGCAAATCCCAAAGTTTCCTTGATTACGCGGCGTTGATAGCCCTTGTTTCACTATCTTTGATAGCCATGACCGGTTATATATTCAGCTCCATAAGAGCGCGCACACATCACGCCTGGGCTGATATATATGATCCGATAACCGGAGTTAGATAATATATGTTTTTGAAGAATCTTTGTAAGATTAGAATAAAAATAGGGGAGGTGGATAAAATGAGAGTTAAAAAAGCTCAGAGCATCTTAGAATATATCATTGTGTTGTCAGCTATTATTGTTGCCGTAATTGCCGCGGCAAACGGGCCTATAAGAAATGCCATCAACCAGATGTTTACTGACTCCTCAGAGGTTATGACAACCCAGACAGCTACATTTCTAAATAACGCAGGAAGAAACCCGGATGGCGATAATATTAACCAGCAATGATTAAAAGTATACTGTCACAAGAAAAGCTATGACAAAATAATTTAAGGAGGTGTCCCGATGTTAGTAAAGATGAAAAAAGCACAATCAACGGCGGAATACGCAATTCTCTTTGCCTTGGTTGTAGCGGCGGCCATGGGAATACAGAACTATGTAAAACGCGGCCTTGAGGCCCGCGTGTTTGATGCAGTAAATGACTACGTTGCCACAACCGGCGGCCAAACCCTGCAATACGAAGGAACAAGCGGTGAAAAAATAACGACTAATCAAAGACAGGAAAGGACATTTGTTGAGGATTTTGATAATCAGGATTCTCCGATTACCATAACCGAAGACATGAAAGCCGATCACACATCCTTCACACGTCAATAAGGCTTAAAGCAAAGGATTTGTTAAAACTTTTGACATAGAGCCAAAAGTTATTCCGATGGCAAAATTTTAAGGAGGTGTAAGACGTGTTACAGAAAATGAAAAAATCACAAAGCACATTAGAGTATGCTCTTCTTATAGGTGTAGTCGTGGGAGCATTGCTTACCATGCAGACCTATATTAAAAGGTCAATCCAAGGAAGGTTGGTTACCGTAGGTGACCAGATAGGCGACCAGTATTCACCCGATTTAACCAAGCGCAACGAGCACATGTTAGTAACCAACGACAGAGTTGTTGAAGCGACAACCGGAGGAGTTGCCGGTTTTATGGAAACAACTGTTGAGGGAGGCCGCACTGAATCTCAAACTAGAAGAGAGGTAAGCCCGCTTGACCAGGAGACCTTTGTTGAATAAGGCCCAAGCTAAGGATAATGCAAGGAAGGGTGATAATGAGAATAAGCCGTAATAACACTATAAACAAACGGTTTAAGAAAGCCCAGTCTGTTTTGGAATATGCACTGTTAGTAGCAGTTTCCGTAGGCGCTCTTTTAGGCGCAGGAGCCTATATAAAAAGAGCTATGCAGGGCCAGCTTCAGGCAACCAGCGACCAGATGGCAGACCAATATGCAAACGGGCTTACGGATTTGCACGAGCAGTTCACATCAGAATCAAGAACAGCCCAGGTAAAATGGCCGGGGCCGCTTGATACAGCCCGTTCAAAAGGGTCATTTTCAGCAAGATCAGAGCGCAAATCGCGGCCTTTAGATGAAACACAACCCTTTAATAATTGAAACGAATTGCGAAATACGAAATCACGAGGTAATCATTAGATGGTTATGAAATTAAAGAAAAACCCTAAAAAAGCCCAATCTTTCTTAGAATACTCTTTTCTAATCGCAATAGCCGTTGTAACACTCCTTGCCATGGGTAGTTATTTATCAAGAGGCATGCAGGGCAATTTAAAACAGCACGTTGACAACTTAGGCGGTGAAAGAGTAACCGGAGATACCTTTACCCCGGGTAAGTGGTATGGCGACGGCGATTTCTCAAATGTGGCAAAAATAACCAGCTGGGCTTTTGAATACGAAGGAAGAGAGGGTTTCTCAGTTATGACAGGAGGCATGAAAAGGAGCGATTTAAATAAAATTACAGGAACCGCTAATTTAAATGAAGTCCCCGAGGCAAATATTAACTTTGAATCACAGCTTTCCGGAGAGGAAAAAGCCCTTGTCAATTCGGTATTCGGTTCATCGTTTGACCCCGGCATGGATGTTATGGTTAACAATGTAAATTCTCAAACTCCTCATTTCTCAAGCCCCAACGGCGGCATTGTTGAAATGGGCGAATTTGCCGCAGATAGCTTAAGTAACCAGGCAGTTGGTATTGTTGAAGAATACGTAACTCAACCTGACATTAACCAGGCTCAGCAGGATATTGAAACATTTAAAAACAACCCTGATTATAACCCCGAGGACTTAACAGGTTTAAATTACGATGAATTAAATGTAGATGCAAGTGAGGCAGTCAAATGAAAACCATAAACAAAAAAGGAAATGCGATAGTCGAATACAGCGTCTTATTATTTATTGTTATCGGCTTTTTATCAAGCATGCATTATTTTTTAAACCGTCATATCCAGGCCCGCGTGCGCCATGAAACAAATCAAAAGGTTCGCCGGCCAATGCCGTTTATATGGCAAAGCTCAGTTGAATTCAGCAGTCAAAAGGCAAACCACGACCGGAAAGAATATGCTTATGGCGATACAATTGTTGAATCGGATTTCCAAACGTCTTATACTGTTTTAAGCGCGCCGCCGCCGCCAAAAGTGCCTTTACCAATTGCCAGCCTTCATATCCAGGATGCGGCAATGCCGGCACCGGGACAGTCAAATCCTGGACATAGACGCATGTCGCATGATGAGGGAACTAACCCTGAGGATTAATAATTAAAGGAGTATAGAATGAAAATAGAGTCTGTTAACAAATCACAAGCAATGGTTGAAATGGCTGTTTTAGGCACACTTCTGCTTGTTGCTGTTGGCATTGTTGTAACTTATGTTGCCAAGCTTAATAATGACCAGTGGGTGCTTATGCAGGCATTTAGAAGTGCCCTTGCTAAAGCTCATGATACAAATGAGATTGTTTCTTACGGAACTTGGGATGACCGCAGAATGGCTTCGGTTAGCGAGCCCATTTTAGGCCAGAGAATTACATCAAGCGGTTCAGCAGTTGTTCATTGGTCAATTCCCAGCGTTGAAGGTTCAGGGGAGAGCCCGCAAGATAAAACTTATGTTAAAGTTAACGGTGGAATGATTCCTAAGCTTTATGAGTATGACCTTGGTTCAGGCCAAAGCGGAGGGGTTGAACCGATATATATAACAACAAAACATTCAAAAGTAACAATTGATACCCAGAATGATAAAACGCAATCTACCCGTTCAGCAGGAACCGCAGAAGCTATGATTTATAAAATTGCAGAGAAAAACTATCCGCAGGCAAGGTATTCCGGAGCCTCACGCACCTTAACCGGAGGAAAGTAAGTGTTATATCAAAAATCAAAAATTAAATATCAAAATGACAATGTAAAAATAAAATTTTTAAGATTGAGTCTAAACATTTTAAATTTTAATTTGTAATTTTGATTTTTGATATTTGATTTTTAATTTAAAATCGGAGGATAAATGAAAAAGATAAGCTCACAAAGTTTACTTGAATCAGTCTTGGCATTTGCCGCGGCAACGGCGATAATAGGAGCGGCAATGGGTATTTTCGGCTGGGGCATTGCCCATATTCCCGCACGCCAGGCAACTTATGAGGCAACCCGCGTATTAGCCGGAAGGTCGCGGGGGCGCAATGTCGATGAGAGAGGCGCTCATGGCGGCGCATACGCAGTCCCGGTTTGGCCGACATACTCAACCGGCGCCGGATTGGCAGCCTACTGACAGGTTATTTTAAATTAAAAATCAAAAATTAAAATGTAAAATGAAATATTAAAATTTAAAATGGATAAATACGGAATAGACAAAGAAAAATTTAAAACAGAATTTAAAAACAGGCTTTATAAATTTGCCCTTAAAATTATTGAATTTATTGATAAATTGCCTAGCGATAATGTTTCAAGAAGGCTTGGAGATCAATTATTGCGAAGCGGAACAAGCATATTAGGAAATTACATTGAAGGACAATCTGCAAGCAGTAAAAAATATTTTATAAATTTTTTCAACCATTCATTAAAATCAGCAAATGAAAGCAAAATATGGCTTATGCTTTTAGGCGATAGTAAACGTGCAACTAATGAGAACGTAAGCCCTTTTTTAAGTGAATTAGATGAAATTGCAAAGATTTTTGCTTCAAGCATCCTTACGCTTAAAGGAAAACGCTAATTTTTACATTTTAATTTGTCATTTTGATTTTTGATATTTAATTTTTGATTTATTTCAATATCAGGAGGCAAAACATGGGGAGGCGCAACCTCTTTTTATCAATCCGCAAAAGCCAAATCTCAGTCTATTTTATCGCCGCAATCGCAACCCTTATCGCAATCACCTTTATAATAATAATTGTGGGAAAAACCGCAAAAGATAAAACCCACTCCGCGAATGCCGCAGACGCCGGAGCTTTGGCTGCTGCTTCTGTTATGGCCAATGCTTTTAATTATGTTGCTGACCAGAATGATAGTGATAAAAGTAAAAGAGGCTCGATGAAAGAAGAACATAACAGAGGTGTTTCCAGTGACCAGCCATCGCAGCAACTTAAGTCAAAATTGGCTCAGGATAAAAATTATACGGATGAAAAGATAGCTTATGGCTCTGCTGCAGGTTTTCTTTCTCCGATAGCACTTCCTCAAGACCGTATAATAATACATGAGGGAGACGTTGCTGCACAAACCGTTTCTGATGCCGAGCGACACAGGAAAGATCATGATCAAGAAATGCAACAGAAGTTGGATGCTGTAAAGAGGGCTGTAGATGGTAACCAAGAGAACCCCGATAATTATTATAACAATGCTCTTTATATGGGTATTATGATTAATTTTCAGAATTCCGGCATTATGCACCGCTTAGGCGATAAAACTAGAGATGAATATCAAGCATTTCTCGATGAAATTAAGCCCGACAATGTCCAAAGCGGCATGCCTTATACTTTTCCCTGGGTAGACGGTTCTGCCCGATTCCATATGGTTACAGCAATTGTTGAGATAGAACCAGCCGATAATTGGAACGTAAGGATAAATAGGGACAATGAAACTAAACAGGAAGAGGATGCGCGAAAAGCCGAAGCTGATTTTAGAAATGCTCAGCAGAAGGGTGTGGAAGCACAAAAAAATCGATTGGATGGCGTGGCAGATCCACTATATGACCCGATATTACATACCCCGCCAGGGACGGTCAATGAAAATGAAGCGCACAGTTTCATGGATAGCGGAAAAAGAACATATGATGATTGGTTCGAAGGGCAACAAGAGGCTCAGAACCTGATAATAAGAAATAGTAGCGAAACTCAAGATTACACTGTTGCTTATGTGGAAGATATTATTCACTCACAAACCGTATACTCGGCTAATTTTCAATTTCATATGGGAAGTCCGGTAAAAAGCATCATGTTCGGCGATATTGATGAAATAACCTTTTATCCACCTGTTCAAAGTTCTGCTGTAGCAAGTTTTAATTGTACAGGAAGAGGAGACATAAGCAGGGGTGACGCTAATGGCGATGCAGAATCAGGGTTTGAGGCATGCTTGATTGCAGCATTTTAAATTAAGATAGAAGAGCTATGAAACACAAATATATATTTTTTACGTAGCATACAAAAAATATATAAATTAGATAATTTTTATTTTATCTGTTTTATCCTTTTATTAAGAATTTTAAAGCGATATTATTTCGGAGGTAAGATGATTAAGGCAAAAAAATCATTTCTCACATTTTTCTTTTTGATTATTACGTGCCAATTTTTATTAGCGAGACCATTAGATTTACCTAAGCCCCATAGGACAGAAATGGTTAGCCAAGAAGCTAAACACTTAACTAATATGGAGGTAACAACTTATTTCTATCAATCTTATTTATCAAAAGAAGAGATATTAGGTTTTTATCGTAAGTTTCTTGTTTCTGATGGTTGGCGTGAAACTAATTATTCCGGAAGTAATAGCCTTAAACAGAGTAGTTTTAGCTTCTCAAAAACCATCGTTAATAAAATAGTTCTCGGATTTCTATCTTCTCCCGAAAAAGGGAAAAGTTCCTATTTTATAAGTATACAAGATTCTCTCAAGATTCCTCCTTGGCCTGCTTGGATTTTTACTAAACCACGTAATCTTGACTTTATGCCAGTTTATTCTGTGGCAACGGAATTCATTTATAACACTTATTTTTATCCTATGATTGGTGCAGCATACTTAAGTCATAGCAATACGAAAACAGTAAAAGATTTCTATTTAAATGAAATGCCTAAATTTAAATGGAATTTAGTGGATTCTCAATCTCACGACGGCGGATACGATTTCTTTAAATGGCTTAAAATAGTTGACCCATTTACAAAGCAGATACCATTTTTGGAATCTAAAGGGTACGATGATATAATTCCACCGCTTAAAGTAGAAGGGGTAACTTTAGTATTTGAGCAACCGGAAACGAATTGCACAATTACTATATACAGATTCACAGATATTTTACCTCTCTCAATCAAATCGGTATTTGATATGTCTTTCATGGAAACACATGGAACAACTTTAATATGCGTATATTATTTCGAAATAAAATAGATATATGGTTATTGAAGAAATATAATTTGAAACAAAATGAAAAATATTGTAAATAAGAAATCACAAGCAGTAATAACTTATGCGGTGTTGATTGCTTTTATTGCCGCGACTTTGATTGTAATGTTCGGCTATATCCAGCGCCGGATTCAGGGCGTATATCAGCAGGCCGGAGATTCAATCGGCGAAGGCGAACTGAAGGATTAACCTATGAAAATAATACGAATCATACATTATTTTTTTACGGTATTCTTATTTATCGCCATTTGTTTAAATGTTTTTGCGCAAGCAGAACTGCAGGAGAGGTTGAAATTGCTGCCCAGAGGCACTGAGCTGGTTTTTGAAAAGCAGGATGGAGAAAAAGGCGTAGTTGAGATCATAAAGCGAAAATACTACTCTCAGGCACAAAAGAATGAGATCCTTGAGTTTTATCGGATCATGTTTATCAATGAAGGCTTTAAAGAGTTAGAGGGATACCCTCCGATTAAGGATGAGAAGCTTAAGTTAGTGTATTCTTTTTCAAAAGGGCAAACCATGGTAATGCTAAATTTCTTACAGAATTCCGAAAGACTTGAAACAACCTATTGGTTAAGCACACATTACGTAAAATCAATACCAAAAGGGCCTTTAGAGAATAAAGAAGGTGGTGAATAAGCTATGATGAAAAAAGCTCAAGGCGCGCTTATCGCTATGTTCGTCATTGCATTCCTTATCGCTGTGGTCTTTACCTTAGTTGACCGCGCAAAAGGAAAATTCGCTGAATACAACGAAAAGCAGGACAAAAAGATAGCTGAAAAATCAATTGAAGCGCCCAAATTAGGCAGGTTAAACAAATATTAACCCGGAAAATGCTTATGCATTTCTTAGGTTAAATAATTTTACTGTAAAGCCCGCCTTAAAGACGTTGCCGTCCCTAAAAAGGGATGGGCTTTACAAGTATCCCTTTAAGGGATAAAAAACGGCTCCGCTTAAAAAGTAACCCTTTTTACGGAGCCCGTTTTTTTCTCCCCTCCCTACTATCACTCCGCGAGTGATAGTACAGGTGAGAAGAAATAATGTTTGAAGAGAAGCTTATTTTATTATAAAATATTAAATATATGTTACTATCACTCCGCGAGTGATATATAGGGAGAATGTAATAAAGCGGGAAAGGAAGAGTTTCAAGATGGGGATTAACTACGATACAGGAGTATATCACGTTTTTAACAAAAGTATTGCCAGATATACAATATTTTCTCATGAGCTTGAATTTTCCCGATTTATTGAGACGGTTGATTATTATCAATTAAAAGACCCTCCATTACGGCTATCTTACTATTTAGAGCGCAATAAGCCGCTAGCTTCAGAGGCAAAAAATAGAAAAATAGTTCCCTTAGATAAAATTAGCGATAATAAACTGGTTGAAATTATTGCTTATTGTATTATGCCCACTCATTTTCATATTCTTCTTAGAGAACTTTGTGAAGGCGCAGCGAGTGTTTTTATGAGGAGAACTCTCAATAGCTACACCCATTATTTTAACAAAAAGAATAAGCGAAAAGGGCCTTTATGGGAAAGCAGGTTTAAGAAAGTGATGGTTGAAAGCGATGAGCAATTAGTTCATTTAACCCGCTATATTCATTTAAATCCTGTTACTGCCTATCTTGTGGATAATCCCGCTGATTGGGAATACTCTTCATATAAGCAATATTTAGGTGAAACTTACGCAAAATGTATCGATTGCCAATTTAATAATCTTTTGGATATTACCCCGCAGTCTTATAAGGAATTTTGCCAAGATTCTATTGCTTATCAGAGAGATTTAGCTTCTATTAAGAGGTTAACTCTTGAAGGGGAAGCCATACCCATTAAGAAAACTAACAATACATTTTTATCAGTAGGTTAATAAAAGAGGAGGCGATAAATGAAGTTAAAAGTAAAATCACAGATGGCGCTTATTTATCTTTTTGCTATCGCTTTTGTTATAGCTTTGATTTTTACTGCGGTTGACCGCGCGCGAAAGAGTTTTTCAGAATATACCGAGAAAAAAGAAGAAAAAGATAAGTTAATGCATGACAACATGACAAATACAACCAGGAACAGGTGATTTATTTTTCTTCGCCCAAATACCTCTGCGGACTTGCCGCAGGGTGGTTCATTTTAATAGGCACATTCTCCGGGGCAGAGGCAGCAGAAGAAAGATGGATATATTTTCCTTAGTATTCGGCGGCGGCAAGAAAAACCTGGCTCAGGCATTTTTTAAGGGCAATACATTCGAATTGCGGCCTCAGCAGGTTGATATGCTTAAAGCTGTAGATAAAGCTATAGCCAAAAACAGGCACCTTATAGTTGAAGCAGGAACCGGTGTCGGAAAAAGCATAGCTTATCTTTTACCGTTTATAAAGCGGACAATAGACAAAGACAGTAAAGTTGTTATATCCACATATACAAAGACTTTGCAGGAACAGTTAGTTAAAAAGGACCTTCCCAGGCTAAAAGAAGTCCTGGGGTTAGATTTTAAGTTTTCTTTATGTATGGGGTCGGCTAATTACATCTGCTTAAGAAGAGCCCGCCAGAACCAAATATCGGGGATATTTGAATCAGAGAAAGAAAAAGAGGATACATTGGCAATCCGGGAGTGGCTTAAGAAAACAAAAAGCGGCCTTAAGCCGGAGCTCAATTTTTCTCCTCAGGAAAGCGTATGGAATAAGGTTTGCCGGGAAAGCGACCTCTGCATGGGCAGAAACTGCACTTTTAGAAAAGATTGTTTTTACGCAAAAGCAAAAGCAGAGGAATCTAAGGCGAATATTCTTGTTACCAATCACCATCTTTTCTTCGCCAATGTCGCATCAGGCGGTGCAGTATTACCATCATTTCAAGCGGTTGTTTTTGATGAGGCCCATACATTAGAGCAGGTTGCGACTAATTACTTAGGCATAGAGGTTTCAAATTTTAAAATAAAGTATTTTCTCGACACCCTGTTTAACCCGCAAACAGAAAAAGGGTTATTAAGAGGCATAAAGGGAGTGCCAAGGCGTAAAATCGGATATATTAGAAATAAACTCAATGACTTAAAAATAGCATCCGAAGATTTCTTCAATGATGCCGTCAGGAAATTCGGCCAGGATTCAAAAACCTTACGGTTGAGAAATCCGCCGCTTGTGGCTGTTGTTTTGCAGGAGGCATTTTACAATATCGCCAAAGCTCTCGATGAAATCAAAGAGGAAGCCGAAAAGGAAGAGGATAAGATTGAGATAAAATACGCCGCATCACGGGCTTATGAATTAAGAACCGCTTTAGGCAACATCGTCTATTTAGAATTGCCCGGTTATGTTTACTGGCTGGAAATAGAAAACCGGCCGCGGGGGCTAAGGTATACTTTTGCCGCAGCCCCCATAGATATATCGCAGGAATTCAGGACAAAAGTCTTAGAAAAAACCAAGCCGGTTATACTTACCTCAGCTACGCTGTCAGTAGCAGGGAGCTTTGATTTTTTAAAGAAAAACCTCGGCTTTGATAACAATATGGATGAGTTAATTCTTGATTCGCCGTTTGATTATGCAAAAAACGTCCTTTTGTATATTCCCAAAGCTGTTTGCGACCCAACTTACGATTATGAAGAATATAGGGCTTCTTTGCTGTCTCAGATAAATGAGATCCTTCCTTTAATGCAGGGAAGGACATTTATACTATTTACCAGCTTCAAAATGATGTTTAAAATTTATCAACAAATCAAGGAGCGCTTCCAAAACCTGAAAGTCCTGCGCCAGGGCGAAGCCCCGCGTTATAAACTCCTTGAGGTATTTAAACAGAGCAGTAACGCGGTTTTGCTGGGAACAAACACCTTTTGGCAGGGCATAGATATTCCCGGCAGGCCTTTAGAATGCGTTATTATCACCAAACTTCCCTTTGCTGTCCCTGACGATCCTGTTACAGAGGCTAAAATGGAGCTATTAGAATCAGAAGGAAAAAACCCTTTTAAACATTATCAGATACCGCAGGCGGTTATAATGCTCAGGCAGGGTTTTGGAAGGCTTATACGCACAAAAACCGACCGCGGCATGGTCGTTATTCTTGACCCCAGAATCAGAACCAGGTATTACGGAAGGGAATTCTTAAAAGCTTTGCCGCAATGCAGGCAAATTTTTTCCTTAGAATACGCAAAAGGTTTCTTTGCTTTAAGCCGCTAACTAAAGAATGAGATGCGAAGGCAAAGGATATATAAATATAGCCTGTGTCAGTTTAGAGGGGCATATTAATTTTTTAAATGAGTTTATCCGCAATATAAGGTATTTGGCTTACCATATATAAAGGCAGGGAAAGTATTCTATCTTGCAGGGATATGTTTTCGACCGAGAGCTTTATTCCAAGCGCAGATTTCTTTTGCTCAAGAAATAAATGTAATGATTTTAACCTTCCTGATCTACCCGCTTTTACTTCTATAGGGATAATATATTTATTTCTTGTTAAAAGGTAATCTACTTCAGCCATACTTCTTCTTTTATCCCTGGCCCAGAAAAAAAGCTGATTATCTTGAAAGGGGTCCATGTATGCCCTTAGCTCTTGAGCCACAAATTGTTCAGCTACCGCGCCGGCATTTACCTGCATAATATCTTTGGCTTTTTGTGTTTCAGCCTGCAATCCGCATGCTTTTTGCATGAGTCCGATATCTAAAAAAGTAAGTTTAATCTTTTGCAAATTTATTTGTGAATTCAAAGGAATCCCGGATGCCTTTGAAGCATACACAGGCCTTACTACGCGCGCCATAGATAATAACTCTATAGCGTTTCTTAAATCCCGAGATTTTACTTCCCTATCTATATTTACAAACTTAATTCGTTGCCCGGTTAAGCGCGGTGCGGCATCAAAAACTTTTTGAAGATATTTATGGTGAGACAAATTTGCGTATTTACCGAAATCATTCCGGTATGTTTCAAGAAGGCCGGTTTGTATGCGTTGGCAATCGAAGAAATTTAAGCTTGAAACATATTCTTTAACTACTTCAGGCATGCCGCCAATGATTAGATATATACGGAGTAAATCCAGCAGTTTTTCATGAATAGCTATGTCAATAGGCAATATGTCCCTATGGTTTATTATGTGCTCTTTTAGATTTGTATAACCAGATGCATCGAGAAATTCAAAGAATGACATCGGTTCCATATTGATAAAAGACACTCGGCCGACAGGAAACCTAAAATCTTCCTGTTTAAAGCTAAATTCCAGCAATGAACCAGCCCCTATTACAGGCTGTTGGGGCATTAATTCTTTAAAATATCGCAGAGATATAATAGCAGAAGGGCACTCCTGTATTTCGTCAAGAAAAATAAGACAGTCATTAGTGATGTGGACGTTAAGGAGCAATTGAAGTTTATTGATAATATCTTGAGGTTTTAGATTTTGAAAACATTCTTTTAAGTTGGGGGTGAGTTCAAAGTTTATGGAGATTATATTTTTAAAATATTTTGTCCCAAAAGTTTCTATCGTATAGCTTTTTCCAACCTGACGAGCCCCGCGCACAAGAAGGGGGATTTTATTACCTTTATTTTTCCACTCCAATAATGCTTTTTCTATGTATCTTTTCATATTTATCCTTACTTTGGCTGTAATGCAGGGTTATTATAGCCAATAAATGGGCTAAAGTCAAGATAAATAACGGTAAATGATAAGAATTGGGGTTTCTTATAAATTTGCCTTCTTACTAAATCGTCAAGCGCCTACCCTACAAGGTTTCCTCTAAAGCCTTCTCACTGGGTAGAGGTGTGGGTGAAGCCGAAGAAATTATCAGGGAAGTTAAGAATGAAGTTTTGTCATGGGATGTTGAGTAATTTTGAGAAATGCGAAGCATTTTTCTGTATCAATTTACCCTGCGGTAAGACATAGGGTAAATTGATTAAAATGCTCGACTCGCTAAAAAATAAATGATAAAATATTACTGGCTATATCTTGAAAGGAAAAAACATATATGGATGCTCCTGTACCAATTTTCTTTGCTTACGGACTGCTTCTGCTATCAATATGCATTATCTGCTATTACGGCGTAACATTTCTTCTTAAAAGATTTGACCGCGCCCAGCAAAGCAAAGCCGAGAAAACCGCCGCCCAGTTTGAGGAGATGTTTCTTTTCTTAAGAAAAGAAGCTCTTATTGTTCTATACATATTTGTGCCTCTTCTTTTAGGCTTAGTCAGTTTTATCGCGACAAAGAAGTGGTGGGTTGCTTTAAGTTTTGCCTTGGTTGGGGCGTTTTTCCCTTTATGGCTTGTGCGTTTTCTTGAAAGAAGAAGGCAAAATAAATTTGTTATTCAGCTTGTCGATGGGCTTATGATCATGAACAGCTGTTTAAAGGGCGGCTTGACATTAATCCAGTCTTTTGAAATCTTAGCAGAGGAAATATCCCCTCCAATGAGCCAGGAAATTATGCTGCTTAACCGTGAAATTAAAGTAGGTGTTACGCTTGAAGAGGCGCTTCTGAGGCTTAACAACAGGATGCCGTCTGAGGAGATGATACTTATTTCTTCGGCTATTCTGGTTGCGCGCGAAACAGGAGGCGACTTAACTAAAGTTTTTTCAAGGCTCATCGAGACAATTAGAGACAGGCTTAAGCTAAGGGAGTTGGTTTCAACTCTTACGCTTCAGGCGCGGCTTCAGGCAATAATAATTTCCCTTCTTGGCCCTGCGTTTTTCTTTATCGTGCGAAAAATAAAACCTGACCATTTTGATATTATGTGGAAAGATGAGCTTGGAAGGATGATTTTAGGCATCGCGCTTGTGCTTCAGATAATAGGTTTTATATTAATAATTATATTCGGAAAGGTTGAGATTTAATGAGCTTGCTACTTTATATTTTATATGGATTGTTGGTCTTTGGGTTTATCCTGTTTTTCATAGGGCTTTTTCCAAAACCGCCTGATACGGTTTCCATATTTGGAGATGAGGCAAAAGAAAAGCGGGGTTCGGTACTTTCCCCCATACTTGCGCCCTTTGCGCCGTTTAACAAAATAATTCTTAAGTCATTTCGTTTAGAAGAGCGCTTAAACAAAAATATTTACCTGGCGCGCTGGAGAGTTACTCCCGCGGAATTTCTCGTAGGCAAAGAGCTGTTGGCTTTGGTTTTTCCCTTGGCCATGATTATGTTTAATTTAGGAAATATCTGGTGGCGCCTGGGTGCGGCATTATTTGGTTTTATACTTCCCGATATTATTCTTAACTCAAGGGTGCGCAGGAGAAAATTCCTGATTAATCGGGTTTTGCCTGAAACAATCGATTTGCTCGGGCTTTGCGTTGGCGCCGGCTTGGATTTTATGGCCGCGGTGCGCTGGGTCGTAGATAAAGTAAAAATCAACCCCATGATCGAAGAATTAGGATTGGTGTTAAAAGAAATAAATGTAGGCAAGCCGCGCGTTGAATCTCTTCGCGCAATGGCTAAGAGAGTTGAAATTCCCGATGTTACTTCATTTGTTAGAATCTTAATTCAGGCAGACCGCATGGGAACTCCTGTTGAGGAAACTTTTAAAATATTATCAGAAGACACCCGTATGCGCAGGTTTCACCGCGGCGAACGCCAAGCAATGAAAGCCCCTCTAAAAATGCTCATCCCTCTGATTTTCTGTATCCTTCCTGTCATTCTAATTATCGTAGCCGGCCCCATCCTTATCAGGTTCATGAAAGAAGGCGTATTCGGCCCTGCCGGCCTTGCCAGATAATCCTAAATAACGCAGCATTTTGGAATCTATAATGCCATTTTGCATAGATTTTTGGCAATACTAGTGCCATTTATACTTTCATTATGGCCTCTTGTTGATGATTATTTCCCTAAAGGTTTGAAGGTTGGCATCTTTACTCTTGGCGGGCTATTTTTTGAAGGGAAAATACGTTCTGCCTTAAAAGAAAAAGCAGCCCCACCGATGCCGGCTCTATACGGAGTGCTTTGCCGGGATTG
Organism: Candidatus Omnitrophota bacterium; assembly: GCA_043820815.1. Taxonomy (GTDB): domain Bacteria; phylum Omnitrophota; class Gorgyraeia; order Duberdicusellales; family 4484-171; genus JBDRDJ01. The sequence goes on from JBDRDJ010000004.1 coordinate 70,469, forward strand.
CGGTGCGGTAAATGTTTTAACAGGGTTTGTTGAGGATGGATTTTTTGCTGGTTGTGATTCAACAGGCGAAGGTGCTAAGGGAATAGGTTCAGCTGGCTCAATTTCTGCCTTGGCAGGTGTAGGCATACCGCCTGCACCGGGCATTGCGGCTTGAGCTCCTGCGCTTCCAGCGCCGCCGCATCTTTGCAGAGCGTTCTGGCGAAAACGGGGAAATATAGCGGGTTTGTCATTTTCCGCTCTGCGCACAGCTAATCTGGCAAATAAGCCGCAGCGGCTGCCTTCTCTTTGGGCAAAGTCTCCCTGGCGAAGCCGGCCTCCACTGAGGCTGGCTGTGCCTCTCTGACGAAAACCTCTGTTTTGAAACACTCCATCAAAAAGCCTGCGGGCATGGGCAGTATTTTCCAATAACCCTGCGTTAACAATAACTGCTAAGGCAACAACTGTGAAATATCTCTCTAAAGCTTTTATATTCTGCATTTCCATCCCTACCTCTTTTTTATCATTTTTCATTATTTTATAACATGAGAATTGCTTTTTTGCAACCTTATTTTAAAAAAAACTTAGCACATTTCCAGGTGTTAATTTTGGGTCATTCGTAAATAATGTAAAGATATTTATATAACCCTCGGCATTGTAAGGCATAACAAAAATCTCTTTTTGCGCAGTCTTGACGGGTGTGGGGTCTATTTTTGTTATGCCGTAAACCACAAAATTTACGAAAAAATCTTAATTTTCAGTACAGAATAAATAAATTAGCAGGTAGAGGGAGCATATTACCAAGGCAGAAAGCACGTGGCTATACCCTGCTTTGGCAAGCCAGGGAATAAGAACATCGATGTCGAGGATTTTAAAATAGTTCAGATATGCGGGAGTACCCGTTATTAAGGAAATAATAAATATTATTATAATATGAGCGCAAGCTGAGAAAAAGATGGTTTTAATCAGAGCATCCAAATATCTATTTTTAGCTATTTTCTTCATAAGGAAACTATTTTACCATAGATTGTTTTGACTGGCAAGGCCTACCTTAAATGTAAACCCACCTGAAACCATAGCAGTAAGCAATATGGCCGCCGAATATAACAGACAACATGTTTATAGTTTGCTGATTATGAGCATGTTACGCATCTATTTGTCCACTTAGGTGGTCAAGTAGAGACTTGACCACCTAAGACTTTCGTGGTGATTCGTCTCTAATTCGTGGCAATTCGTGTTAAAAAGAAAGCGTTCTCGCAAATACCCCTAAATCGCCTTGTTTTTTGTTTCGGCGATGTGGTATATTCAAATGAATACTTTTGCGAATTGAAGAAATTTTTTTCTGGGGAGACGACAAAGGCATTCTTGTCACAGATTACACAGATTGGATGTTGATTACACAGATGAATATCTGTGATTAGGGGTGCAAAGCCACGGACCTAATAGCAAATAGCAAATGGCCTATTGCTTATGGTCAATATAAACCATAAGTTCTAAGCCATTAGCTGTTAGCCAGGAAAGCCGGGTTGCCGAAATTCCTTCGGTAATCCGGCCTTTTTTATTGGGATGTAATACATCCCAATAAAAAAGGTCCCGAACGAGTCCGGGGGAATTGTCCGAAGGAAAATTACCCCGGTATACAGCGAGGAGGGGCTATTAATAAAATAGATTGATATGATTATAGAAGCGGATATCCGCGGATATAAACGCGGATTTACGCTTGCTTGATAAAGGGTAAATGGGGAGGCACATATGAAAAACAGGGGAGTTTTTGGGGGAGTTCTGTGGTTAATTCTATTACTGCTTACTTTCTCTTTGTTTTTTACAAACGATGTTGAGGCACAGTTATTCCGGGGAAGATTTCGTTCGCAAAGTTACAGTTATTCATCACCAAGCAAGAGTTCAGCGCCTGCGGCAAATTCTCAATCTCAAAGCACATCACAACCTCAAACACAACCAGGAACTTCCAAACCGGCCCCTAAAACAAATGTAACCCAGGCACAACCCAAAGCTAATACCCAGAAACCGTTAACAAACCCCATGAGCACTAATAGAAACGCCCCATACGCGATGCATTTACGGGGGACAAACGGTAAAAGTGTAACTTTCTATACTCCTGATGCAGGAAAAACATACCGTACGGTTGATGGCTTAAGCCGCAAATCAGGTGCGGTTGCTCCTTCTCAGGTAAGCAATGCCTGGATTTCTTATGGTGATAAAGCTAATCCCAACTGGCAGAGAATCACTCCCGATCAAATTTCAAGTTTTCATTTTAATCCTGCTGGTTCAAAAGCCGGAGGTTCTGGAAGCATTACATATTATTTTAAGCAAACTCCAAACGGAGGTTATTATCAGGCGGCAAATGGCCAGACCCGCAGGCCTGTAAGCAGTGTAGCCTTACCAGCCCAGATGAAAGCATGGGTTGGAACCGGAGATATTAAGAGCCCTAAGTGGCAGAATTTAGGCCAGTATAGCCAGGGGCCTGCAAAGTTAAATTTAGGAAATCTGAAAGTTACAGGGGCGATTTTTAGAAGTTTAGGCGCTGCCGCAGTTAATCAGGCAAAGCAGGAAATTGCGGCCAAAGCTAACATCACTGACGCAGTTATTTTAGGAAGCCCTGATTTAGCGCGCCGCTCAGGCTCAGGGATGCTTGAGCTTCGCGTCTGGAATTTAAGGCAGCAGGTTGTTACGGGTTTAGGCAAAGACAGCGGCCTCTTAGGCGCTGATGGAAGAGGCACATCAGGCATTCAATCTGTTGGGCCTAACTGGCTTGTTTTCAACCATGGCCAGGTGAGCAGAGCATATAAAAGCACAGTTGATTGGGGGAGAAAATTGGCTGACAGCTTTGGTGTTCCTAAGGATAGCCCGATAAGAGATGTTTCGTTAGGCGCTTTTGATTGGGCAACAACCGCCGGTAACCTCGCAGCTGCCCGATTTACTCCCTCGATTCACGCAAAGGGCGTTAAATACGGCGCTTTTACGGATTGGAATTTACCCCACGAAACTACAGTGGCGGTCAAAACCATATCTCCGGTAAATCAGAACATCCATGTATTAGGGCTTAGCATAAACTCACCACGCATTCATCAAGGCCAGCTTACTTTTACCCAGCCGGTTTATGATAATCAAAAAAGACTTATTGCCAATCAATTTAAGCCTGTTCTTGAACCTTACCGGGTAGTTGAGAGAATGGTTGCCGGACAATGGGAAGCTTCAACGGGCCGTATCGGGCCATATACAATTTTTAAAGGCCAAGCTCATAACCCTAATGTTAATGATCTCGGCAAGCTTGTACTTAGCCCTGATAGAATTATAATGGAAGGTAAAGGTTGGAAGCAGGATGGTATGATCAGGCCTTCACCCATTGAGGGTTTAAAAGTAATATCAGGCCAGCTTATAATAGCCGGCAACAATGGTTTTAACCCTAATACGCACCCCTTATACCGCCAAAACTCAGACATTGAGCCTTTTGTAAAAATCGGTGATACTTTTGTAACCAACACAATTGACCGCTTTGACCAGGCAATCGGAGTTTTCGGCCAGGGCAGAACCATGCTTTTTGCCCGCCAGAGTGAATTCTCCGTAAATGATAATTCTTTAAAAGGCGATATATATGCCGGCATACCTAAGTCAATAGAAGGATCTTTAAAGAGCATGAAAGTTTACTGGGCGGCAGTTTCTCAAACGCCTATTGCCAAAGATATGCTTCAAGCCCCCGTAGTTTCACTGGCTAACATCGACCCGGTTAATCCTTTCCCGCAAGGCCAGGCAATACAAGGAATTGATAAAGAACCTTTGCTTTTTGTAAAGCAAGCTGCTTACAGTATAGATAAGCCCGGTATTGTTACGCAAACACCTTGGGAGTTTACCGGTCGTGCATCACAAACCATTTTTAAAGCCGCCGGTGACATAAACGGCCTTAAACAATTTACAGATTTAGCTAAAATAAATACACAATCTCACGCCCCGAAATTAAGCCAGCCCCCGATGCCTGAGCCTGCGCTTGTGCCTATTACCCAGACAGATAAGTTTGCATCTTTGGCTGATTTTAATCCTCAATCGTTTGATTTTGCTTCAATCGATGTAAATGCAGAGAAAAAGGATCCCCGCCTCGATATAATCGCGCCATCATTAGAGAAACTTGAAATCACTTTTCCAAAAATATCAAACGCCTCAGAATATGCTTACGCTGAAGAAACACTGCAAATGTTTAATGTGCCCGGATACTCTATGGAAAACTTAGATGGCCTTGGGCCAAAACAGGATTTAGTTATAAGCAAGAAATTATTTAATGGCCCTGATATTGAAATAAAATCACTTGAATTTAAACTATCGCCTTCAGCTGAGCAAATTGAGATTGCGCGCATTGAGAAGATATTTAATGAGCATTTTGCTGCTGAAGAATTACTCGGGCATCAATCAAGCGCAAGCGCCAGAAGTATTCCAAAACAAGAAATTGATATTGTCGAATCACCGCTGGGGGGCGGTAAGGGAGACCCGCTTTTAGACAGCAACCCGTTTAATGATATGGCTGATGACCTGAGAGATATGGGAGTTTATCCGGAAAAAGGAAGCAGCCCGGCCGAGTTTTATATAGCAAAACAATTGGCTTATTTTGTTGCAAAACCGGCTGATTCGGTTAGGGAAATAAGTGAGGCTATCGTATCGAAAGGGGAGGATTACACAGATAAAGTTGTTACAGTAGTATCTCAAATAAAAGATTCAGAAACAACCCAGAAAGTTATATCCCAAGCGGCAAAGATAGCTCAGTATAAGCCTGAAAATACCGGCAGCCAAAGTATAATTAAGAGCCAGTACAGTAAAATACAAAAACCCGGTTTAGGCGGTTTTGGTTCTCAAAAACCCAATGATATGGCGGATTTCAACGCTGACCCGAAGAAGCTGTCAGCCCAGCTTAATATTGATAGAGCAATGGAGAAGCAAAATCAAAACATGGCCGAACTTGTCAAGGCACAGCAAGAAATATACATAGTTCAGGTTATGAATGTGAATACAACCAAGGTGTACGATGTTATTCGTCAAGATGTACCTGTTGGCAATGAAAAATTACGCGGTTATGATATTTTAGACAAAGAAACAGGAAAGTATTCTCAGGAACTTCCCCAAGGCAGATATGAAGTTATTAGGGTAGTCCGCGGCAGCGCAGAAAACCCAATAGTAGAAAGGAAGGTTTATATAACAACTGACAAAAGGGTTCATGATTGGATTGACGAGAAAACAACTCTTATGAAACCAGCAGAAATCCAAGTTTGGCTTGAAGGCGCAGGGTGGAAAGCAAGAATCGCCCCAATAGTTGAAGCAAGCGGAAACTACAAAAAAGATTCAACCGGACGTATTATAGTTGGCATTGAGGCTTTAACAAATGATGGAAAACCAAAAGGCGACGGCCTTAAATATGGGGACGATGCCGATGAGATCCTAAAAACAATGCCGCCGGTTGTAAAATCAAAGATTGATATGTATCGAAGCCCTGACATTGTTAATAATAACGACCAAGCCTTAAATATCGCTAAAATGTTTGGTTTAGGAAGTGACGCGATGAGGCAGGCAATGGAGAATAATAACGCAGAACGTGTAAGCGCGCATGTAAACGCAAGCTATATAACGCCAATCGCAAAGCCAGGCAAAGGAGAACTTTCACCCAGTGAACAGCTGTACGCACAGCAAAAAAACCGCACCCAAGCTGATATCGATTTAGAAACAAAGCAAACCATGAATTACTATATTGAACAAGGGATAAAAAGTAAAAAGGCATTTAGTAATATTCTAAGTACTTCTGCAAAAGATTTGGGGCTTAAAGAGTCAGAATACTATAAGGTAGTTGGCGAAATTTGGTGGAAGAGAGGCGTAAATGAGAAGAACCCGGGGGCATTTGGTTTGACATCTTTTTATGGCTGGAAACAAGCTTATTCAGCAGCAAAAGAGAAAATGTCAGGCACCAGTAAGCCTGCTGAAAAGAAATTTACCCAGCAGCCGCCAAGGCCGGCGCCTATTGGAACGATAATGCCTTAAGTAGGGGCCGACCCCTGTGTCGGCCCGTTAAAGTAAGGTGAAAGAAAATGGTTAGAGAACGAAATTTCAGAATAGCGATTTTGGTGTTTATTGCCATATGCTTGCTCACAGCGCAAGATGCCCATGCCCGCGAGGGGCGCCTGCTGGGAGGAAGATTAGGCGGCGGCGGGCTATTTAGCGGCCGCTGCGGCCCGATTAAGAAAATGTCTCTGCGTAGAGAAGCAAGAGGAAAGCCGGCGATTTTTCCCCGCATTCGCGCCGCGGCTTACAGGGATTGTATTGGCGGAAGCTGCGGGGCAGGATTAAGCGCAGGTAAGCCCGCGCCCGGTGCATTCTCAGATATGAAGAAAGAGGAAGGCCAGGCTTTTGAGAAAGTTCCCCTGGCGCTAAAACCAGAATCAACTGCTCGATCTTCAGATAAAGGAGCCGCTACTTCACCGCGTGATAGAAATCCTCTTGTCCAGCAAGAATATAAAGAAACTATAAAATCACCGGATAGAGGCCCTTCAGCACAGCCAAAACGCCAAACCTGGCCGCAATATCGTGATAACGCAGTTGAGAGAGATTCTCAATCTTATGCAAGGCCTTTTATGGGAACTTCGGAATACGGTTCAAAACTTCAAGAATATAGATTGGGCCTGCCAAAAAGTACCCCTTATATAAATAGAGTTAAGCAAGATTATCAAAGAACAAGTAACCGATAGCAAGATTATAACAAACTGTTAATAAAACACTTATGTTATCTATTGTCCACATTCATACCGGGAATGGTGCCATACCCTTGCAATAATTATAGCGGGCCGGCACAGGGGCCGGCCCCTACAATACTTTTATTTTTCTTTCATCGTTCATTGCTGCGAAGCCAGGAGCGAAGCGAAGGCGAAGCAGAAAGCGGTTTCACAAATAGGCGATATTTACCTTGCTTTTTTAAGGGCGGATATGGTATACTGACATGAAAGCAAGAGTTCTTTGGATACAAAAAAAGCCACGGAAAAAACGCGGATAACCGCGGAGGTTAATATGTCCGTGGCAAAACAATTTGAATGATAAAGGGAGGCGATGTGCCTCTCTTTTTTTTTGATAAGATTGAGGGGAGCAAGGAGGTGTATGATGAAAAGCAAAAGTAAAAACCTAATTATAGCTTTAAATCAAACCAAGCAAGCGCCTTTATTTTTTATTAAAATTATATTAATAACAGCTATGCTTTGTTCTTTTTCAACCGATATTTATGCACGTGGTGGAAGTAGACAACCAACCAAGGAAGATCCGATATCAATGCCAACTCCTCTTTTGCATGATCAGCCATCATCTGTCCCGGCAGTAGTGACAAGAACACCGCTTTCAGTTAATAATCCATCAGCATTTTCGTCACCGACAAGGCCTTTTATGCCAACAGCACCTTCTCGATCATGGTCGTCTGTAACTGCTCCAGGAACATTGCCAAGAATTCCACAGCCTGTTTCTCCGGCAGTTACAGGAAATTCGCCGTCTTTATCAAGGCCGGCATTGCCAAGTATGCGGCCTAATTCAAGCGCAGCGCTAACCCACAATATCCAGCCTGTTGCACGAGCTAATTCCAGCCGATTGACTGCGGTTTCGCCTGTGGTAAATCCACTTACTGCGGTTGTGTCTTCGCCAATGCCATCGGGCCGATTGAATAACCCGACGGCAATAACAGCTAATAGCCGTCCAAGTTTAACCATGCCTGATTCTTCTGCAAGATTAAGGCCAGAGGTAATTGCAACAACTGCTGTGCCTGCCATGCCGCGAATGCAGGATTTTGCAATTCCTGCGGCAGTGCAGCCTCGGCCTCAAGCACAGCGTCCGGCGCTGCAGCCAGTTATAGCAGCAAGAGAACCATTGCAAAGAATGGCAATGCCAAGAGTTGAGCCAATTCACCGCATCCAGCCGCAAGCAATGGCAGCCATGCCAAGAGTTGCGCCTGTTGAACGAGTTAACCCGCAGATGGCAAATATTCCAATGCCGAATAGTTTAAGAAACACGCAATACAATCCAAGTTTGCGCCCTCAAATAAATAACTTTGCAATGTTTACCCATGCACAAGCGGCCATTCGTAACCATAGTGTTATGAGTAGGTTATCAATTAGCCCAATTTCTCAACCTATTTATAATATCAAGAGCAATTTTGCATCCGCGGCAAATCGTAACGTATCTTTTAACAATCATTTAAATCAAAGTTTTATAAAAACCGCAAACTTATCGCTGAATTCTCAAAGCGCGTTTAACCCGGCATTTTCTAAAATGGCAAAGTTAAACCCGCAATTGGCGCCGCGTAATAATTATAAATTAAATAATACTGCGCAATTAAATGCTGCCTTTAAACCTTCATTCGCCGGTTTAAGCGATGTTTCTCTAAGGCCGATAAAACAACCAGCATCTTTAGCTGTGCAAAAGCCGCTTATGCCGGGAAGTTTAAACGCGAGCCTTATGCGATTTACATATCTCTCTAAGAATTTATCCGGTGATCTAAACCTGGCATTTTCAAAATCAGTCATGATCGCACCCCTTGCAAAAGAGGTAAATTTCTCAAATATGATGAATTCTTCTTTTGTAAAACTTGCTGATGCGGTTTCTTTTAATCAGGGAATATCCAATCAATTAGAAAGATTTGCCTATCAAAAGATGCCTTTGCATGGCCAGTTGGATTTACGGACATCAGTGAATTTCACAAATTTAGCTGGTTTATCCAAAGAGATTTCCAAAGCATTTAAACCGCAATTCTCAAGGCTTGGCTCTTATTCTGCCCAGTTTAACCCTGTTAAATTAGAAAGAACAATTATTACATCTTTAGGCCCGGTTAAAACAGCGCGCCTTGAAAGTGTTAAATTGCCCCAAAGCCAGGCAGATTTTAACTTTGAATATCTGCCTTCATTCATTAAACTCAACAGCACTCTAAGCAAAGCGGCTTATGACCATAAGCCTATACCCAATAGTGTTGATTTTCAACGCTTTGCTAATCAGAGTCAAAACCAGCCTTCTTACCGCCCGCACGTATTTAGCAGAGAATTTATACCGGGTAATTTGATAAGCTTAAGCATCAAAAGCCCTGCTATGCCCGGTAATATAAAAGCTTACCAACAAGATGCGCGGCGTTACTTGGAGTTTCAGGCTATACAGCAGATTGCAATTCAAGACAGTTTAGCTCTAAGCCCGGTTCAGACAGAAGGCGGGATTGATTTAGATAAAGCGTTACCGCTTCCGGCAAATATTATTCAGCCAATACCATTAGAGAACCAGCCATTGTTTTTCGGCCCTGTGTATGACGGGCTTATGCCAAGGCCGGGATTTTTAGAAGGCCTTAGCAAGAACATTGACCGTAAACCCATTGGTTCTGTTTAATCTTTTTAAACGTAGATAAACGTTAATCCAACGCACCTGCCTGCCGGCAGGCAGGGATAGTCGCAGATAAGTCGATGGGGTCGTAGAACCTATTTTAGTATCTATACGACAACAAGTTCATAACTCGTTGCAGTCCAGTAGAGTCCGCATCTAAATGTCCACAATCATATTATAGGGCAATTATATACCTTATATCGGGTCGACACATCGGTCGACCCCTACTACAATATTTATTTCGGGCGATTCATGAATCGCCCATACAATAATTGTATCGGACAGGGCTTAGCCCTGTCCCTACAAAATTTTGACATCGATCAATCATCTCTGTAATTTGCATCAAATCTCTGTAATCATTTACAAAAAAAATCCACAAAATAGCCTTGACATTTATACTATATATATGTTATATTTAAAGGCTACAAAGAGGCCTGCATAATCCAAAAACATCAAGGCTGACTTAAGAAAACAAGAAAATTTCGATTCTTTGACTTAAGAAAATTATCTTCGTTTTGGGAGATCGATAAAGGTGTTGTTCCTAAAAAGGAACAATGCAAAGCCACGGGTCCTGCTAGACACGAATTGTCACGGATTCGCTAAGACGGCCCACTCATAAGTTACACGCATGAACAGATTTTAGCTTAATAAAAACAAACACCGTTCACATCATCTTGATGTCTGCTTAATCTATTCGTGTAATTCGTATCTAATTCGTGTCAATTAGTTAATCAAGGAATAGCCGGGTTGCCGAACTCTCTCTTGGAAAGTTCGGTAACCCGGCGTTCTTATTTATGGGATATATAAATATAATTTTTTGTAAAGGAATAGGTAATTATGGGAAAGTTCTATCTTTGTTCGTGTTTCGTGATTAGTGGTTAGTGGTTCGTTAAGAAGATATGAAGATTCAAAGTTATAAAGAGCTAAATGTTTGGCAAAAGGGGATTGAGCTAGTGGAACAATTATATATTTTTACAAAAACCTTCCCCAAGGATGAAATTTATGGATTAACTAATCAAATGCGAAGGGCTTCTTTGTCAATACCTTCAAACATCGCAGAAGGATTTATGCGTCAACATACTAAGGAATTCATCCAATTTTTATTTATTTCTCTTGGTTCCTGCGGTGAGCTTGATACACAGATGGTTGTTGCGAATAAATTAAACTATATAGATGACGAGACATACATCTTAGCTTCAGAGAAGCTTGACCATATTTCCCGCATGATTCGTGCTTTAATTATCAGTTTACGACGCAGAAGAAAATTTATTAACGAATCACGAACCACGAAACACAAACCACAGAGTGGTGATAATAATGGCTAAACAAAACGAACAGATGCACACAGGCGTTTTTAACGAAGCGCAGAGAGAGCAGTGGAAGCCGATGGTGCGCTTTATCGCCTTTTGTGTATTGTTCTGCTTTTGTTACCAGGATTTAGCAACAGCCTACGGGCCGGATTATCCAACCGTCTTAAACATGATGTATAAGCCGGTCCCTCTTCCCATGCACCATCCGGTTACCCAAGACCCCATATCAATCTCATCGCTGTTTGCAATTCAGGAAGTTTATGCCCAATGCAGAGACGGCAGCTGTTCGCCTCCGCGGACGCAATCATTCTCTCGGCCAACTGTTGATAACTCTAACACGCAAAGCCAGTCTCCAAAGAACACACCAAGTTTTGATTATAAAACAACCACTCCTCCACGGTCTTCGACCTATCGCCCTCCGGTTAGCCCTAATACAAGTACATATAAGCCGCCAAGTTCAGCAACTTACAATTCTTATAATCAATCTGGAAGTACTTCTGCTAGGATTACACAAGCATTGCATGATGTGTATAGCAACGCTCATACTCAAAAAACTTCCCAACAAATGAAAAGTGTTACCCCTAACTATCGCAGGACTATTCCCGGGACTAATGAATTTGACGGAGAAGGTGCCGCTTATTCAGTCTATGGCCCGGGTGGAATTGGCCATCAAGCTTTTAACGCCCAATCTGGAGCTGACAGTCAATGGAATAGAACTAAAAATATGCAGTGGCATAATGGCGATATGCCACACAGGCCTGGTATAGATCCTTATGGAAAAATTGCAGGGTCGGCAGTCGGCATAGGCATAAAAACAGGGGATAGTACTTTTATGGTTCGTCAGCAAAGCAACGGATCTTTTTACCATACTGTTGGCCCAAAATCAGCATCTCAGACCCGTCAAAATTTAAAGAAAATGGATGGATTGGTTAATCTTGGTGTTTTAGACAGGCCAACTGCTAACGCAGCTGCCCTTGACCAAACATATAGGCAGCTTGGTCCGGCAAGAATGGATTCTCCTATTGGCCAAGTTGATACTTGGAAGTTTCGCTGGGCAGGGAAAGATAACCTTGTGCAATTTAAAGTCCAAGCCAATCGCGGTATGCGTAATGAATTTATGCATGTTGCAACAGGAATATCACAAAACGGAGGAAGGCTTGTCCCTGTAAATTTCCGCGGCGGTGCAGGGGGAAGTTTAGGGTTTACCCAGGATAACAAATGGGCATATAGCATGCGATATGGCACTTGGTTTAAGAATAATCCAGCCAGTGGTTTTGCTTACCACCCCAAGTACCCAAATTTAAGAGCAGAGTATTTTACCGCGCCTTGGAGCGGAATGGTTAATGGTGAGAAACTAACCAGAAACCTTTATATTGAAAAATACACTAACGGAGGCAAGGTTTTAGGCCATGTTTTAGGAAATGCCTTTGATGGAAAAGAGTTTGGCGGGTTATCTACATGGAGCTTTAATAATCAGTATTTCCATCCCTTCATGCGCAATACTCAACTTAAAACAAACTCTCTTGGAGGATGCGCTTCTTGCTCGCAAGGTTTAAAAGGAATAGATCAGGCATTTAGCCGCGATACAGTAATGGGTTTTGCCCCTATCAGGTATGCTGACCATACAAAATTAGCCGGCCAGTGGGTTCCTATGGATAAAGCTTTCGGCCAGTTTACGCGTCTTAAAGGCCCCAACAATACTTTTACTTATACTCACGCCTGGTCAAGCGGCGCCGGCCAACCCGGCGGTTCACCGTTTAAGCTTTTCTCAGGAACAGATATGGGAAGTATTGGCACAATAACCGGGCGTAAAGGATTTGATACCTGGGCAATTACACCTCAAGGCCAGAACGGACACCTTACTTTTGGCCGGGTTGTTAGCTTTGATTTTGCAAAAGGCGGCAGTATGCAAAACCGCTGGAAGGGCCTTGATAGCCCGTTTGAATTTAATGCAACCGGCCCGGGAACAAGGTATAACACGACTTTATCTTCAACTAACTCACCTTTGCATCGCGACCTTTGGTTTGACAGAAATACTGAAATAGGCATGCACCCGATGCGTAAAATCAGCTTTAAAGCCATAGGTAATCAACCCGGTGTAGTTGGTATCGGCCAGGATTTTACCTTCCAATTCCTAAATAGCGCAGGTAAATCATTACGCACGTTTAAAGTTTCAGATCAATTAACACAAGCTAAAGACGGGTATTTCTACCGCACAATTCAAACTGACGGATTATGGCATGGCGTTGTTGAGCCGTTTTCCGGCAATTTCGATAAACTCGATGTTAAGTTCAACTCGCCTTTTAGCAAGTTAGGCGGCCAGGCTGATTTTGGCTCTTCCTGGAGGCATGTTGATGATTTGGCCGAGAGCCGTTACAGGATGCTTTCTTCATCATGGGATGCAAACGGTAAATTTCTAAAGGCTACAATCAGTTCAAATCTTCCTGCAAATTCTTTAGGTATAAAAGGTGACATTAAGTTTCCTGTAACATTAGATGTTGGCGCTTCAAGCGGCTTAACTACCGGGCCGGTCTTAAAAGGCCGCGTTTGGACAGACTCATTAGGAAATATGGATGTACCGGGTTTTGACAGAGGCGGCATGAAAAACGCAGATTTTATACGCGCCCGGGGATTGCGGTTTACAAACACTTATGGCGCAAACTTCTCAGGTGTGCGAATTGATGAGTTTGGGAATGCTAATCCTTCCGACCACTTAGGATTCCTTAGGAATCCGTCAAGTACTTCAGGCAATTTTCATATTTATACCGCACCTCTTAAGGCCGTAAGCATTAAAGATTTTGTCAGCCCAACTCTAACTCATAATGGCCTAAGCATAAAGCAGGGCGCATTAGGTGTTAAACTCGATGGTTATAGCAAGATTGATTCTGTAACAAATCGCTTTAGCGCCATAACTGAAACCATGCAAGGGAAACTCTTCAGTGAAATAAGCGGCAAGCGCTTAACCAGCCCATCTGCGCTTTTAAGCGGAATCAATATGGATAAAACATGGCTTAAGGATTCATTTGCCAGTGGAAAGCTTACATGGGACGCAAAAACCCAGACAATAAGAGCAACTATAGATTTATCCAAAGGCACAAAACTTACTCAGTCCTTTACGGGCTTAGGTGGTTTTGGCATTCAGCTTCCTGACGGTTCAGTCGGGTTTTCTTATTCACCTTTCCGCTTTGCTAAAGAAGGCTCAGGCGGGGCGGCACTTTCAGGGATAGGAACTGAGGTTTTTATTTTTCCTGTTATGAAAGATAGCGCTTTTCAAGTTCAGAAAGGAACCTGGAGGGTTGATTTTACACCCACACCCAGCGGCTGGAATATTGACCAGAATAGTTCAATTTACGGCCCCGGCGCCAAGTGGCTAAAAGTTTCCCAACTTAGCCGTGTAACCCGCGAAATACAACAGCCTGATTTTAAGCCTGAATATATAGCGGCGATTAAATCCGGAGATGCCGGTATCTTGGCAAATTTAAAAGCAAAGCACAATATCACCTATGATAACGCGACCGGTAAATGGTATCATGCCCATACTGACTGGAGTTCGGCAATACAATATACAAACAACTTACGCATTGCCTCTGTTGATTCAAAAAGCGGTATTCAGCTTGGCAGTTTATCAGAAGGCATAGGTTCTTTTAAGGCAATCGGCGGTAATGGCGCGCGCATAGGCGATACTTTAAAAGGTATAACCTGGGTTCAAAATGACAAAGAAGGCGGAAAGCTTATTTATAAATTGGACAATTTCACCCGCGCCTATGCTCCGGGAAAAGACAACCGTTTTAACCCTTTAAATATTGATTGGAAGAATTCTCATGCAGAAGGTTCAAGGATACAAACTATAGGCGGCCATACAAATGAAGCTCGGATTTTCGGATTATCCACAGTTACAGATACAAAAACCCCTTATAGCCTTAATTATGACCCGGCATATTCTGCCCCATACACAATAGAGCTTAATGATTTTCTTAAATCCAGCCAACCTATGCCGGCATTTTTGTTATCAGGTAAAATGACTCAGCCCTTTAGCGTGGCGAGAGATACTATAGTCCAAGATGGAAAGTTTACTTTTAACGGCACCACTTACGATTTAAGTAAATTTGATTTGAATAAATCTCATGGTTATTTTTCTATTAAGCTTGCAACCGGCGAGCTTGTGCCGGCACAATTGCTAACCAATAAAGGCGGCAAGCAAGTTGTGCAGTTAAATACAGTTAAACATGAGTATTTTGATAATCCCAGTGTTTTAGAGCTGGCCGGCACAGAAAACATTAATTCAAGCCGGCCGCTGTCTCATGCTAAAGGTATTTGGGCGGAACCTTTTAATATGTACATTGATAAAACGGGAGTTATGAAAATAGAAACGCAGCCTTTTACTCTTACCTCGCCGGCTGCTGGCGCAAAATGGTACGGAACTGAGAAAGGGCAAGCAATTGATGCTCGCTACAGCGGAAATAATGTATCTTTCAATATCGCAGGAAATAGAATTCAGGCAACTATTCTTGCCAATGGAAAAGTTAGCTTAAATGGCGGCCTCAAAGGTATAAATGCAGAAGCTATTAAAGCCCAGATTTATAAAGGTTACAACCCTGATAAGAAAGAAAGCTATACAAGAAATATTTTCTATTTCGATAAAACCAACCGGCTTATCGCGGGAAATATCCATATTGATGCAAGCGGAAACATATCCCGTACCTGGTTTGGCGGTAATCCTTTTGCTAAAGGTGAAGCCTTAGATGTTTACGGCCAGGAAAAAGGCGGCCAGCTTGAAACCGGCCGCAACCTTGTCCAGTTAAAAGAAACACTAATAAATGCTCAGGATAGAACCCAGACTGTAAAAGTAGGGGATAACTTACCGGAATATATAGGCCAGCAGGTGCAAGATAGGTTAAATACGCCGGCAAATAAGTTTAGTCAGGAACAAAAAGATTCTTTACAAAAAGTGCTCGATACTAAAATTACCTATACAAAGCAATCAACAACCCAGCTCATCTGGCAAAATCAAAGAACCGGTGATTTTGAGGTCCCGGGTGTAAAAGTATCGGGCGAAAACCCAAGCTGGGGTATTAACCCGGAAAACTTTGGAGTTGCTTTTGGAGATAATATTGCTAAGCAAAACGCAATCAACTGGCAGTTAAACGCAGAAAGAAAATCCCTAAGCGGCATTTCACCATTATTGGGCCAGCAGGCATTAGATACAAAACAAGCAGTGGGCCTTTACGCCGGTCTTCCTTCCATAGCTTCCGGCATGCGTGGAAGCATTGCCTCTCAAGCTGAGTTTTTAGTTGACGCAAAATCATTCATAAGCGGCAAAGGCATTCCAAAGGGAGCTAAGGTCATAAGCACATCAATTGATAAGAATCAAGCCACAATATCCCATAGGGGAAAAGAGCATACTGTGGGAGCAGTTTTTGAAGGAAATACCCTTAAAAAGGTTATCTTGCCCGTTGATTTAAACGACAAAGTTAATATGTTCGCTGATGCTCAAATACCTTCGATTATCGGCGGGCATAAAGCTATCGTAACCAATATTATAGGAGGAGCTTTCTTTACAAATTACACACTCGTTCAGGAAGGAGTTAATCCCTTAACAGGCCAGTTTAGCTTATCTCCCGTAACGCAGGCAGGCGGCCTTGAATATAAGAATGTTGAAGTTTCTCAAATAAAGTCCAACAAAAGCGGAGAATACAGAATTGCTTCAGTTAACCTTGAAAATAGAACTTTCAGCTTGCCCTGGAGCTTAACCGTGAATGTAACAAAAGAAAACGGTATGGCAAAGCCTATTTTCAGCGTAAATAATGAAGGCAAAATGGAAGCTGTTTATAAGCCGGCTATAATTAATAAAGTAAGCAGCATATCAGTGGATTATATAGGCGGGGCAAATACGAATACGATTAAATTCGGCCCTGACGGACAATTAAGCGGGCCGGTTGGAAAAATTACTGCCCAGCATTTATGGGATTTAAGCCCTGTTTTAGTTAAAGCAGAGGATGGCGGATATTCTTGGGTAATGGCGCCTACTATATATAGGTATACTGAGCTTCAAAAAGACGGCACCTGGCAGGCCCCGGGAAGGACATGGTTTCATGATAATATGGGTTTTAAGCTCTACGAAAGCATAAACGGAGGGAAATGGGAGAAGAAGCAAGTTGCCGCGCAGGATACGCGTTTGGCGCTCTATAAAGACGGCAAGGTTGTCCAGGATAATACCCTTCATTATTTAGTTAGAGGCTTATCGTTTGTTGAAGCGGGAAAAGAGAAAGTAAGCGCTGAGAAATTAGCTCAAGGCGGGCTTCGCGGGCCGCCTTCTGAGTCAGGTGATGGAAAAATAACAGACGGATACAAATTAGGATATAACCTGAATTATAAAAATGCTTGGGCAAGCCAATCAGGCATAATCACTCCCGGAGCCAAAGATAAAATCCCCGCCCTTCTAAACATAACCCCCCAGGGAGCCCTGGCAGTAAACACTCTTACCTCGGCGTATGGATTCAGCTACACATACAAAGCCGACGGCAAAGTTAAATACAGCGATATTACTCTAAACGTTGATAAGGGCAGGATAATAAACGTTGAAAACGGCAAAATTAAACTTGCCGCCGGAACCTACAAAGGCACAAGAAAATTGGGAGATTTAGATACAACAGTTGAATTCACAGTAAATTCTAATGGCGGAAGAACGGTAAAACTTGAAAAGATAGCGGGTAAAGAAGTAGTAAGCAATTCAAGGACAGTTTTAGAAGGAGTATTCCGCGTCACATTAAAAGGTAAAGGAAAATCAGCAAAAGAAGAAACTTACTACATTCTACCGGGCGGAAAATTAGTTGCTGCAAAAGATCTAAATGGAAAGAGTTTCGCAAGTGATACTAAGAGTGGTAAAGCCGCTGCTGATTCAAAATTTGCATCATTAAGAAAAAATATCCCTCAAGGGATTAATATAAGATTTGATAAGGATGGCGTTAAAGCAACTATGGAAATAAATGGTAAGAAATATGAATACAGAGGTTTATTTTCCGACAATGGCAAGCAATACAAGATTCTTGCAAGCTTAGACGGTAAAGATGATTTATTTGCTTTAAATTCAAAAGGAGAGCTTAAGAGAAATGACACCCTAACTGCTAAATTCTTGTATCAAAATGACCCACGCCTTGAAGCTATTGGAAAAAGAATTGCAGAATTACAAAAAAGTGAAAAAGCCCGCAAAGAAGCCGGCCTTCCTAAAGAACCTCTTACAACCGCACAGGCAGGCAAGAAATTTCAGCAGGACAGACAAAATACACAGAAGGGAAATAATGCATGGGAAACCGAGAAGGCTGATTGGTTTGAAGACGGAAGCAAGCGCACCTCAAGAGACAAAGCATTTAAGGACAGCGTCGAAAGTTATAGAAATTATTTAGCCAGTCTTTCGCCTGAGATGGCAGTTAAAGAATACGATAAGATTTTTAGCCATTTGCTCGATAAGGACCCGGATGCTTTAGTAATGGAGCTTTATAGAGGAAATCGTAAATTAAGCCGCAGAGAAGGTGTAGATGTAGCAGTTGAGCGGTATCTTGATAAGAACACCCGGATTGACGCTGTTATGGCTAAGTGGTATGCATATCAGCAGATTTTCGGAGATTTACCTGTAATTGCCGACATTGATGCTCGAAAAATTGCATTGCGTCATAGCGAGGCAGCTGTTCAAATAAACAAACTGGGCGATAAAGATCAGACAAATAAAAGACTTAAGCAAGCAAGAGGGGGCATAGAAGATTCTGTAAGAGATAGTGATAATTTAGTTTTAGACAAAGTAGCCCATGGGTTAGACGATAGTTTTGAAGAATTGCAAAGGAAAGAGTTGGTTTCCGAATATAAAGAATTAACAGCTGATGTTGACGCTTATAAAAGGCTTTTAGGAAATACAATTCAATGGTATCAGCGGACAGTTGATATTAACGGAAAAGAAGAAGGGTATCATTACTATCCTAATAGAGATGACCCAGAGCATGCATCAATTAAAGCATTAGATGAGTATTATTCGAAAGTCAGAGATAGGAATATGGATACACTGGATATACCTATTTTGTATTCAACTCTGCCCGAACATTTAAAACACCCCTTAAGGCAAAATACTAATATTGTGATGTCAGGAGTTGGCAGGGGGTTTGATTCTCTTGGAAACGGAATGGCCACTGCTTTTAATGCTTTTCCTGTTGCCGGTGGATTTTTGTTTGATTGGAGTGAAGACCAAGGTTATTACAACAACGCCTTGGCTAATATTAAAGTTTCAGCCCGCAGAACAGTTGATTTTGCTCTTGATGAAAAAGCAAATGAAAGATTTTACCGAAACCACGGTTTAAGAGCAGAAGATGGCGCCGGCGTCATGGGGTCTTTTAATTCTATAATCACAAGCGGCCTAAATGGTGAGATGGGCGGTTATCATATTTGGGATGGATTAGCTGTTGCAGCAGGTTGGGTAGGAAAGGTTAATATTATGGCTGGTGAGATTGCTTTAACCAGCGGCCTTGGAGCACCTATCGCAGGAAGTGTAAAAGCAGCCCATTTTGCCGGAGCAGCAACTGCATGGGCCGGAGGCATAGGAATATTAGCGGATGCAGCTTCTTATGCTAACCACGGACACTTACTTAACGGAGAAGACTGGGGAAACATTGCCGCAAGCAGTATGTTGCTTCAGGGTGTTGCTTCCGGCGCTCAGGCATATGGTGTTTCAAGAGGGTTGATTGCAACTCGTGCGCAAGTGGCAGCACGTTTAACTCAAGAAGCAAAAGTAGCAGCACAATCAGTTAGGTCAGCAGAAAGTGTTGCAAATGGATATCTTAGGTTTACCCAGGCAGGCACAAAAGCTGCCGCAAGCCTACCGCGTTTAACACAAACAGCTACACAGGCGGCAGCAAGAGCTGCAAAGGCAACAGAAAGACTGAGCCGTTTAACAGCCAACACGGCTAACGCAGCACGCTTGACTCAAATAACAAGGTCTTCAAGAACAGCAGTGGGTTCCAGAGGTTTGTTAAAGACAAGCATTGTTAACCCTATTGGTAGTGTAGGAAGAGGAACAATGCAGGGAATAAGAAATATACCATCAAGGGTACTATTGCGGCCTGAAGTTGCAGTAACAGGGTTTCTTCGTTCTCCTTGGGCACATACTTTAAATACTTCTCAATTCTGGTCAGGATTTAGTGTAGGGCTTGGCCATATTTTAAATGCAGCTTCAACCGGCCAGGCAATGAATTTAGGAGAAAGTGCTGGAAATATTGCAACAATGTATGCCGCAACAGGGGTATTTAGATTGGCTGCAGAGGCCGGCAGCGGTTTATATCAAGTAGGTAAATGGGGTGGATATAAATTATATCAAGCCGGCAGAATAGGCGGCTATGGTTTATACCAAGCCGGAAAATACGGCGTTGCAAAGCCTGCTCTCTGGGCAGGTGAAAATATTCTTCTTCCTGCTGCAAAATACGGCGTTATTAAACCAACAGTTTTAACAGCAAAAGGCGCAGCATGGTTAGCAATGAAT
>JBDRDJ010000005.1:0-238353 GCA_043820815.1 Candidatus Omnitrophota bacterium
GAGACGATTCTGTTCTGCAAGACGGTCTAAATTTATCTCGCTGATTTGATCAAACTTATGGTGGCCATCGATTACTGGAGCAACCTCGACAATAGTAGGCGCGTCTTCCGCGGACAAAACTAATTTCTCAAGCTTATCCCACTCCAAATCAAGAAAATAATTTAGTTTGTACTCAACCCGCAACACATGCGGCCAACCTATCTCAAGCGTTTTACGATCTTGAATGGGTTCTATCTTTATTTTGGGTTTCTCAGGGCGAGGAGGCCCAGGCTGTTGTTCCGCAGGGAGAAAAGTAAACGGCACACCAAACACCGTAACATATTCAGGCTCATATAATCCAGTTTCAGAGTTCACGTCATATGAAATGCGCCTTAATCCTCGACCAATAACCTGCTCACACAAAAGTTGACTTGTAAATGCGCGTAATCCTAAAATATGAGTGACCGTTCTCGCGTCCCAACCTTCAGAAAGCATATTGACGCCGATAACGCACTGAATTTGCTCTCCAGCTCTGCCTTTTTTACCGACTGTATTAAACTTTTCGCGCTGGGCCAACACTAGTTCCTTGCCGGACTTATCAGCGTTAATGCGTTCAGCCTCATCCGCTTCAATTTTATCCAAGGCGTCTTGATCAATACGAATGAGACCGTCCTTTTCTCCGAATTCCTCTACGGCAAAGTATCCATTCACTATTGAATATTCCAGTCGCGCCGCTGTTTCGGTGCGGTTGCAAATCATAATCATGACCGGCGGAGTTTCACGAGGCGGATCCTGCTTTTCCCAACTTTCTTTTTCTTTTAACCAATCACCGCCTAAGATATTGACCGCATTTCTCACTAAATCCGGCAACCCCTCATTCGGCTCAGCGCGGCGGTTAAGGTCTTCGCGTACCTCTGGATAAATATGAAATAACTTTGACTTTAAGTCCGGGCCCACATTAGAATCATCGCGCACTGCCACCTTGGGCGTTTTTACTAAACCGCTCTCAATAGCGTCATTCAAACCAAAATCACAAACGATCCAAGTAAACAGTTGCTCGCTTTGATTAATTTTGCCTGTCGGCTTAAACGGTGTAGCAGATAAATCGTATGTCCTCAAAACACCTCGAGATGCATGAATACGATCAATGCCGCTTACCCAAATCGTGGCTTTTTCTTTTTCGGATTCTTCTTCATCTGCCGATGGACGATGGCAATGATGGGCTTCATCGTTAATTATCAAAATATTGCCAGCGTTTCCAAAATCAGGCATAACTCTCCGAAAGAATGCCTCTTCGCTTTCCGGGCCTTTCTTCACAACCTTGGGGCCGTAATTTTCATTGATGGGAGCAAGCTTATGCCAATTAATCACATCTATTTTTGCAAACAATAACTCCTGCCACATCGTTGAATTAATCAACATAAAACTCTGATAGAAATTATCTGGATTATCAACCTTTAGAACCTGCAATCTATCACGTACAGTTAACCCGGGGGCGATAACCAGAATGTTCTTGGAAAACCTTTGATCTTTTGGATTAGCAATCTTATTCAGAGCCTGCCATGCGATAAGCATGGCCATAACAACGGTTTTGCCTGCTCCAGTTGCGAGCTTCAGACATTGCCGTTCCCACAGACTCCCGTCATTAGCAATTTCAATTCCTTGCTGCTCAGAAGGACTGGCTTCTGCCAACCAAATAACAGTTTCAACTGCTTCCAACTGACACCAGAATAATAGCGGCTTGCCCTGGGTATTATCATTCCAAAATCGGAGCAGTTTTTGTGTGACACCGGTAACATTAGGATATCCAGTTTCTTTCCACTGTTTAACCCGCGGCCTAATTTTATTAACCAGCTCAATCGAAACAAATTCGCCCGGATCATCAAAATTCTGCGCTGTCTTCGCGGTTGACCGCCAATAGCCGGACTGTCTGCGCCCATCCTGAAGAACAAATTCCTGTGTCTCACGGATGTATAACCAGTGTTGTTTCGGCTCCTCATAGGGGCTGTTTATTATCAATCGATCAATGCCTTTTTGGCTCATAGTTTAACCTTTTTCGTATAGAATTGTCGCAACTCGTTTATTATCAAGCACTTAAGTTTTATACGATTTCCCTGATTCGTATAAAATATCATCCCTCATTCTTAATTTCAGTCGCTTCAACTAATTTGTATTTTGTTCCTTTTTTGAAGCCTGACGAAGGCTTAATCTGTATTAATAATCCCTGTTCAACCCACCGTCTTAGCATATAAGACATCTTATCCCTTTGAACAATAGACGTGATTTCCCGGGCCTTCTCATTAGTGATATATTTGTATTCTCTTAAATAGGCGCTTATCTTTTCCCATTCTGACGCCCTATGTTCATTAAGTAATGCCACCCTTATGGAATCCGCGTAAGTCAAAAATATCGGAGGGTATAAGTTTTCTGACGCCATCTCTTCACGCATTGCCCTTACACCTTCGTTTTGATCCAAATTCGGGGGAGAGGGAAATTCCCGCAGATGTTTTACGATGAGATCATTTCTATATCCTTCAGATCTTACCCAGCCGATATTTGAACGTGTAATGTTATAGGGAAACAGCCCCGGGCTCTCTACCTCTAAACGGTCCTCGAATATTTTGACGGTAATATCTCTCTTGATGTAATAGTCACGATGGATCACCGCGTTAGTAATCGCTTCCTTGACAGCGCGTTCCGGTATTTGATAGACAGTTTTAAACCCTGAGGGTATCTTTATTCCGGTACGGAGCAGGGTAAGCACATATTCGTGAGTATCTTTAATTTGCTTAACAAGAGGTCCCTGTATTGTTTTAGGGACTCCAATTAAATTCGGCGTTTCTCCAATCGTCTCTATTGTGCCGGTATGTTGAAATATCCGGATGGCGCATTTGGCATCAGTAAGGTCATTGGGATATTCCGCGAATAAAAGGACAGCCGCTAAGGTAGGAGATAATTTGCCGGATTCCGACCTTCTTGCCAAGCCGGTTTTCTCAAGAACTGCTTCTATCGGAGAGCCATTGATATTGCGAGACTGCTTCCACTCTTCATAATAAGGAGTTTTTAACAGCGAGAACTCCACATCCGTCAAACCTCTGTCCGCTTTTTCAAACCCTTTCGCGTAGGCAAATTTGACTACTTCGTGCGCGGTAAGCAAACGATTGCCTTTCTCACCGCGGACATGAACGTGATTATTTATTGAACGAAAGCTGTCAACTACCTTGGGGATAAAAACTAAAGCGCATCGTTTTCCGTCAGCATCAAAGGTCTTTGGCGGCCAGATTTCTGACAGGGGCGGCACAATACGCTGAATTTCACGGCCTATCGCGTCGAAATTTTCGCTGTTTTCTTCAATGCCAAAAACCCGAGCCAATCCCTTTAATTTCGTTTTCTCAGGGTCATCAATTCCTAAGACAATAGCGCCGCCATCCGTGTTTGCCATTGCCACAATCGTTTCAATTGTTTTAGCGACAACTTTATCTCCGGCTAAACGTTTAAACTCAAAAGTCTGACTCTCTGAGGGAATAGCCAGAATATCACTCAATAAATCGCTATGTGTGTTTTTCTCTTCTGCCATAGGTTACTCCAGCTTTTTTATAACCAACGACTCAATGCCGCGGGTATCTATAATTTTAACTGCGATTTTTTTATTTTCTCCGGCTGGGAACGGGATAGAACCAACACCTGAAAATTTATCCAGCAAATCCTGATTAACCTCACTTTTTAAGGATTTGGCGAGCTTCGACCAGTCACGTTTGGAATCTCCTTCGGGAAAAAAGACTTGATCCGGATACAAGCTTCGCTCATCGTAATCAGTATCCAAAAACCACATCGCGATATTCTTTGTGCCCTTGGATTCAATTTCACCGCTGATGGGATTATAGTAATCGAAGCCATGGACTTTAACTTTGTATTTCCCGTCCTTGACCTTGCTAATCTCAACATCAGGCTGGCCAATAAGCCAATAACTATGGCTGGAAGAGCGCTTCTTACGTAGATCCTTAGTCAATAGATCTACACTCATTTGAGCTTTAAGAATTATCACGCCGGGCAATTTAATTTGATCAATATCTTTGGCCGCTTCGGGGTCAAAATGAAAAGCCGCAAATATCACAAAATCCGGCTTCGCTTTAAGAGCCCGCGCCTCTTTTATAGCCTCTTCAATATGTCTTTGCTCAAGCGGGCCAAAGTCCGGGCCAAAACTGATATATGCGCGCTTGTTCTTGCCATCAGCGTCAAGGACTTCACCTTCAGCGTGCAAAAATCTTGTAGCCACCATCGGTTCAAGACGCGAAAACCGAATGATTTTGCCGCCAGTCGCGCGAATACCGGTAGTTTTTAATTCATCGCGCCATTCAGACTGTTTGCCTGTTTCGCCAATTCGTGCCAATTCTTCCTTTGTAGCTTCAACCTTTGGCTCGTTACCCTCAAAAGGTCTTACGCGTAGGCATGGCACTGCTTCAACAGTAAAAGGGCCGGTTACACGCACTTTACCTTTTTCCACATCTGGCTGATCATAAAGCGCTTCCATTTTAGCAGGCTCATCCTTGGCAATAGAACCAAGCGTAATATGCGGAACAACTTTATACTTGAATCCACTTTTAACACCTTCTCCGGAGTACGCCAACTCATAATAATCAAACTTAGCAGTCATCAATCGTTGTTTAGCAAGGGTAACGGCAACGCGCGAAGTATCGCAAGTAATCCAGCGTCGTCCCCATTGTTCGGCAACAAAAGCAGTGGTTCCTGAACCGCAAGTTGGATCAAAAATCAAATCGCCCGGATCAGAACACATTAGCATGCATCTCTGAATAACAAGTGGCAGAGTCTGAACAACATAAATCCTAGCCATAAAAGAATTTAAGGTATCATTCCACAAGTTTGTTATTTCACTTACAGGATAGTCATCCAGATACAATACGTATGAGATAGAAGATCCTGTTTTTACAATTCGCCCTTGATCTGCAAGTTTTTTCATCCCCTCATGCGTAGTTTTCCAACTCTTATTGGAACCGGGAATATATTTCTCGCCTTCATATTCAAACTCATATACGCATGACTCTGTCCTCCCCGCAGAAACTAAATCTAAAGGCCTAAAAATCTTACCGCTTGTTATTCTTTTGCCTTGGTCATCATAGTCATTGGACGATAACCGTCTTCTTTCTCCGTCATCAAGCTCTATCCAACTGTATGCGGCATTTTCCTCGATACGATCTAAATACAACTTATACTGTTTTGCCTTATTTTTATTCTTGAAATACCACACAATATAATCTGTGATCCCAGCTAAATTCTTCGTCCCGAGTGGAATTTTTGTCCGAAAGGTAATAAGCGAAGCAAAGTTATCGCTACCAAATACTTCCGCCATCAATTCACGAACATGGTGCAAATTTTCATCTCCGATTTGAACAAAACAGCTCCCGCTTTCATGAAGCATTTCTTTTGCTAAAAGTAATCGATCTCAAGATATGAAAGATAACTATGAACACCAAGTTCCCACGTATCACGAAAAGCTTGTATCATTTCAGGTTCTGCTGGTATATCTGCATCATTACCGTCTTTTACGTTACGTCTGTTAGTAAATGGTTGAAAATTTGAATTATATCTAATCCCGTATGGCGGGTCGATATAGACCATCTGCACTTTACCAGCCATACCTTCTTTTTTAAGCAGGGAATTCATTACCAGAAGCGAATCACCGGCAATAAGTCGATTTGCCCAGTCCTGATCGTGCTTATAAAAATCAATGGCTTTGGTAAGCGGCGGGTCATTGTCCGGCTGTTCGAATAGATCGAGCTGAAATTGCTTCTGCTCTTTTTTCTTTAGGAAAGCCTTGGCGATGCGCTTCGGGTCAATACGCTCATGGATGTGCAAGCTGACATTTTGAACATCAAAACTCATTCCTTCGGCTTTTCCGGCCCAACTAAGAAATGGGTCGATATACGGATCATGCTTGTATTTCGTCCTGCCGTTTAATTTGTCTGTAGCACTTGAAACAAGGCCGACGTGAGGATTATTCTTGCGCTTTTTACCTTTATGCGTATAAGCGTCAACCTTTATATCTTTACTTTGTTTTTTTCTGCCCCTCGGCATATCCAAATCCTTTCAATCTTCGTTACCGCTTCCCGGTGGCCACAATCTCCTATTAATGGCACCGCCAGCAGGTATCTTATTTACAAAAAGGGTATAAAACATTATAATATAAAAGAATAATGATTACCACCCCAAAATGATAAAGGCAAAAATGACCGATAAATTGAAAATAAAAAGAATAGATCCAAGATTCAAAGCAATTTTAATCATACCCATACCCAATAATAATCCTGTAATAGTTTTTAAAGAAACTCTAGGAGGCCCTTTACGAGAAATTCGAATTTATGGTTACGGCGGGGAAGTACTCGGCGAGCTTTCCCAATGGTGTCAGGTCTCAACTTGCAAACTTGCTATCAACATGTAGTCAAGTCGAGACTTGACCACCTAATCTTTTTTCTTGACGCTTAAGCTAATCCGTATTATAATCGAAAATAAATCGAAAGTCAAGGTTTATCAACCGAAAGGAAAAATATGCTAACGAAGCGTCAAAAACAGGTTTTAGATTACATAAAAAAATATATATCTAAAAATGACTATGCCCCATCACTCGAAGAAATCAAAAAGCACCTTAATCTTACCTCTGTTTCTACGGCGCACTATCACGTTCAAGCCCTCCAAAATATGGGTTACTTACGGAAAGAAAACAACCAACCAAGAGCATTGGCGCCAAAAAAGAACCTTCAATCTATCGAGATACCCATCATTGGTACAATTGCGGCCGGACAACCAATCGAAGCAATCGAGCTACCTGATGAAACAATTACTCTATCAAGAAATGAAGTAAGCAGATCCGGAAATTATTACGCTTTACGAGTCACTGGAAACAGCATGATCGAAGAGGGCATCTTCGATGGAGATATTGTTGTTATCAAAAAACAAGAAACTGCCAATAACGGTCAAACTGTTGTCGCCATAATCGATGACAATGAAGCCACATTAAAGAAATTCTACCGAGAGAAAAACTGCTTCAAACTTCAACCGGCAAATCCTACTTTATTCCCTATCTATCGTAGAGAAATTGAAATTAGAGGTGTTGTTGTAAAAATAATCAGAAATTTAGAATCTTTTATAGAAGTAGAAAAGCTAAATAAACTTAAATTAAAAAGGCGAATAGACTACTCATGGGATTATAAAGGCGAGAAAACAAAATCTTATACTCATGGCCTTCATAGTTATCCCGCAATGTTTATCCCCCAAGTTGCAAGGCGATTATTAGAAACCTATAGTAGAAAAGGTGATACTATTTGTGATATTTTTTGCGGTTCCGGCACTGCTCTAGCAGAAAGCCGATTATCAAACAGAAATGCTTATGGCATTGATTTAAATCCATTGGCAATTTTCTTAGCAAAAGTAAAAACAACCGAGATAAACCCCTCAACTCTTCTTAAAGAATACTATAATTTGATTAACAAAATAGATCAGATAAAAGTTGATAAATCAGAACGCCCAGACTTTATGAATATTAACTTTTGGTTTAAAGAAAAGGTGATTCTAAAACTAGCAAAAATAAAAAAAGCAATTAAAGAAATAAAGAACGAAAAAATTAGAAACTTCTTCCTTGTTTCTTTTAGCGAAACGGTTAGGCTTTCCTCAAATACTAATAACGGTGAATTTAAACTTGTCCGCATAAAAAGTGACAAGCTGGAAAGACATGACCCTGATGTACTTGGAATATTTAAGAAAAAAACTGAGTTAAACATTGAAGGAATGAGAAACTTCTATGAAAAGGTTGACAAAAACACATGGGTTAAACTTATTTACGGTGATACTTCTAGAATTAATACAATACAGAATAATTCTATTGATTGTGTTATAACATCTCCTCCTTATGGTGACAGCAGAACGACCGTCGCTTACGGTCAATTCTCAAGACTTTCAGCCCAATGGATTGATATTTTTGAAAATCCCAATAATGCATCTGGGGTAGATAATCAACTATTAGGCGGCAAACCCAGCAATAATTTGCTTCATTCTCTTGAGTCTACCCATTTAAAAGAATCATTGGAACAAATAACGGAAAGAGATAAAAAAAGAGCAAAAGATGTATTGAGTTTTTATGTAGGCCTCAATGAATGTTTAAAGAAAAGCTATGATATATTAAAAAGAAAAAAGTACTTTTGCCTAGTTATCGGTAACCGAACAGTTAAACAAGTACGCATTCCGACAGATTTTATAATTGCAGAATTGGGCGATAAAATTGGTTTTAGCTGTGAAGATATTTTTGTAAGAAATATACCCGGAAAAAGAATGCCTGCGAGAAATTCCCCTACTAATATTACAGGAAAACTAGAAGAAACAATGACTAAGGAAAGTATAGTTGTTTTGAGGAAAAGCTAAATCAATCTCACTTCGGTTTCAAAACAATGGTATAGCTTGTTTATTTTAACCCTAAAGCCCGTCCCGTGATTTCTCACCGACCCATTAGGCCTATAATACATTCTAAAATCAACTACTATATGATCTTCTATGACCATCGTTTTAAATAACTCAAAACTGAAACCTTTCAAAAGATAAGCTTCATTGAAATGAAAATGCTCAGCTGAATTTATAATTTTTCTATCGGCTAAAACATAAACAAGCGCTGGCAACTTCTGCTTAAACTTTCTCTCTACCGAATTCATATTCCAATAGATATTTAGTTTATGACCCTTACCTTCGACCTTAATTTTATCATCACCAACAGATAGTTTTAAATTTTGATTATTGTACCGTTTACACGAAAGAGTACTGTGCAATTCTTTTGAACGCTGATTATCCCTTTTAGAATAACCGAAATTATCCAATAACAATCTGTCCCTATCTCCGCCTTTTGGTAGCGGCTCAAGCGTGAAAAGTGTAAGCATAGATTTTGCGTCCTTCCGATACGCCTTCAACTCCGCTACGCCACTAATATCATGCAAAGGAATATTGTTCTCTGGTATACTTAACAAATCTTCCAAAGTCTTGCCAATACCAGTATCACCAGATCGATGAGTCTTTATAAAGCCCTGTTTCTCTATCTCAACTAATTTTTGCTTTAATTCTAGTAAATTCATGCTATTTTATAAAGAAATTTAGAGGTTTCTTATAAATCTGTGCAAACTTTTTAAGCTGAATAACATCTATGCGACGTTGCCCAGATTCAACTTTCGAAACGTAAGACTGGGACACCTTCAACAATTCAGCAACTTTCTTTTGATCCAAACCAGAATCATTACGAGCCTTTTTTAACCTATCAACTAAATATTTATGATCTTTAGAAAAAATTACCTTTTCCATAATTGACATAACCTCCCTTTTATGATATATTCCATTATGGTATATTCCAAATTGGAATATTACAATACAAATGATCTGGCTATTGAATAACTACTATAATTACCCCAAAAACAAGATATGTTTGGGCAAGGGTTTGGATGCGTCATGAGACTGAGAAGGCGATTTTGGTAATGCATGAGGGAGTTAAAATATGGATTCCCAAGTCAAGAATACAAAAAATTGAATTCCGAAAAGGACGCTTCTGGATATATGTATTGGTTTATTCTGCTTGGCGGGCTGGGATGTGAAATTTGTCGATAATACCAAGATTTTGATTCAAAACTTCGACATATATGCTTGAACTACTAACGGTAAGCTTGCAGAAATGATAAGCCAATTTAAACTGCTTGCTAAAAGGGTGCCTTTCTTTAATATCATGCAGAGGCGCTCCTCCTCCGCCTGTTACGATATAGGTTATGCCGTTCTTGATTAATCTTTCATAGAAATGCCTGTGGCCGCAAAAAACAGCAGAAACATTATAGCGCTCAAAAAGGGTAACTAAATTATTAACTGGCTCATTCTTAAGGTAAGAACTTATACCTGAACTAAAAGGAGGGCTGTGCATAATCACGATTTTCAGCCGGTCTTTTATGCTTAATTCCTTAAGCTTTGCTTCAAGCCATTTTAATTGGCCGGAGCCTGAGGCCAAATCCGAATTCGTATCGATAATAATAAAATATACCCCCTGCCTCTCTACTGCATACCAGCGCTCATTGTTCGGAAGATTGAAATTTTCTCTAAATAGCTTAGCGTTATCGCCTATATCATGATTGCCCAAACAAGGAAAAAACTGTGAGCCCTTTCTAAACCGGAAAGAAATCGCATTAAATATTTTCCACTCAACAGGGCGATCACCATACTCGACAAGGTCTCCCGTATGAAAAACAACGGCAGGTTTTACTTTACCTATAGCGCGGGCTATCTCTAAATGTTTGTCGTGATTTGTTCGGCTGTCTCCGTAAATAACTATCGGAGATAATGGCTGGGCAAAGATTCCAAGGGAAAACAAACAGCAGATTATAATAAAAAACAGCCGCAATTTAAATACCATAATTTATAACATTAATCGGGCGGCGGCTTTAAGTTTTTGCTTATTAACCGTAAGTGCAAACCGAATATAACCCTCTCCGTACCTGCCGAAGCCTACGCCCGGTGTTGCTATTATCCGCCGGGTGAGAAGTGCTTTTGAAAACTCAATGGATGATTTAACCTGACCGGGGATCCTTGCCCATACATAAAATGTACTGTCGGAAAAACATTCTTTGAAACCTTTATCCTTTAGAATTTTTAAGAACAAATCCCTTCTTTCCTTGATTGACTTTCGCAAGGCCTCAACATATGAGCTCTCATGGGTTAAAGCATAAGAACCGGCATCCTGTATCGCCCCGAATATTCCCGAATCAATATTGGTTTTTACCTTGAGCAAACCGGAAATAAGCTCTTGGCTGCCGCAGGCAAAGCCAACACGGAACCCTGTCATACAGAAAGTTTTGGATAAAGAATGAAATTCAACACAAATTTCTTTTGCCCCATTTACTTCAAGTATACTGTATGGCTTAGTGTTAAAGTAAAGTTCTGAGTAAGCATTATCATACGCGATAATGATTTTGTACTTACTGCAAAAAGAAACCAATTTCTTAAGAAATGAAATAGGCGCAAGCGCGGTTGTGGGATTGTTGGGATAATTAAGGTAAATTAATTTGGCTTTATTTCTCATAGAAACGGGAATCTTGTCTAAATCGGGAAGAAAATCATTTTCTTTTAAAAGAGCTGATTCATAGATTTTTCCTCCCGCAAGAAAGGCTGCGTTTCTATAGCCCGGGTATCCCGGAGAAGGAATAATAACAAAATCTCCCGGGTTTAGAAAGCTTAACCCGAAATGCACTAAACCTTCTTTGGAACCTATAAGAGGCAGAATCTCCTTGTCTTCATCAAGGATGACCTTAAAACGCTTTTTCATCCATCGTTTAATCGCGGCCCTGAAGGCCGGCTTGCCTTTATCTAAGGCATATTTCTGGTTATCTTTAATTTTCGCGGATTCATAAAGAACCTCAACCACTTTCTCAGGCGCAGGTATGTCAGGGTCGCCTATGCTTAAGTCCACAAACTCTACCCTTTTGCGTTTTAGCTGTTTTTTTATCTTATCTATTTCAGCAAAAAGATAAGGGGGAAACCTCTTCATCCTCTGCGACATATCTATTAACATTTATCTTCTCCTTTGGCTGGTAATAACAAATCTCTCATCGAATAAAGGCCTGGAGGTTTTGATATAATCCATTGCGCCGCAGCCAGAGCTCCTTGAGCAAAAATATCGCGCGACTTGGCGCTATGGCGCAGCTCTACTGTATCCGAATCTCCCTCGAATAAAATTGCATGATCGCCCACTATTTCATTTTCTCTTATAGATTTTATCTCATCCTTTCCTATGCTCAATCCGCAAGAGTTAATAATCTCCGCAATCTTTTTTGCCGTTCCCGAAGGCACATCCTTCTTGTGGACATGATGCGCTTCTGTGATTGCCGCTTTGTAGCCCTTAAGTATGCTTGCAGCAAACTTAACTAACTCAAAAATGACATTAACGCCAATGCTCATATTAGGGGAAAAAACAACAGGGATGGTTCTTGAAGCATCATTTATCGATTCTATGCCCTGTTTATCAATTCCCGTTGTTCCTATAACCAAAGGCTTCATATAATCTAAGGCATGCTTAAGATAAAATAATGTCGAGGAAGGCGAACTAAAATCAATAACGCAGTCACAATTTTGCAATATAGCCGAATCGGAAGATATATTTAATTTATTATAAACCTTGCCGATACAAGGATGCCCCTTGTTTTCAATTGCCGCTGTAACATCTAAATTACTATCTTGCTCTGCGAGAGCGATTATCCTCTGCCCCATTCTTCCGCGCGCCCCGATAACTGCAATCTTAATCATAAGTTTTATGTCTTTTTGAAAGCTACATTAAATTAATTTATATTTTTTTAAAGTTGATTGCAGTTTGATAAAGTTAACTTTGTTCATGGCACACAGCGGCAAACGTAAATTAGGCTCAATCATACCCATCAATCCTAAAGCTGTTTTAACGGGTATAGGATTGGTTTCGATAAAAAGGGCTTTAATCAGGCCATAAAGATGAAACTGTATCTTCTTTGATTTATCAATATCTCCTTTTAAATACGAATCTACTAAATTATGCGTCATAACAGGTGCAATATTAGCAACAACCGAAACAACACCCCTTGCTCCCAATGAGAGTATGGGCAAAGTTACCTCATCGCTTCCTGATAAAAGGACAAATTTACCATCTACCAAAGTCATAATCCTGGTAATTTGGTCGAGCGAGGCGCTTGCTTCTTTTATCCCTATAACATTGGGGCATGATTTATATATACGGGCAACGGTTTCAGGCAAAATATTTACTCCCGTACGTGAAGGAACATTATAAATAATAACAGGCATACGCACACCTTTTGAAATCTTTTTAAAATGCAGGTAAAGCCCCTCCTGGGTAGGCCTATTGTAATAAGGAGTAATAACCAGTAAGGCAGCTGCCTTAACTTTTGAGGCATACATACCAAGATCGAGCGATTCATGGGTTGCATTTGAGCCGGCCCCGGCAATAATGGGTATACGATTTCCGGCTTCTTCAATAGCAACCGTAACAACCCGCTTATGCTCATCGTGTGTTAAGGTAGCGCTTTCGCCGGTAGTGCCGCAGACTAATATTGAATCAGTCTTATTTTCTATATGCCAGTTAACCAGAAACCTCAATCTCTCCTCATCAACACCCCCCTTTTTGGTAAATGGCGTAACAAGGGCAACGATACTGCCTTTAAACATAACTATCTCCTTTTTTAAAATCTTGGGCGGTTATTTTTTCATAACTGCCGCTCTCCTCTTGACATTTCAACCAGTTTATCCCGAAATAAGAAAGAAATATTTATAAGGTCATCTAAAACTTTTTCATTGGCCGGAAAAGAACGAATATGAAGCATAAGGTTATTTTGTTTAATTCTCAACGAAATGGGTATATTTATGCGGGCCAGGAGAATTCTTTGCAAGTCTAAATTAATGCACTTTCTTGCAAAACGGTCATCTCTGCTGAAAACCTTAAACTTTCTATCAAAAGATATATTCCCTAAAGAAATAGGCGCTCCGCTTGAATATTGTTCCTCGGATACATTAGTAAAATTACTAGGGCATAAGAATAAACCGGGTGCGGAGATTCTCTCAAGAATCACATTGATAAAACAACCGGTTTTACTGCGCTGGCCGGGATAAACATAATATACTAATATTTTTGCGCTCTTGTCGAAAAAAGAAAACCCGAGCAGGCCGCGAATAGACTGGTCAGTTTCTCCTTTTCTTTTAAGTTTTTGCTTCTCAATAATGCTTTTATCCCTGTATTTCTGAAAATAATCAATTATAAAAACAAATAAGCTTATGACTACTGCAAAAACGGGTATTATTATAAAAATTTTCATTGCAGCCTGCTTTTTTAATTAAGCAACCGGCCTAATGCTGCAGAAAACAGCAAGCGGACATGCCCCTTAAGCCACACTCGTTCTTTTAACCTTTCTTTACTGCTTGAGTAAACCTGTAAGGTTTCCTTGCCGGCA
Source organism: Candidatus Omnitrophota bacterium (assembly GCA_043820815.1). GTDB lineage: Bacteria > Omnitrophota > Gorgyraeia > Duberdicusellales > 4484-171 > JBDRDJ01. The sequence goes on from JBDRDJ010000005.1 coordinate 13,992, forward strand.
GTTATAACATTTACCGAATCGTTCAAGAAGAAATTGCTGTATTTATGTTTTGCGATTAAAGCGGCTGCAACCGAACCTGTTCCGCAGGCAAAGGTCTCTGCCTCTACGCCTCTCTCGTAGGTTCTGATTTTTATCGTATCCGGCCCGACGCATTCGACAAAATTAACATTTGCCCCTTCAGGCTGAAATTGTTTATCGAATCTCAGCCGGCGCCCTATAACTGCAACATTTATTTTATCAAGGCCTTCAACAAAAACAACTAAATGCGGGACACCTGCTACGATATGGTTTACTTTAAACTTTCTGCCTTGGACATTAACCGGTAGATCGAGTTTAATTTTAGAAGAAGCTCTCATACAAATTCTAACCTCGCCTAATATGGAATATTTTGAAGGCTGATGTTTCAAAGGCGAAACTTCGGAATCAATAATACCGGAAATAGTTTCGAAGCGCAAACGGTAAGTTTTTCCCTTAGAAAAAGCTTTTGTCATTTTTAAATAAGCCCAAAACGCCGCGCAGCGTGCTCCGTTACCGCACATCTCGGCTTCGCTTCCGTCAGAATTAAAAATGCGCATTTTAAAATCGGCATTTATGGAAGGTTCAATCACCAAAAGGCCGTCAGAACCCACTGAATGCCTTCTTTCACACAGCTCTTTAGACAGTGATTTAAAACTGATTTTATTAACGGATTTTCTTGATAAAAAATCTAAGAGTATAAAATCATTGCCCGAAGCCTGTAATTTACAGAAATTGAGCGCCGCCATTTTAACTGACAATAACCTCGTTATCGATTAAATCACTATACTTTTCCCTTTCTCGAATAAGGCAGGCTTTCTTCCCTCTTACCATAACTTCGGCAATCCGGGGCCGGGAGTTATAATTTGAGCTCATGCTGAAACCGTAAGCGCCTGTTCCCATAACTGCCAGGTATTGCCCCTGGCCTACATTTAGCTTTCTCTTCTTTCCCAGAAAATCCCCGCTTTCACAAATCGGCCCGACTACATCAGCTAATTTAGTTATTTGATCTTTGCCAAGGTAGTGTCTGCCCTGACTTTTTTCAACAGGAAGTATTTCATGATAAGCCTGATACAATGCCGGCCGCATAAGATCATTCATTGCGGCATCCACAATTATGAATCTCTTGTGTTCTAAATTCTTTAAATACTGGACTTTTGTAACAAGTATCCCTGCGTTTCCCACAATAAATCTTCCCGGCTCTAAAATAAGTTTCAGATTAATACTCTTAAGAAGGCGGCAGACGCTTTTAGCGAATTGATCGGCTGACTGCGGCTTCTCTTTATCGTAAACTATGCCCAAACCTCCTCCGATATTTAAATATTCAAGGCCGACGCCGTTTCGTTTGAGGTTTTCAATGAATAGTTTAACTTTTTTAATCGCCCGGACAAAAGGAACGCTCGAAATTATCTGAGAACCTATATGTAAATGTATGCCGGAAATATTAAGATAAGGGTAGTCACCGCTTGCAAGAAAAACATTTAATGCAGATTTAAAATTCAATCCAAACTTATTCTCTTTTTTAGAAGTAGTAATATACGAATGAGTTTTGGGGTCGATATCAGGATTAACCCTAAGAGAAACATTTACCCTTTTTCTCTTTCGTAAAGATTTAGCGATATCATTAATTCTTTTAATTTCAGCAACCGACTCTACATTAAACATTAATATGCCGTATTTAATGGCATCTGCTATCTCGCTTTCGCTTTTTCCTACTGATGCGTAAACTATTTTCTTGGCAGGGCAAGCAACTCTCTTTGCCCTGAATAATTCACCTCCGGAAACAATATCTAACCCTGCACCTCTTTTAACCAGCATATTTAAAATACTAAGGTTGGAATTTGCCTTAACCGAATAACATATTAAAGGCTTAAAGCGGCAAAAAGCCTTTTTTATCTTAGTAAAGTGGTCGATTATTGTTTTGGCGCTATAAACATAAAGAGGGGTTTTAAATTTTGAAGCCAGGCTCAATACGCTTGCCTCTTCGCAATAAAGATGGCTTTCTTTGTAACTAAAGTAATGCATGGCAAAAAAATCTTGACTGTTTTATTTAGGTTTTATTTTTTGATTTGACAGCGTGGCCCGGGTCCATTATATTACCTAACTCACTTGCTATAAGCTTGTTATGGAATTTTATCAACTCAGACTGAGGCATATCCAATATTTTCGTTCCTTTTTCTTCGCAGTGCCTGATAAGGCTGCCGACTATGCGATGGGCATGATAAAAGGATACCTTCTGCCTCACAAGGTATTCGGCAATTTCGGTTGCAAAGAGGCTCTCATCTTCCAAGGCTGCGGCTAAGGGTTCCTTATTTAGCTTAACCTTTTTAATCAATGCAGACATAATTTTCAGTTCTTTCTTAAGCGTTTCTACCGAATCAAACAAAGGTTCTTTATCTAACTGCATATCCCTATTATAAGTTAAAGGCAGGCCCTTCATCACAGTAAGGACCGAAACAAGATTTCCATAAACTCTTCCCGTTGAACCGCGGGTCAGCTCAAGAAAATCAGGGTTCTTTTTATGCGGCATAAGCGATGACCCTGTGCAGAAATCCTCAGGGATGTCCAAGAACGAAAACTCCTTAGTGGAATACATTATGAAATCTTCTGCCAGCCGTGATAGGTGCATCTGCAACATCGCGGCGCAGCTTAAAAGTTCAATGATAAAATCACGGTTACTGACATTGTCAAGAGAGTTACTAACGGGTTTTATTTTAGATTTAAATTTATACGGCAAAAACGATATGGCTTTTTTGTAAGAACTATTTCCTAAGGGGTTTCCAGCCAATGCCCCAGAACCTATGTAAACGGTAATGCTTTTGTGAAAATTTACCAAACGGCGCCGGTCTTCCTTAAACATCAATGAAAAAGAACTGATGTATTCCGAAAACAATACTACCTGCGCCCTGCGGGTATGAGTATAACCGGGTATAATCAAATCTTTGTATTTATTTTTTAAATATACAAGGGATTCCTCTACCAGCTCAAGCAGGTTAATTAACTCAAAAACTTCCTCCAGGCAATAACACTTTTCGTCAAAAACAACCTGATCATTGCGCGACCTTAAAGTATGAAGTTTTTCCGACAAACTTCCTATTCTTTTGTTAACCTCAAACTGCATGGCAGTATGGACATCTTCGGCGTCACGGTTAAAACTCAATTTACCTTTTTTCAAATCGGCCAAGGCCCCATCTAATGCGGAATCGATTTTCTTCCTCTCCGATACGCTAAGGAGCCCGGCTTCGCAAAGCGCATAAATGTGAATTTTTGAATGAAAGATATCGTATCTGGCCAAACGCTTATCGTAATCCAGAGACTTCTGGAAATTAAAAAAGCCAGGATCGATTTCCTTACGGAACCTTCCGCCCCACAATTTTATATCCATCACAGCTCCTTATCACCTGTTAAGTCAAACCCCATCAATATCTTATAAAAGGCATTGACCATATATTAATAAACCCATCAGCCCAATTCCTGGGAAATTCATCCTTTTTTGAATAGGTAGCCAATTTAATTTTATAAAGAGAATTTGGCGAGCTTCTTTTAACAACTGAAACCTTTCCTTTAAACAATTTGAGAGTTATTCTCCCGCTAACGAAATCTTGGGTTTTTTCAATAAAACTATCCAGGCTTTGCTTAATAGGCGTAAACCACAACCCCTGGTAAACCACCCTTGCATAATAAGAAGAGACAAACTCCTTAAAGCAGCGAACCTCCCTATCAAGAACTAAACTTTCAAGTTCCTTATGCGCAGTATAGAGCATCCATGCCGCAGGAGCTTCATATATCTCGCGCGATTTAATTCCCACTATTCTATCTTCAACCATATCGGTCCTTCCGATAGAATGCCTTGCTCCAATCTTATTTAAAGCCTTGATTATGGTAACAAGGCTGTATGGCTTTTTATTTAATTTTACGGGAACACCGCATTTAAACTCAATTTCGATATTTTGAGGCGAAGAAACTGAATCCTCAGGCCTTCTGGTCAGTATAAAAGAGTCTTTCCGCGGCTCACTCTCTAAATCCTCAAGAGGCCCTGCCTCGATACTGATTCCCCACAAATTCTTATCAATGCTGTAAATCTTCTTATGCGTCGCGGATATAGGGATCTTATTTAATTTAGCATACTCGACTTCCGAATCCCTTGATGTCAGTTCCCATTCTCTTAAGGGGGCAATTATTTTAAGTTTGGGGTTTAAAGTTTTTACTGCAAGCTCAATACGCACCTGATCATTGCCTTTTCCTGTGCACCCATGGGCAACGTAACAGGCATTTTCCTTCCTTGCAACCTCAACTAAATATTTTGCAATTAAAGGCCTTCCCAAGGCGGTTGAAAGAAGGTAACCTCCTTGATATACTGCGTTTGCCTTTAATGCGGTAAGCACATATTCCCGGCAAAATTCCTCTTGTAAATCGAGAATATGAATTTTATCTGCACCGCTTGCCAAAGCCATTTTATGTAATTGCTTTGGCGAGAATTCACTGCCTAAATTAGCAGAAAAGCATATGACGCTATAACCTTTATCTTTAAGCCACTTGACACAGCAGCTCGTATCAAGTCCGCCCGAATAAGCCAGAATAATTTTCTTTTTCATTTCTTAATCCCCGTACACCATAAAAGTATTGCCTGAGCGCTGTAAAAACGGTTCTCGGCCTGCAAAAATACAATTGAATTCTTGCTTTTTAAAACCGAATCAGTTATCTCCTCATTCCTGTGCGCAGGAAGGCAATGCATTATACAACAAGAACTTTTAGCTAACGATAGCAGTTTATCATTTACTTGAAATTTTTTAAATGCTTTTTTTCGCATGCTGCGCTCTTTCTCTTTACCCATAGATGCCCAAACATCAGTATATATTACATCGGCCCTGCTTGCACACTGAAGAGGTGAATTTGAAATCTCAATAGTAGCCTTAGTTTCAGCGGCAATATTTCGGCATTCTTTAAGAATATGGCTGTCTGGTTCATAGCCTTTAGCCGTAGCCACATAGATATTGCCTCCCAGGATAGAAAAGGCATACAGAAGAGAATGGCATACATTATTGACGTCTCCGATATAGCAAAATTTTATCTTTGGTATATCTTTTTTAAGCTCGAGCAATGTAAATATATCGCCCAAGACTTGAGAAGGGTGCAATTTGTCGCTTAAAGCGTTTACGGTGCTGACAGGCGAAGCTTCTGCGAACTCCTCTATTGTCTTATGGGAAAAAGTTCTCAACACCGCAATGTCGAGATACCGCGAAAGAGTATTGGCTACATCCGAAACATTTTCCCGTTTTCCCAGCCGGATTTCATCAGGTGAGTAGTAAATAACCTGGGCTCCTAAACCAAGGGCGCCAAGGTAAAATGATGTTTTTGTCCTAAGGGACGGCTTTTCAAAAAGCAAGCCCACAAACTTGCCTGCGAGTGACTTTTCATAAAACGTTTTATTCTTCTTAGTTTTTGCCGTTAACCTTACAAGATCACGCAAGGCATCCGGGGAAAAGCTTTTTAAAGAAATAAAATTGTTTTTCTTATAAGGTTTCATAGTTATACGTCATGCTTATTTTCTTCGTAAAACACTTTCAATAATTTTAATACCCAGCTCTAACTCCTTTAATGTAACGTTAAGAGCCGGCATTATACGTATAATATTTTCATGAGTCGCATTTATTATGAGTCCACGCTTAAGTGCCCCGGCAACAAAGTGATAGGCCTTAAAATTAAGTTCTATGCCAGCCATCAGCCCCATGCCTCTTAGCCCTTTGATTTCGGGAAACTTTTCCTTTAGTTTTCTAAGAGAATTAAACAGATACCCGCTCATTTTATTGACATTAGCTAGAATTCTTTCTTCTTTGATCACAGAAAAGACTTCTTTTGCCACCCTGCATACAAAGGGCGAGCCGCCAAATGTTGAAGCGTGCATTCCCGGCTTCATTAATCCGGCGATATCTTCAGACACAACCATGGCAGAAATCGGAATGCCCGCCCCCAGGCCTTTAGAAAGAAGCATAATATCCGGCTTTATTGAGTAATATTGGTAACTGAACAATTTTCCGGTTCTGCCCATGCCTGTCTGAACCTCATCTACAATAAATAGAAGGGATCTCATTTTGCAGTAATTATATAAATCAGTAATAAATTCCTTTGAAGCCACATTTACCCCGCCTTCACCCTGAATGAGCTCAAGCAGAACAGCTACGGTTTTATCTGTGGTTTTCTTTTTTACGCTAGATAAATCATTAAGGCGCGCTTCTTTAAACGATTGTAAAACAGGTTTAAAGGGGTCTTTATACTTTTTCTGGCCTGTTGCAGAAAGAGCACCAAATGTCCGGCCGTGGAATGAATCTTTCATTACAATAATTTCATATCTTTTCTTTGCCATGCCGTATATCCGGCTCACCTTGATTGCCCCCTCAACCGCCTCAGCCCCGGAGTTTGCAAAAAATACTTTTGAAGGAAAAGACGATTTAACGATTTCGCGCGCTAAATCAACCTGCTCTCTGAAAAACAAATTATTAGGAAGATGAATCAGCCTTTTTGACTGCTCGTTTATGATTTTAACTATTCTGGGGTGGCAATGGCCCAAAATAGACACTCCCCATCCGGGAAAAAGATCAAGGTAACGCTTGCATTGGGAATCCCATAACCAGGAACCTTTACCTTTTATAAATACCGGGCCTGTACGGGTATATGTGTTGAGAGAATATTTCTTAAAAAGTTCTCTTGTGCCGCTAATCATTAAATTATTTCGGTTCCGATTCCCTTATTGGTAAAAATTTCAAGAAGAAAAGCATGAGGTATTTTCGCATCAACTATATGTGCCTTGCCAACCCCTGCCTTAAGCGCCTTTAAAGCCGCTCGCACCTTAGGAACCATTCCTTCGTTGATAACCTTATTTGAAATTAACTTATCTATTTCATCCGCGGTTATGGTAGAAATCAAAGAAGAGTCGTCCTTAATATTTCTCATAACCCCAAGCACTTTTGTAAGAAGAATGAGTTTTTCAGCTTTAAGTTCTGCGGCTAAAAAGAAAGCCGCATCGTCTGCGTTTATATTGTATGTCTTTTTTTCTTTGCACACTCCGATAGGTGCAATAACAGGAACGGATTCCTTAAGCGCGGCTTTAAGAATATCTCCCTTAAAATCAACGATCTCGCCAACCCGCCCCAAATCCTGGGAAGCCTTCTTCTGGACAACCTGCAAAATCGGATTATTAACGGAAAACCCTTTTGCCGATATACCCTGGTTTATTAATTCTTTTACGATTGTTTGATTGAGTTTGTCGAGTTCCTCCTCGACTATTTTTAATGTTGAAGCATCGGTTACCCGTAAACCATCGACAAACTTAACCGGTAGTTTTTCTTCTCTTAAGCGTTCGCTGATACGCGGGCCGCCTCCGTGGACAAGAACAGGCCTTATACCGGCGTATCTTAAAAAAGCGATGTCTTCAAATACGGCCCTTCGTACTTTCTCTTCACATAAAATCGAACCGCCGTACTTTATCACAAAAACTTTTTTATTAAACCGGCGTATATAAGGCAAAGCCTCAATCAAAACATCAGCTTTTCTGATAGCCTTTTTAACCATCTGAATTTATTTTTACATATTCAGGGGTTAAATCTGAAGTATACACGCTCCATGACGAATTACCCCTTTTTAAATTTATTTCGATACCGATAACTTTCCTTTTGAGAGAAGAAGATTTAATTCCAATATTAGATTTAACCGATATTCCCTCTTGGCCTAAAGCCGCGATTATTCTTCCCCAGTTAGGGTCTGCGCCATAGAGCGCACATTTTAGAAGCAATGAGTTAGCGATACACAAACCAGCCCTGCGAGCCTCAATATGTGTTTTTGCCCCTTTTATTTTTAATTTAACAAATTTGGTTGTTCCTTCGCCATCTTGCACAATCATTTTAGCCAGCTCAAGGCATATATGGTTAAATTCTCTGAAAAACTTATCTCTTTGCTTTGAGTCTTTTAATGCAAACTTATTGCTCGATAAGATAAAAACAGTATCGTTTGTGCTGGTGCAGCCGTCAACGCTTATTGAATTAAAACTTCTCTCAATCGCTTCTTTAAAAAAATGACTATGCTTATATTTTTCGATATTTACATCAGTTAAAATAAACCCGAGCATCGTGGCCATGTTGGGGTAAATCATCCCTGCACCCTTAGCAACGCCTACTATTTTTACCTTTCCCTGATTAAGCATAAATTCTCTGGAAACTATCTTTTTATATGTGTCAGTTGTTAAAATGCTCGAGGAAAATTCCTTTATATCTTTACCAAGCTTAGCAATAAGCAAAGGGAAAGACCGCTTTATTTTCTCAACAGGAAGCCTTTTCCCGATAAGTCCTGTTGAAGAAAATAATATGCTTTTTTTACTTATCCTTAATATTTTCGCCAGTGAATCAACTAACCGGCCAGTTTTAAATAAACCGTCAATACCTGTAAAACAATTGGCATTTCCGCTATTTACTAAAACAGCCTTAATTTTATTTTTGATATTCCTTTTACTAAACGTTACGGAATAGGAAGGATTGGCGTTAACGGTAAAGAATCCTCTTGCACAACCTCCTGCGGTACAAAGAATAAGGCCGAGGTCTTTTTTTGACTTCTTGATTCCGCAATGGATACCGGAAGCCAAAAACCCAACAGGCAGAATTGTATCTTTGCGCTTCTGTTTTAGCAGCCTTATCATTGCAATCCCAAACTTTCAGCAAAACCACATAAAATATTCATATTTTGAATAGCCTGGCCTGAGGCGCCTTTTATAAGGTTATCTATTACGCCGACTATTACAATTCTGTTTCCTTTGATCCTTAGGCCAATATCACAAAAATTAGTTCCTACAACATCCTTAAGGTGAGGCAGTTTCTGATTTAACAACCTTATAAAATATTCACCCTTGTAAAAATCATTATATAATTTATTCGCATCTTTTTCGCCTATGCTCTTATTGAGCCTGGCATAAATTGTTGCAAGTATCCCCCTTTCAACAGGTATAACATGAGGCGAGAATTGAACTTTGGTTTTCGTGCCGGAAATATCTGATAACAACTGATCTATCTCAGGGGTATGCTGGTGATCAAAAGGTTTATAGCTAAACATATTGCCGTTTAAATGTGCGTAGTGGTACTCTAAGGCAGGCTTTCTGCCTGCTCCGGTAATTCCGGATTTAGCATCGATAATAATATCACCGATGAGCCTCTCTTTTATAAGCGGCGCCAGAGACAATGCTGAAACAGTAGGATAGCACCCTGGATTTGCAATCAATTTTGCCTTTTTAATCTTATCCCTGTAGAGCTCGCATAAACCATATACAGCGCCTTTTAAATTTTCCCTATCCGTATGGGGTATATTATAATACTTTTGATAAACTGCTTTATCCTTAAGGCGGTAATCAGCCGATAAGTCAATGACTGTCTTTTTCTTCTTAATAAACTGAGGCACAAATTGTAAAGAAATCCTGTGAGGAATAGCCAAAAATACTATATCCGCTGCCAAGGCGGCTTCCTTAATATTCAAATTCTTACAAGTCAGCCCTAACCTGCCTTTAAACCGGGTAAATATATCGGAAAACTTTTGTTCTTCATCGATTTTAGCCGAAATATAAGTAATTTCAGCCTGGGGATGGCCTAAAAGCAGGCGGATAAGTTCCTCTCCTGTAAAACCCGTTGCCCCGATAACTGCTGCTTTAACTTTCATATTTATAACCTTTTATAAGTAAATATCTTAAACCAAAACGGCTTTTGAGTCAATGAATTTAAAAAAGCTACCCCTAAACTTCAACCAATAGCGGATTTCTGGCGAAGAACAAACCGCAGGCAGGCCAGCGTTTAAAGCGATATTAGCCTTTAAACCTATAAATATTAATTTTATCGGCCTCTGAATACTTATATAATTCAAATAGTTTCTGATCGGAAATCCCCTTATAAGTTCTTTCTGAGATAAATAACCCGTTTGCAGGGGCTATTTTCTGAAGATGGGCTGCGATATCAATTACCATGCTGAATACGTCGCTGCCGCTGATTGCATCATCATGGATAACTTCACCGGTATCAAGGCCTATGCGTACCCTGAAGTCATCCTTTAAGATGCTGGTTTTCTTATTAAACTTAAGCAGCATCCGCAAAACATCCTGAGCAGCAAAAACCGCATGGCAAGGCTCTTGAAATATATAAATAGCCCCGTCACCAGCGCGGTTTAACAAGCGCCCTCTGCGGCGCAGCATAATAGAATCAACAGATTTCCAATACTCTGTAAATGAGTATACGACATCCTCATTGGCCTCACCGTATTTTAAAGCGGTGCTTTCAACAACATCAATATCTAAGGCCGTCGCATTACTTGAAAACTTCTTTTTTATATGATCGTGAAGGAACTTCTGCATTTTTAGTGAATCCCTAAGGGTAAGTTTACCGACTCCCGAGGCATCAGAGGCTAAAGCACGGCTAAGTTTTTTATCTTCTGCGGCCGCCTCCTGCAATACCTCCTGGGCATTTAATACAGTTCTCTTTGTAACTCTACATATAAGGCTGCTTATTTCAAAGAATATTATGATTAAAACCGCGGATGACAAAAGACTGACAAAAAAAGTACTGTAGTCGGAATCTAGATCTACCGGGTAAAAAGCAGCGATTAAATACTTAAGAAGTGCTATCGAACATACTCCAATAAAAAAACCAATAATCAGCATAAACCATTTGCGCTTACCTGCAAAGAAACTTATAAAATAGCTTCCTGCCGACCATACAAGAACCTGCAAGATAATTATAGGGTGCAGCAGCAAAAATTTACCAAGCAGAAAAATAATCTTAAATAAATCTTCTTCCCTGAACTTTGAAACCCCCTTCGCAAACCAGTCAAAATTTTGGAACGCAAAAGGCAAAGATTTAGCCGAGAAAAACTTAAATACCGGTTCTCCTATGATAAGATTTCCTATAAATTCCATACGCAGGAATATTCCTAAAACAGAAGCCCATAAACAGGCGCAACCGGAAATAATCGATACACTGCGCCCCTTTAAAAGTAAACCGCAAAGAAAGATGACGATAAATTCTATAGGAAAAGGCTTGCCCAGTAAAACTAAATTTGCCAGCAACGGACAGCCGGCAACGATCAGAAATATTACATCAAAATCCTCAAGCCGGATTGTAAAAATAATAAAGATAAAACACGCGATTAAATAAATTAAAGAAAATTCAAGCGAGTAGTAAGCAATGGTAAAACCGAATACCGCGGCAACAAGGCAAAACGCGGCTTTAGGCAGCTTATATGATAAGACTGAAATAATTCCCGCAAAGCTTAAACCCCACCAATTGGGAAAATATGGGAAAATACCCAAAGATAAATATGTGAGGCACCCTGAGCACAAAATTATTAAAATCTTCCGCATTTTATAATTATAACATAATAATTAATTTAAGAAAATATTTCAATCCTAAAATTTATACTTGTAAATTAGCGGTTAGCTGAGGCAAGGAAGGTTTCCTGAGGAAAGTGTTTTATTTACTGATAACGGGCCCGGACGGTTCGCCGGTTCCTACATTATTTTTTATTGTTTTAAAAAGGTTCTTTAAAGCATAGTAAGATTTTTTGGGTACACGTTCGTTAATCCCGTCTTTTAAGGTTTCTTTGATAGAAACCAATCCAAACCATTCTTCGTTCATATTCAAATTATTCTCTGCTTTTATGTCATAAGAATAGGTCCCCTGCGACCATCCTGCCTGAGTGTTATGAATGCTCCACTCCTCCTCGTAGCCCTCGTTGTACTTCCACCACTCGTCATTCCACTCAAAAACCACTCCTCCAATGGCGTTGCCGCCGGCGTTACCACTCATTACCGTGTTGTCATAAAGGTTCTTCCACTGGCTGAGCAGATATTGAGCCTGGATCTCCTGGTCCTCCTTTAACTTGTAAGCGTCGTAAGAATCGCAGCCGAACTCCGATAAGAATACTGGCCTGTCAAATATCTTACTGACATCACTGAAAAGGTTGTTGAAGGTCTTGCCACGGTAGGTGATTATGGCAAGAACATCGACATTCTCGCAGACCTCGGCGGCAACATCAAGAAAATGTACTTCTCCGTTTCCCAGGGCAACAGGATGCCCGGGGTCTATCTTCTTTACCTCCAGCGCCAGCTCATTGACAAACGAATAATAGATCTCCGCCTTCTTAAAAACCCTGTCTCCGTGTTTTTTAATCTTCTCAACCTCAGGAGACGTCCAAAACCTGATCTGTCCGGAGCAGGTCAAATTGTTTTCGTTACCTAGAATCCACATAAGCAGGCCTTTTTCGTCTTTTAAGCCTTCGATGACGGCGAGGAGCTCTTTTTTTGTCTTTTCCTGAAAGTCCTTATCAGCATAATTTGCCTCAGGATAGCTCCAAAGCCCGAGCCAATCGCTTACCACGGTGTAAATACCAAAATTATCATACATATCAGAAATAAACTCTTTGGCTTTAGAAAAGTCCTTGCCCGCCGAATAAATCCGCACGCAATTAAGCCCCATTTCCTTCATGAGCTTTCCGTCAACAAGCCATGGCTTTAAAGGGTCTGAAAAAAAGTCATAATCGTGCCCCTTACCCACAGGGGTAGGTCTGTAAATCACGCCTTTTGCCAGAAAAGGCTTGCCGTGGACAACAAGGCTGTAACCCCCTTCCTCAAGCTTATCGATATAGACAATTTTTTGGGTAGTCTCGGCGGGCAAAACCGGCACAAAACCGCAGGTAACTGCCGCGACAATACAGACAGAAACTAAAACTGATGGGATACTTATCTTCATCTCGCCAAGCGTAAGCCGCCTACTCTTTCTCGTACTTAATCTCGTCCAGGTAAAAAATAATACCTTCGGGGTCATTAATATCTGTGTTGGTCGCGTAGAAGAACCCTCCGATAATGTGAGAAAGGTCAAGGCCTCTCAAGTCGATTTCGTACTTTTGCCACTCTTTGGCGAGTTTAGTGGAAAATATCATAGCAGTATCGGAGTCAGGATGCTCATCCTGAAACATTCCGCCAATACCGAATTTATCGATCACCTCTCCCCCTTCATGGCCGCGCGCCCAAAAGGTAAGCTTGTTTGCCCCCTGGAGATTATACCCTGCATTAGGGACTTTACCCCAATTGTTAGCGGGGTTCTGCCAGTAAATCCCCGCCCAGCGTGTAGGTGACCGGCGTTTGTACTCTACGCGGATACAGGAATCACCGCTAAAAGGGGAATCCTGCCAATTCTGGTTGATTCTTAAATCCTGGGCTGCGGTCGCCGGCATCCACCCGCCGGGGATGTAATGATTATCCAGTGAAGTAGCGTCAGCATATACGTAAAAGGGGAAATTTACCCCGGTGCTCTTTCCCTTGAGCTCATAGTCATAAGTAAAATATACCTCGTCTAAATATACGGTCTGTTCTCCGCCGGACTGGTCGGCATTAAAAATAACGGCCAACCCTCCGTTGATATAGGACAGGTCTTCGCCGACCAAGTTAAGAGAATGCTCCTGCCAATCTTTGGTAAGACGGATGGGGTCTCCATCGACCGTGGCAGAATCAGGGTAATCCACAGTCTCTCCGTTAGCCTTGCGGACGATCCCTCCGACCTTGACATTGGTTATAACTTCTCCCCCGGTCTTACCCTTAGCATGAAATACCAGTTTATTAAAATCGCTTAAGTCCAGACCGGAATCAACCGTACCCCAGTTATTCTGGGCCGACTGCCAGTAGATCCCTGCCCAACCGTTGCCGCCGGAACGTACTGCTTTATAGGTCATAACAATGCATGTGGCGCCGGAAAACGGCTCATTTTGAGACTGATCATCAAATATCAGGTCTCCTGTGTCACCCATCCAGCCGCTGGAGATATAATGGTTGAGCGACGAATTCTTATCAGCATAGATGTACAAATCTTTTATGTCTTTCTCACAAAAACCTGAAGTCACTGCCAGCGAGCTTAACATCGCCAGACATACAAGAGTTAAGCTTACTTTTCGCATATCTTACCTCCTTATTTACGTATGGTTAGTGTATTTTACGCTCTTAATCGCGGTTAAATCTGCCCCTTATTCTTAGACCTCCTTCCGCCTCCCTTAGTTCCATAAATTTCTATACATATAATAAGACTTTTTAAGCTGTCTGAGATAGGGAGAATTTTTACCGTCTCCCTGTGCGCAAATACCCAGCCATTCTTCATGCATGTATCCGTCTAAGAACGGGCCGCTGAATTGGCCTTTGCGGTCATGATAGGCTGGTTCATGGACTTTCCACCACTCATCAATCCATTCAAAAGCGATCCCGCCTAAAGCATTGCCGGCTCCTGCCCCAGCAGAGTTATCAAGTATATCCAGCCAGCATTGCCTATGATATTGGGCCTGATAATCCTCGGCTTCCTTGTCAGAATAACCCCTGGCACAGGAGGATGTTCCGTATTCCGTGATCATAGCTGGTTTCCCGGTTAACCTTTTGACTTCATCCCATATATCCATGAAACCGTATTTTCCTCGATAGGAATTTGTCCCGAAAATATCAATATCGGGGCAATTTTGGGCAAAAATATCTAAATGCATGATATCACCGGAGGCAATAGCTACCGGCCGGTTTAAAGGGTCAAGTGATTTGATAAGCAATGCTGCCTTATTGGCAAACCTAAAAAAGCTTTCAGGTTTTTTATCAGCATTGCAAGCTACCCCATAGACATTTTCATTACCCAAAAGCCACATTAATACATAGGGCTCATTTTTAAACTCCTGGACCATTTTTTCAATACTTTTCAGCATATTTTCTTGGTCCTGGGGGTTGTCGTAATCAGTTCCCGGCTCCCATTCAGTATTGCTTCCCAGGGTGTATTTTCCCAGAAAATCCCCTACTATTACATATATACCATATTTTTCATACATTTTCAAAAAAATTTCCTTATTTAATTCAAAGGGATGATGATACATACGGATTGCATTTACACCCATTTCTTGTAAAAGCTTGAGGTCTCCTACGGGCATTTCGCCTTTCTCCTGCATATTATTTCTATTTTTATCTACCCAGGCCTCATCGGGTGCATCAATTAAGCCGTTATTATTTATGTCCTGGGTCATCCAGTTCTTAAGGGTTCCGTCATGAGGGCCTTCGCCCACCCGTGTTGGTGTATAAGTGATGGCTTTAAGCATGAAAGGCTTTCCGTCAACAAGTAATTGCCAATCCCCGTTTGCATATTTTGCTAGCTTGATCTTGCCGCCTGTCTCATAAACAACTTTCCCTAGTTGAACGCGTTTTTTGCGTTCTCCCCATGAACTAATTCTTCCCCACAAAGAAGTCTCAACGAGCTTGCCAGGATTAACAATGAACCTATCGTTTCTCACTGAGTTGTCAAAACCGTTAACCACCTCGATGCGCGCGTCTTTTAACTCTATATTTAACTGAGGATTATTTTTTAAGATATTTTTTAAGCGATAGAGTGCGGCTTTGCCTACATACCAGGGGGTGTGCCAATAAGTCCAGCTATAGCTTTTGGGGAAATGCACCAGTACCGCATAATAAGCTTTTAAAGCCTGCTCGATCGATCCGTTTCTTTCAAGGATTTCAGCGAGGTAAAATTGCCTTATATGCGCAGGCTCAGGCGCAAAATTCCATTTATAGAAAGCAGTTTTTAGATCACGGCTGTTTAATATCTCCCAATGGTCTACCTTCCCCAGCTTTTTCTTAATGTTGATAAACACAGGGTCAAACTTGACGGATGTGGTATTAGGGTATATACCTTCGCCGACAGCCTTGGATAATCCGATCTGGTCTTTGATTTTGTATGTATAATCCGCAGTTCCCACTCCCGTAAAATCTCCGTATTTAGAATAGTCTACAGGAAATTCACAACCTTTGTCGTAAACTTCCACATTCGTGATTATCACTGGTTCTTCTTCCGTTGGCCCCGTTGTTTTACCTGTTAGTTGGTCTATGGCTTCTTGAGATTTTTCCTTTACTGACCAGTACCAGCCTGCTTCATTCCAGCCTTGAGCAAAAGGGTATTTCTCTATTACGGTCTTCCAGTTTTTTATGGCTTCTGCGTTTTTTCCCTGGGCACGATATAATTCACCCCGGATAAAATAGGCGGTAGCCACATGATTAAGGCTCGCTACTGCTTCGATTTCTGGCGTACGCTGGGGCATCTCTTTTAATCCTGCCTGCTGCTGGTCTGCTTGGGCACCATAAAGATCAATGACTTGCCGGGTATATTCTAAGGTAGCTTTCTCATCCATTTTACTGCGCGTTACCCATGCCTTTTTAATCAGCTCCGCGCTAGTGGGTTTCGCAACTTGACCTTGCTCTTGTTTTTGCTCTTGGGCTTGCAAGCTGTAATTAAAGCAAGCCGGGAAAGTAAAGCTCAAACTCAAAAGCAAGATTATTAACGTTTTAACCTTCATTTTTTTCTTTTCTGCGCTTCTCTATCTGGGCCCGAATTTCATAGGCTTTATCTTCAGTAATTTCAAATTTCATAATAATGAGAATAGCGATCAAAGAGGCTATAATCGGTATGCCGATATCATAGATCCTCATCCATAACATTGTATTAGCTGTTTGGCCTAAGCCGATTTCTTGGCGAAAACCAGTGGAGTTGATGAGGATGCCTGAGATAAACGATGAAAGCGCTACTCCCAGCTTGACCATCCACCAGTAGACAGCGCCGAACATGCCTTCGCGCCGGCTTTTGGTTTCGAGCTCGTCAAGGTCACAAACATCAGCCACCATGGAATTCATCAGGGTGAAAAGCGAGCCTAAGCCAAAACCAATGAAAGGGGCGGCGATGAACAGTAAATAAGGGTTATTAGGGTTATAGCCAAACCATTTCAAAGCATAACCGATAATCGAAAGCGGAATGGTGATAAAAAACGTGTTCCTTTTTCCGATTTTCGCAGACAAACGTATGGTCAGGTAGATGACGCCCATGGTGCAGATTGCGCTGAATGTCCCATACCAACCGAGCAAAACACCGCCTTGGGCATAGGCTTGATCAAGCACAGGGGCCCCTCCATAAACATAGAAAAAAACAACATAGATGGTAAAAGCTGAAGCACACATGAATCCGCCAAAAATCAGCAGTGTAGCCATGCAGAGCTTGAGAAAGGGTTTACATTTAAGAGTGATGCCGGCTCCCACAAAAAAGTTCTTCATCCGGTCCCAAGCGCCCTTTATGTCCGGCTTGGGCAAAGTGGCGAAACGTTCTTTGTTGAAGATGCCCGGTAAGATGCCGCATCCAATTACAGTAGCTCCGATGATGATGGCTAAGGTTCGTCCGCCGTGCACAATATCAGGGAACCAATTTTGGTTGTGCATAATCGCCCAGCACCAGGGAGCGATCAACCAGGGCAACTGGCCGACAATATTAGCTGATCCCTGCAGGCGGGTCCGCTCGTGATAATCAGGGGTCATTTCATAGCCCAGGGCAATCCAGGGAATGGAAAAACAGGTGAATGCCAGGAAAAAGAGAAGTTGGAATATTCCGAAGTACAAGACATAAAAGATTTCACTGCGGCCTTTATGGAGCTGGAACATCAATGTGTAAAAGATTCCTCCGGCGATCGCTCCTAAGAAAATAAGGGGCCTGCGCCGTCCCCAGCGGGTGCGAATATTATCAGAAATATGGCCGGTTATGGGATCTGATATCGCGTCAACAATACGAGGGAGAGCTCCTACCAGGCCCACTAAAGCCGGATTGACGCCTAATCCCAGGTTTAAGACGATGACCATTTGGCCGATAAAAGCAGCCTGGGCGGTATTAGCAAAAGCGCCTATGCTGTATATGGCTTTTTGGAAAAAAGGGATGCGGTCCCGGGCAGCGGTAGCATGATGTTTTGAGTGGTCGATTATTTGTTCCATTGACTAGCAAGTATCCTATTTTTTAACAACAAATGTATTATTATATCATTTATTTTAAGGAAATCAACCTTAAAATTGGGTCAACCTATCATGTTTCCTGAGATCACTCCCTTGACGATGTACTTTTGCATAAATAGATATACTATTATAATGGGCAGGGCTGTTAAGGTAAGTCCGGCCATAAGCAGAGGGTAATTGGTCAGATACTCGCCCCGAAATACCATAAGGGCGCGTTGCAGGGGCATCAGGTTCTTGCTGTCAAATATTATCAACGCCAACACATACTCGTTCCAGACATTAAGGGCGTTAAAGACCACTACTACCGCTAGTATGGGCCGGGCAAAGGGTAGTGCTACGTGGCGCCATATGCCCAGCTTAGAACAGCCGTCTATACGTGCGATATCTTCAATCTCTCGGGGCATTTTGTCAAAGAAGGTTTTAAGCAAGAATATGCTCATGGAGAGCCCAACGTTGATCATGCAAAGGATATAGCCCAGAGGCGTATCACGCAAATGTAATTTGTTCAACAGGACAAACAAAGCCACGAAACTTCCCGGGATGGGGATCATCATGGCGGCTATGAATACCGTAAAGAGGATATTTCTTCCGGGAAAACGCAGACGCGAAAACGCATAGGCTGCCATAGAAGCAATGATCACTATACCCACTACTACGGCAACGGTATAAAAAACAGTATTTAAAAAATGGCGGCAGAAGTCGCTCTGGCTCACCGCTTGGTAGTAATTTTCAAAGTGGAATTGTTTAGGGATCAGCGAGATATCGCTGAAAATTGTCTCCTGGGCCTTAAGGCTTGATGAAACCATCCACAATAAGGGGTAAAGACAGGTTATGGCAATGCTGATCAGGAGTAAATGGATCAAAGAATTGACGATAATCTTTTTTGTCTGGTAATAAATTCTACTTCTCACGTGTAGCGGTACCTCTTAGAAAGTCTGTATTGAATAAAGGAAATAGCCACAAGTATTGCCCCCAGGTTGATACCCTGGGCGCAGGCATAGCCAAAGCGCGATGAATCCCGCATGACATTCAGTATTCTAAGGACAGGCACTGAGGTATGTCCGGCAAATTCTCCGCCCACAAGGCCAAGGATAAGCACGAAAGTCTGCATGGTACCCAAAATAGTGAGTATAGAGACCAAGGCAACTACAGGCATCATCAAGGGCAGAGTTATATTCTTAAAAGATTCCCAGGCATTTGTCCCGTCCATGCATGCTGCCTCATAAAGTTGGCGCGGAATGGTCTGAAGACCGGCCAAAAAGATCAAGAATCCCCAGCCAAACCCCTTCCAGCTATGTACAAAGGCTACTGTGGTCAGGGCTGTATTGGGGTCAGTCAGCCAGCTGTGCGCTAATTGCTCAAGGCCAATACTTGCGAGCAGGCGGTTGATGATATTTGCGCCAGCCACATCATTGATGATAAAACACCAGACCATGCCCACGACTATTTCAGAAAGTACGGGCGGGATAAAGAAGACTGTGCAGTAGAAATGCTTTAAGCGGATGGCCCGGTTGCAAGCCCAAGCTAAAGAAAAGGCCAATGCGTTCTGAAAGGTAAGTGCGATCAGGGTTATATAGCCGGCATTACGCATCGCCTGCCACCAATTAGCGTCGTGGAAAACGATCTCTTTAAAGTTGTCCAGGCCAATAAAGTTCTTAGTGGGCAGTATGCCGTCCCAATCAGTTAAGCTCAGCTGGAAAATCCAGACAAAAGGAATGATATAAAATAAGGCGAATATGACCAGGGCCGGTATAACAAAGGAATAATTTTCTAAAGCGGATCTAAGTTTCATGATCTGTTAGCGGTCAGGCTTATTCCTAGCCATCTCTTTTTCTTTGATCTTCTGGACTTCGGCGGCAACCTCATTAGGTGTCTTTTCACCGATAATGATTGCCTGGATGCCTTTATCTAAAGCCTCAGTTACCAGAGAAAATTCCGAAACCTCCCAGGCATTGGGATGGGTGGCAACGTCCATGTTCTTTGCAAAACTTGCCAAGACCTCAGGCATGCCGCTGGTACAGTTTTTGTTTGCTGCCAGATTGTTAGTGGCCTTGGCTAAATAGGCTTGCTGATCAGCTTCGGTGAGCCAACGCAAGAATTTCACCGCTTCCTCTTTCTTGGATGAGCGGGCATTGACCATAAAGGAAGAGCCTGCTCCACCCCAAACAACCATGGGAAATCTTCCCGAAGCCCGCGGCGGAAGCATAGCCGCGTATTCAAGGTCAGGGTTCATGCTTTTATAAACATTGACACTCCATGAACCGTTAAAAGCAAAAACCGCTTTTTCGGTTGCAAAGAGCTGTTCAGCGGTTTTATTGATCATGGTGACTATGCCTTTGGCCAGCACACCTGATTCGCGCATATCTTTAAAAAGGGTCAATACCCTTACCCAATCAGGATCAGTGTAGCTGACCTCGCCTCTTATGGTAGCTAAGACCTTATCCTTACCCATGATATTAAAGGCATAATTGCTAGCCAGGCAATCGATCATCCATATCTCAGTCCATCCGGAGACCAACCCCTGCATATTAGCCGCGCGGATTTTTTTGCCTGCCTCTAGAAGATCGCTGAAAGTAACGGGTTTGCTGATCCCCAATTGCTTCAATAATCTTTTGTTATAGAGCATCTGGATAGTGGTTATGTCCAGGGGTACGCCATAGATGCCGGGTTTGACCCCGTAGGTGTTGCCTGTTTCGAACTCATTTACGGCAAGAGTTTTGGGGAAGAACTCACTCTTCCAGCTCGTCTCCCCTTCTTCCATGTAAAAGTCGAGGTTAAGTATATGGCCGCCTTTTATAAAAGAGGCAAAATCCCTTTTCTCGCCGAGTACTCCGAATATATCAGGAAGGTTTGCGCCTTGGGCGGCAGAGCGCACCCTCTGTGAGTATTGATCCGAAGGCGCGTAAAGCTCAAAATCCACCTGAACCCCGGTTTTAACCTCGTATGCCCGGGCGAGCTCCCTAAAGGCAAGGTTTCGGTCAGTCATCCAATGCCAGATAAGCAACTTATTACTTTTATCTTGTTGAGGGGTACAGCCGGCCAGGCCCAGCCCTAAAAGCAGAAAAATAGTGATTTTGGCTAAGGATTTCATCAGTCAAAGACTACGGTTTTATTGTTGTAGACTAATATTTTTCTTTCAAGGTGCCAGAGGACAGCTCTGCTCAAAACAGCTTTCTCTAAGTCACAGCCTTTTGTTTTTAAATCATTCAGAGAATCTCTGTGGCTGACTCTCACTATTCCCTGTTCGATTATTGGGCCTGAATCAATCTCTTCTGTTACATAATGGCTTGTTGCGCCTATGAGTTTTACGCCGCGGCAATATGCCTGAGCGTAGGGTTTTTTGCCGATAAAAGCGGGAAGAAACGAATGATGAATATTGATAATCTTATTTTTAAACTGCTGCACAAACCTTTTTCCTAAAACCTGCATATACCTTGCCAAAACCACAACCTCTATACCTTCTTTTTTAAGCAGGTCGATCTGGACTTGTTCGATTTTCTCTTTGCTTCCAGATTCAGGGGGAAATTCAAAAAAAGGTATATTGAACATCTCTGCGATACCTTTTAAGTCATGGTGGTTACTTATTATCAAAGGGATTTGACAGTGAAGCTGGCCGCTTTTGTAACGAAGAAACAAATCATAAAGGCAGTGTTCAGTTTTTGAAACAAAAATCGCCGCTTTCGGCAGTGAATCTGTGAAAAATAAAGACCAATCTATATTGAATTTTTCAGCAATCAGTGCAAATTTATCTCCGATCTCGCTGCGAGAAAGAGAAAAATCATCCATAGACCACTCTATGCGCATAAAGAAAGTATTGGATTGGGAATCAATATGCTGGTCAGCATGTTCAATGTTGCCGTTATTCTCATATATAAAATTGGTAATTGTTGCCGTAATTCCCTTCTGGTCAGGACAGGATATGAGCAATATTGCATTGTGCATAAGTAGTAATTATATAAGTTTTATCTCAAATTAGCAATGCTTTTTTTACTGGAGTTTTCCCATTTTAAATAAAAAAACTCCAGTTTGATTACTGAGATTGGGGGTAGATTAAGGTGTAAATATTTGATTTATAACACCCTCATCGATAGCTGCTTACCAATAGCGTCTGGTAGACTTCAATATGAGGCCGGTGCGATTGAATGGGACAATTTCAATTTTATTGAGTTGGACCGGGACTCACTCAATCGGGCCGGGGTTAACGCTAAGCCCTGACCCCTATTTTCCCCCATTTACAGGCAAGACCACGGAATAGCCGTAATGTTATTCGCAAGGAGCTCTTTTCTTTCTCCAGTTGTAATAACATAACCGTGTTTTGCTGCTTTTCCGTAATCGCTTAAAAAAGTTCTCAATCCTTTGATTTCAGATAAAGCGACAAGCGGAGAACTCTTAATCTCTATCGGGATAACGTGATCGCCTAAATCAATAACGCAATCAACTTCCGCTCCGGCGGATGTACGCCAATAACAAACTTTGTAATTTTTATTCAACACCTTTATCCTTCTTATGATCTCGAGCATGACCGCATGTTCAAAAAGAACGCCCTTTTGAATGTTTACCAAGCTGCGCGTTATGGGAAAACGCGCCAAAACATTTCTGACGCCTAGATCAAAAAAGAAGTAGCGCGGTGATGAAAGAATACGCTTGCGGGCATTTTTTAGGTAGGGTCCGACTTTCTCGATAACCAGGGTATCCTCAAGTATATTGTAGAATTCCTTAATAGTAGGCTGGCTTACCCCTGATTCATTTGAAAGTTTGCGCAAATTCGGATTTGTGCCTGATTCTACGGCGGCAAGCTCGAGAAAACGTGAAAACGCCCCGATTTTTCTGCTCAGGGCCTCCGCGCGAATTTCTTCCTCAAGATATATTTCCGAATACGCTTTCAGAAAATCCGGCCTTTCCTTTTTTGGCAAAGTCGCGATCCCAGGCAGTGATCCATAAACAAGCGAATCCTCAAAAGTATACGGCACATCACGGTTTATATTTTCGAGAGAAAGCTCTTTTATGGCACATTCCTTTATCAGCCCTAATTCTCCCCATAACAACGGATCCAAATGGTACCGTTTTATTCTGCCCGGCAAAAGATTTACTCCATGCCTTTTCAACTTCCTCGCGGACGAACCCGTAAGAATAAAGTGAGCGTCTTTATTGTCAATTAAAACCTGAATCGCGTCAAATAGAGGAGGTACCTTCTGGGCTTCATCTATAAAAACACAAGGGTTTTTTTTAACCGCGCGTATTTGATTAATGATTCTTGAAGGATTTCTTTCCATGTCTATCCGAAGCGAGGGGTCCTGCAGGAGATACGTAACGGGATTATTCACATCCTTGAGGCACTCATTCACAAGGGTGGTTTTGCCTGCCTGGCGCGGCCCTAAGATAAGACACGAATATTTCTTCTTTTGCAGACCAGCTATTGTGGCATTAAGATATCTTAAGAGTGGTTTATTTTTTCCATGCATATATAAAGTATACCTTATATTTTCATTATTGTCAAGCGCGGCTTCTTTCTCCTTTTTATTTCACACACAACATAGAAATCAGCGGCGTGAATCGCCTTTCCGCTTTAATCCAGGGGCGGTTCACGTCCGCTGGATTGATAGTATGAAAACACCCCCCTGCAAACGGCATATGTGCCAATACCGCTTTTGGCGGTATAATTGAGCGAGCTCATAAGCGCCGGGCTTATGTCTCAATGGTACTAACCTGCGGCCTCCAGCCGCTTAACAGGAGGTGTGTATGTATTCAGTAGGGTGCGATCAGCACAAGAAGTATTCGTTTGTAGTTTCCAAAGATCAAGGTGGTAATACGATCGACCAATTAAAATTATACCACGCAGATAAGGATAGTATGAAGGATTATTTTAAGGCTTTGCCTGAGGGATCAAAGGTAGCTCTTGAAGCCAGTGGGTTTAGTTTTTGGCTGGCTGATATGTTACAAGAACTTGCTATGGACGTTAAACTTGTCCATGCGGCTAAAGCTAAGGCTATTGCCGAAGAGAAGATAAAGACTGATAAGATGAGTGCAGGAGTATTGGCTGATTTATTAAGGGTAAATATGCTTCCCGAGGCTTATATTGCTCCCCGTCCTATACGGCAGGCACGTGCATTATTGCGCTACCGGCAGAACCTTATAGGCGTACGCACAAGTCTAAAGAACCGTATACATTCAGTTATTGACCAACAAGGTATTCAGCAGGGTTTTTCAGATTTGTTTACCAGGAAAGGCAGGCAGTTTATTGATCAATTAGAGTTAGGAGAGCCTTATCAATCAGTTGTAGGTAATTATTTATCCCTTATAGATGATATAAATACCCGCATAAATGAGGTAGAGGCACAGTTGAGGCGGCAGTTAAAGAAAGACAAACAAGCACAACTTTTAACTAGCATCCCCGGGGTAGGAGTGATTATCTCCCATTTGATTCTTGCCGAAAGCAGTATTAAAGTTCAATAAACCTTATTATTACAGAGCGATTAAAAATGGGTGAGCCCGGCTAACAAGATGGCACAATATGAGGCCGGTGCGATTGAATGGGACACCCTGTCATAATAAGCTATGGTGAGATAGAAGGCGTATAGATTGCGCCTTATCCAAGCTCGAATGGATGAATTGGCTTTAGCCTAAATAAAAAATAGCTTTTTCTCTATAATAGCGTCTTTTTATTGTTGTTTAAGGGGAGGGGTGATGAATTAATCCTTGACAGGTGTTTTCATGGATGGTTTGTTAGAAATTTTTAAATAATTACTATTGGTTTAGGGGCTGACTAATTTCGTAGAGAAAGTCTGGAGAGAAGTCTGCGTTGTTTGGCCAAACAATTGTATCGATATCTTGATTAAGAGACACCTGCCTGAAATATTTAATATCTCTTAGTGGTTCAAAAATCCTACCGTTAAGATAGCTCTGTAAATCAGCCTCTTTAATTTCATTATTTTCGAATTTTAATCTTACTCGATAATCGCCAATATATTGAACATCTATAATCCAATGCATAATTATCTCCTACACGAGAGGTGGAATTTTTTTGAGCTCTTCGTGTTTCTGAGCCAATTCCCAATCTCCCATTAATTCAATTCTGTGTTCAAAAGCCCACTCTAAAACAAGAGAAGTTACTCTTTTAGGCAGTTGACCTTCAATAACCGCTAAATCCTGGATAGAAAAGGAAGCCCTATATTCGCCATATTTCGCATGAAAATGCGGCGGGGTATGTTCAGTGTAATACATCGAAATAACAATCCCTAAAAATCTGCAAATTTCCGGCATATTTTAATTTCCCCTTCAAAATAAATCATACCATATTTCAAGTTAGTTTCAAATTAAAGTTTTTCTGGCATATTGCCTGAATATCTTGGAACTTAGTAGCGTCGTTTCGATCTGGCACGAAGTCCGTCGAGAAAGCCACGGTTGTAGCCGTCTTGGTAGCCATTTTCACCGATTTTAGGTATAGGACAAATTGGCGGAATAGGTTCGATGCAAAAGTTATCTTGATAGCACCATCCCGCGGCATAACCATCTTGATATCCTGTACAAAATCCGTTATCAGCTTCTACTAATGGCGGGTTCATTAAAATCAATATTGTAAAAAATAAAATAAAGATAATAAAATTTTTTTTCTTCATGTTTTTACCTCCTTGTTTATTCATAACATAAAAAATCACCAGCCTGGACCAAGCGAAGCGTGGTGAAGGTCTGGTGGATTGAAGGTCTGGTGAATTGTTAGAATTTTAGGTTTTCTTCATTTTGTATAATATAATCGACCATTAATTTATTAAATTTATAACCTTCCTCAACACCTCCGTCGCAACCAAGACTATACGTTTTAATTTTGTTCAAGAAGTCATATTCCAATTGCTCATCTTTCAATAATAAACTGTTTGCATAACCGCCCGTATATAAGAATAGACTACCACTCTTAACACATTCACTAAAGTATATTCTAATTTGTTTATCTGATAAACCATTTAAATCTGTTTTTATAATCTCGTCTCCCATTACAAGACCTTCCGAATTTTTAGAACTTAAAGGTGGTTTTTCCCTGCAACCTAAGATTTGTATACAGATAAATAGGAACAATGCCATTTGAATAATAGTATTAATTTTCCCCATTTATCTTATTCTAACAATTAATATACATATAACGTATTTTCTGAAGCCCTATATAAAGATTAGCATTTTTTGGGAGGAAATGCAACGAAAAATGGGAAAAAAGATAAAATTTTTGAAAGAATTTAGGCTTCTTATCCGTCGATTATATAAGAGGGTGGTTAGCACACATAGTGTATATCATGGCAAAATGTACACATAGGGGGGTAAAGTTATGAAAAAAATCAGGCATCATTAAACCAATAACCGTCCACACCCTGCGGCACAGTTTTGCCACTCATCTCTTAGCTAACGGGGTAAATATACGCGAGATTCAGGAGCTATCGGGCCATAAACATCTTGAAACGACCATGGTTTATACGCATTTTTTGCGCGATATGTCTAACGCGCCCAGGAGTCCGTTGGATGTACTTTATAAAGAATAAAAGAATTTCTTTAATTACGGCCGTTTAGCAGCTCCTCAACTAGTGATACAACATATTTATAATCAATATCGCGTAAACATTTCTTATCAAGCGAACACCCTTGAAATTTAAAACCCTTATAGCAAGGCCGGCAAGAAACATCCGATTTAATAGCGTATGAATTCTTATGGCCGGGATAAACCCCGTAAACCCTTTCGTCAACAGGTCCGAAAAACCCAATAACACTCTTTTCAAGAGACTGAGAAATATGAAAAGGGCCGCCGTCATTGGTAATAATTAAGCTGCATAAGGATAAAAGGCAGCAAAACTGCCCTAATGTCACTTTTGAGCATAGATTTAACGGCTCACCATCCAAAGACTTTGCAATTTCATCGCAAAGATCCTTTTCTTTTTTAGAGCCAAAAAGAACGATTTTAAATCCTTTCTCTTTATTAAATAAATTACAAAGCCTGATAAAATTCTCCTTAGGCCAACGCTTATAATACGCAGAATCCTGCCAGCTGTCGCCGGAGCCGGGGCATATACCTAAAATTATATCATGATTTTTTAAGCCGTACTTTGTAAAGATATCTAATGCCCTAAGCCTATCCTGCTCGCTAATATATATTTCAAAAGGGTATTCTGATGCCTTAATCTTTAGAAAGCCAAGAAGGTCTAAATAGTACCTGGCAACATGTTTATCCTTAAAACCAAAGGGTAGATCAATAGAATGGGTTAAGAAACGGCCGCGCTTTTTAAAATTATACCCTATACGCATTGATATATTTAATAATTTCAGGAAGAATCCATATTGCTGATTCATAGACAAGTCAAAAACAACGTCGTAACTTTCTTTTTTGATCTGCTTATAAAAGTTATAAAGTTGTCTTATTAATGCCGGCTTGGATTTTCTTCCCAAGTTTCGCAATTCGTCCTTCTCAAACACAAAAACTTTATCTATATAAGGGTTGTGCTCAAGGAGTGATTCAGTTCTGCGGTTTGCGATATAGGAAATTGAACACTCTCTTAAGTTCTCCTTAAGGTTTCTAATAAGAGGAGTAGTAAACAGAACATCTCCTATGCCAAAAGGATTAAATATTAAAATCTTTCTAATCTGCATATTAACTCAATACAATTTTTACCGCTGGTCCGGTTTCTCCGGGCTGGCAATAGAAATTGAATGTAACCGTTTTCAAACAAAACGCCTCTAACCCTTGAAAAGTCAATGGATTATATGTTATTCATTAATAAAGGGCTTCTATATGAAGCCAAAGCCACGGACCCTCTCCTGCTTTTGCGGGGGAGGGTGTTTTTATAACCATATATATTCAAGATAGTTACGAAATGATTACATATTTTGTGGCTTTAAATGTTAAGATTTTCTTTAACTTTTAACTTGGCGGCATGCGGGTATGCTTAGTAAGAATTGCCTCAATAAACTGAAGCTGTAACTTTCTTGCGATAAAGATCTAAAAAACCGGCCATTGCTTTTTTAATAAACATATTTATCGAATTTATCCTGTATTAGCATTCAAAATCTTTTGCAGACTCGGCCCAGTCGATTTCTTTTAATTTACCGCTTAAACTTTGTATGGGGTCACAATCAGAGTCTTGGAACCAAATCAGAACAAGAAACGAACCGCTTCCCTTTTTTACCGGAGCTTCACATTCAAGCAAGGCATAAACAGTTTCAGAAGGAAGCGGGTTTTTGTAATCTATATTATTTTGGCCGATAAGCCTTGAGGGTGTATGTATTCCGAAAAAGTTCGCCGAATTTTCATCAATCTTGGTGTTCACGATTTCTTTGTTAACTACTTCGTGCATGGAACCTTGAGGAAAACTCTCGTAAGTATCGCATAAGTATAACGATTTAAGGATTATTTTATTATTTTTATAGCACCCTGCGACTCTCATGGTTAGTTTAGCGGCGGTTTCTATCAAGCATTACTGTTTTCGTCTTTCTTTTTAATGGAGTTGATGAGATTGTCTATTTCTGACTGAGAAAGGATAGTATTTGCTTTTTACGTATCTAAAGAAGCAGTTATGATATCGGGATTCTTTTCAATTATCTCAAGGAAGACATCGACTAACTCCGAGTCAAACTGTGACCCCTTGCCTTTTTTAAGCTCACTAACCGCATCTTCAAGCGATAACGCCTTACGGTAGGGCCTGTCGGTTACCATAGCGTCAAAGGAATCCGCTATGGCCAATATTCTCGCAGGTAACAGGATTCCTTCTCCTTTAAGCCCGTAAGGGTAACCTTTGCCGTCATAGCGCTCGTGGTGCTGTTCAATACATTTCAATGAATCCTGCAAAAACAGAAGCGGCCGCAATATTTCTACGCTTCGCAATGAATGAGTTTTTACAGTTTCCCACTCCTGGGATGTCAGCTTTCCTTCTTTGGTAAGAATTGAATCCTGGATGCCTATTTTTCCCAAATCATGGAGCTGGCATGAGCGATTTAGCTTCTCAATTTCACTATCAGGAAAACCGATTTCACGTGCAATCGCAACGGCAAACTTTTTAACATGCTCGGAATGTGCTTTTGTGTAATGGTCACGGGCATCAAGCGCAGAAGTCAATGACAATACCGACCGCATATATGTTTCCTCCAGGGAAGCGTAAAGCTTTGCATTCTCAATGGCAATTGCGGCCTGTGCGGCAATGCCTCTGGCAAGCCTTAAGTCATCATTATTAAAAGGCATCCCGGAAGCTTTATTGTTTATATTGATCACCCCTATCAGCTTATCTTTAATTATGAGCGGCACGCTTATAAAAGAATGTGTGTAATATTTCTCTAAACTTATTTTCTTAAATTGATCGTCTTTCTCAATATCTTCAACGAGTATGGGCGTGCGGTTTTCAAGCACCCACCCCGATATACCCTTTCCCAGGGCAATCATGGTTTCTTTTATGACTTGCCCGCTTAAGCCGCAGGATGCTTTTATAGAAAGCAAACCGCTCGCCTCATCATACAAAAGAATAGAACAGATCTCAAGGTCAAGCACCGATGTAATCCTTTCTACGATTGTTTTTAAAACCTCATCAAGCTTGATTGAAGACAAGACATCCTGGCCTATCTCATACAAAAGGGAAAGTTCTCTTGTTCTGTCTTTAACGTTTTCGGTAAGAACGAGGTTCTTTTCCGCTAACTGAGCCATTAATCTTTTGTTTTCCAGCGATAATATCCTGAAAGCAATAGCATTATCAATCGCAAAAAAAACTTCCTTTATGTCAAAAGGTTTAATTATATAATCCGAAGCGCCAATCCTAATGGCCTCTTTTACGCTGTCAAGAGACGGCCTTCCCGTAACTATTATGGCCATGATGCTTTGATCAAATTCCTTTATTTTCCTGATTACTGTTATACCGTCGATATCGGGCATTTTAAAATCGACTAAAGCCAAATCGACTCTTTCTTTTTTTATGAGCTCAAGGCCTTTTGTTCCCGAAGTGCAGGATACTACATTATAACCCTCTGCCTGAAGAAGGCGGGATAAAGTTCTGCAGATCTCCTCTTCGTCATCGATAATTGCAATTTTTATATTTTCATTCATAATTAATTATTTTACCTTAATTTTGTAAAGATTGCAACCATGCGCAGGCGGTTTCTTAAAACGCATTTAATTCTGGCCGGAGAAAAGAGGTATTATTTCCGAAAGAGTTGGGTGTATGAAAACGCACTTTTTAAGATCTTCCAGCCGCAGGTTACTGCTTATGGCCAATGAAAAGAAATTAATTAGCTCAGCTGCATGATTAGAAATTATTCCTGAACCAATAATTCTATCATCTTGTCCTACAATGAGTTGTATAAAACCATCGTGATCGCCATAAACATATGAAGAGCTGTACGTTAGAAAATTAGATCTTAATACTGTATGTTCAATATTTCTCTTTTTTGCCTCTTCTTCGAGCAAACCCACACAAGCTGCCTGAGGCAAAGAGAAAACGCATTCGGGAACTGCCCTGTAATCTTCTTCCTCGTTCGATCCTCTTATGTTTGCAATGCACAAACGCCCCTGGTACTGGGCAACAGAAGCCAGCTGTATCTTGCCGGTAGTATCTCCGCATGCATATACCCCTTCAACGTTTGTGCGCATCTGTTTATCGGTTATAATCCAGCCGGCCTCATCTAAGGCGATCCCTAAATCACTGACATTTAAATCGTTTAGGTTTGGCTTGCGGCCGCAGGCAACAATAACTTTATCGAATTTATTAAAATCGTAATCAGAGTAATCTTTTTTTGTTTCGATTGCTATCCCTTTTTTCTTAAGTATTATTTCAAGGCGCTTAGACAAAGAAGAATCGAAGGAAGGCAAAATTCTGTCTTTTTGTTCAATAAGAATTACTGACTTGCCGTAACCTTTAAGAATTGAAGCGAATTCAACTCCGATGTAGCCGGCACCGATTATGAGAAACTTGTCTTTTATAGTAGAATATCCGAGGAAATCCTGGGCGGGCAATGCTTGAGGATGACCAACTAAAGCTACTGGCGCTGATCCGGCAGCGATAACGATGTTGCGAGCCGAAATCTTCTTTCCATCGATTTTAAGGGTATGGTTATCGGTAAATGAAACTTGGCCTAAAGCTACTGTAACACCCTTTTTTTTAAAGTCAAAAAGAGCTGAATCTCTTATGGATTTTACGATGTCTTCTTTTCTTTTAAAAGCCTCATTCCAGCTATAATTTAACTTTACAGAATTAATCAATGACTTTGTAGGAATGCAGCCTTTATTTAAACACGTTCCTCCGAATAAGGATATATCCTTTTCTAAAAGAACAACTGTTAGGTTGTTCTTTATTGCCTCTTTGGCACAGGCAATACCTGCGCTTCCTGAGCCTATGATTGCTACATCATACATAGATTTGTGTGACATATGCTCCCAAGTCATGAAATAATTTTTTTGTTTTCATGCCTGGCTTTTAAGCTGGAAATTCTTGTGTTTGATCAGGTAGTTTATAATACCCCCTCCTTTTATAAGCTCTTTTTGAAAAGAATTCCAAGGGGTAAAATTAATTTTCTTTTCCTTAATAATGTCGTTTATTATCCCCTTGTCCACATCAACGGATATTTCGTCTGCTTCGATTATAGAAGAGGTATCTGCTTCAATTAATGGTAACCCTATGTTAAAAGAATTTCTATAGAAAATACGGGCAAAACTTCTTGCAATTATACAGCTAATTCCGGCTTCTTTGATCGCCCGCGGCGCTTGTTCGCGCGAAGACCCCATACCGAAATTATCTCCTGCAACAATTATAGAATGTCCGGGGCTTAATTCATTAAAAAATCCCGGGCGGATATCTTCAAAAATATAATGCGCAAGCTCTTTCATATCCGTAATTGAGAATTTATACCTTCCTGAAATAATCCAATCAGTATTAATATTATCCCCAAACTTATAAACCCTGCCCTTTATCACCATTTTATTCGTATTGGTTCGTGCATCAAAGGTTTTCAAACTCCATAACATTTTTTACTTTACTAATTGCAGCTTCACGGCTGATAATTCCCTTACGATACATATTCTTAAGGCATTTATCCATGGTGTGCATGCCGTATTGAGCTCCCATTTGAATTAAAGAAGGGATTTGGGCAACTTCCCCTTCACGGATAAGATTGCGTATTCCGGGGGTAGCAACAAGGACTTCTGTAGCGAGAATCCTTCCTTTACCTTCGGATTTGGGCAGAAGAAGCTGGCTTAAAACACCTTGAAGGCAATCTGCAAGCTGAACACGGACCTGTTTTTGCTGGTGAGGAGGAAAAACATCTATGATCCTCTGCACTGTCTGGGGCGCATCGGGAGTGTGCAGGGTCGCAAAAACTAAATGGCCTGTCTCTGCTGCGGTTAATGTCGTGCCGATTGTCTCTAAATCACGCATCTCACCTACAACTATTACATCAGGATCCTGCCTGAGAGCCCTGCGTAAAGCCTCCGGAAACGAATGGGTATCTGAATAAACCTCTCTTTGCTTCATAACACTTCTCTTGTTGGTATGGTAAAACTCTATGGGATCTTCTATGGCGATAATTATTTCCTCTCTTTCCATATTTATAATGTCAAGCATCGCGGCTAAGGTTGTACTTTTTCCGACTCCCGTGGGCCCGGTTACAAGAACAAGGCCGTTAGGTTTGCGTAAAAGCTCATAAATAATATCAGGTACTCCTAAATCATCAAGGCTCGGTATGATTGCAGGTATTCTGCGAAATGCAGACTCAACTGCTCCTTTTTGATAATGAACATTTATCCTAAACCTATCCATTTTGGGAAAAGAAAATGAAAAATCCAATTCTCTATCACGTTCGAATATCGCTTTTTGCTCATCATTTAATATGCTATATATTAACGCCTTGGTATCATCCGCAGTTAAAGTCGGCAAATCGGTAATGGTGAGCCTACCGTGTATGCGTAGAATTGGGGCACTATTAACAGTTATATGAAGGTCGCTGGCCTTTTTTTCCATTGTGATCTTAAGAAGCTCATTCATATTTATCATGCTGCACCTCCGTTTTGGATAAAGCCTTTATAATTTGCTACTTTCTTTTAATAAATAAACGTGGATCGGAAATCTTACCTCTTATAGCCGATGCGGCAACCGTTGCTGGTGACGCAAGAAAGATACTGCTTTTAACATTTCCCATCCTTGCCTTAAAATTTCTATTAGCTGTTGAGATTACGATATCACCATCAGCAGGAACGCCTTGATGCGTACCGACACAAGGTCCGCAACCGGGAGTAAGTAAGACTGCTCCCGCTTCAGCGAAAACTTTAATAAACCCTTTCTTGAGGGCCTGAAGGAAAATTTTGCCTGAAGCCGGAGCCACAAGCAATTTAACCTCAGGATGTACTTTCTTTCCTCTAATGATTTTAGCGGCTATCTCTAAATCCTCTAATCTTCCATTTGTGCAAGTTCCTATGAATGCTTCATCTATCTTTGTGCCTTGGACATCCTCAATTGCCGTACCATTATCAACTTCATGAGGCTTGGCAACATAAGGGCCAAGATTTGTAATATCAAATTCAATAACTTTTGAGTAACGGCATTTCTTACCGGGGTATACCGGTTTATATTTTTTTACTTTTAAAGACGAAAGATGCCTGAAAACCTTCTCGTCAGGTTTAATTATGCCGCATTTTGCCCCGCACTCAATAGTCATGTTTGTAATGGTGCAGCGTGCGGCAAGCGACATATTATCGATAACTTCGCCTTCGAATTCAAGAGATTTATAGGTTGCGCCGTCTGAGCCCAAAACTGAAATAATATAGAGGATGATATCCTTGCTAAAAACTCCCGGCTGTAACTTCCCCTTTATGATTATCTTGTATGTTTCGGGAACCTTAAACCAATTCTTTCCGGTTACCAAGGCAACAGATAAATCCGTAGAGCCAACGCCAAAAGATGCGGCCCCTAAGGCACCGGCGGTAGAAGTATGTGAATCAGCACCCAGGATAAGAGCTCCCGGAAAGGCAATCCCTTCTTCAATGATTAACTGGTGTGATATACCGCATCCCGCCTCGTAAAGCCGGCTTTTAGTTACGCGGGAAAAATTGCGCATTTGAGAATGCACCCTTGAAACACCTACCGAGGGTGAAGGCGCACTGTGGTCAATGAAAAGGGCGTAATTTTTTGAAGAGTGAAGTTTACGATGGAATTGAGATAGGGCATCAATAACAAGCGAAGATGTGCCGTCCTGCGAAAAACAGAAATCAACCAGGCAGATAGCTACATCATTGGCTTGTAATCTTGACTTCGCATGCCGAGAAAGTATTTTCTCTACTGTAGTTTGATTCATCCAATGAACTTTTTAATTCTTTCAATGCCTTTTTCGATATTTTCTAAAGAGGCAGCAAAACTAAATCGAACAAATCCGCCGGCACCGAAAGAATCAGCAGGAATACATGAAACCATATGCTTCTCGAGAAGCTGCGAACAAAAATCAAAAGATGACAAACCTGTACCTCTAATATCACAAAATAAATAAAACGTTCCCTCGGGTTTAAACGGACTGAGTTTATTTATACCTGACAAGCCCTGATATAAAAGATCTCTTCGCTCCTGGAAAATGCCTTTAATCTTGTTTTGCCAGGAATCGCCCTCTTTTAACGCACAAAGAGCAGCTTTCTGGGCAATCGAGCAAGCACATGATGTTGTGTGATCGATTATTTTAGAAATCTCATTAACCAGTTTTTCGTTTGCAGCGAGATAGCCAATTCTCCAGCCTGTCATTGAAAAAGATTTTGACATCCCGTTTACCGTGACAGTAAAATCTTTGGCTCCTGGAAGCGATGCAAAACTTGTATGCTTCTTCCCGTCGTAGATCAGTTTCTCATAAATTTCATCACTAAGAACATATAGGTTATGTTTTTTCGCAATTTCACAAATATCTTTTAAATCTTCCTCCATAAGGGTTGAGCCTGTTGGATTGTTAGGATAATTTAAAATAAGGAGCTTACTTTTTGCGGTAATGTTTTTTTCTAAAACACCAGGGGTTAACTTAAAATTATTATCGGGTAAAGTCGGCAAAACTTTTAATTTGCCGCGTGCCAGCTTTACCATCTGAGGATAGCTGACCCAGTAAGGCGAAGGAAGAAGAACCTCTTCGCCGGGATTTATAAGGCAAAAAATGGCACAAAAAAGAGCATATTTAGCTCCTGTTGTAACAATTACATTATTGCTGTCGAAAGATATGTTATTTTCACTTCCAACCTTCTCTGCGATGGCCTGGCGCAACTCAATCAACCCCACAGAAGGGGTATACTTTGTAAAGCCTTCGTCTATAGCGGCCTTACCTGAGTTTTTTATAAAATCAGGAGTATCAAAATCAGGCTCGCCTGCGGCAAAATTAACAACATCTTGACCCTGACTTTTTAACTTCTTGGTAAGAGAAGTTATCGCCAACGTTGCAGAAGGATCAAGTGATGCGACTGAAAGATTTACTTCCATACAAGAAAGATAGCTTACGGAACTGGGTTATCTTTTTTAAAGGCTTTACGCATTCCAGAAAAGAAACCTTTTTTCTTAGGCTCTAAAGATGCCTGTACCGTTTCTTTAGCTTCCGGCTCCTTAACAGGCTTTCTTTTACTGCTTTTTTTATCTTTTAAATCTAACTTCGTAAGTTCAAACAAGGCATAAGTTGCTCCGTCGCCCTTTCGTTTACCCAGGCGGAACATTCTTGTGTAACCGCCGTTTATGTTTTTAAAACGCGGAGCAACATCTTTAAATAATCGCTTTGTTAATGCGTGGTCTCCGAGTATTCTATATGCACGGCGCCGGTTGCTGAGCGAATCATCTTTGCCAATGGTTATCAGCTTCTCTACCCAGCTGCGGGCAGCTTTCGCCTTAGCTTCGGTTGTTTTAATCCTTTCGTTTATAATTACCGCCCTTACCAATGAGTTACGCAAGGCGCGGCGCTGCGAGCGGGAACGTGATAACTTTGGGACCTTTTTCCTATGTCTCATACTAACTCCATCTTATTCCTGTCTATTTTAATCCCAAGATTAAGGTTCATTGTCTTTAGAAGCTGTAATACTTCATTTAAGGACTTTTTACCGAAGTTTCGATAAGAAAGCATAACTGCTTCTGATCTCTCAACAAGATCAGCCAAAGTTCTTATATTGGCTTCCCGTAAGCAATTTGCACTACGTACAGAAAGCTCTAATTCGGATATAGGAATTTTTAGCTTTTCGTAAAGCGATATTTCCTCACGTGAAAGTTCCTCTACCTCTTCCTCGGGTATCTCGCCTAAGGTAAAGAAAATTTCAAGATACTTGCTAAGCACCTTGGCTGAGTATATTAAAGCTTCCTTTGGTTCGATGCTTGAATTGGTATGTATTTCAAGAATAAGCCTGTCGTAATCGGTACGCTTACCCACCCGTGTATTCTCTACATTGAATGACACCCTTTTAACAGGAGTAAAAATAGAATCAACGGGAATTACACCGATAGGCATATCCTCACGCTTATTGCCTTCCGCGGAAACAAAGCCTCTGCCCCTTCCTACTTCCATCTCGATATTAAATATAGATTTTTCTGAGGTTAAGGTTGCGATAACTAAATCGGGATTAATAACTTCGATAGTTTCATCAGCAATTATATCTCTTGCTTTTACCTGCTTTTCTCCGGATTCTCTAATTGTGATCTTTTTGGGAGATTTAGAATAAGAACGCAGGATAATATTCTTAATATTAAGAATTATCTCAGGCACATCTTCAAATACCCCCTCAATAGTAGTAAATTCATGGGCTGCGTTCTCGAAATTAACTGAAGTTACTGCTGTGCCTTCTATTGATGACAGAAGGACTCTTCTTAAAGTATTGCCCAAAGTGACGCCGTAACCGCGCTCAAGAGGCTCGGCTATAACTTTACCATAATAAGGGCGATAGCTTTCCTGATCTACTGTTATGCGCTTAGGAAACTGGAAATCTCGCCAACTTATCCCCATAGATTGAACCTCCTTTTAATTCTTTTTGAGAAAAGAAATCAATGCGCCTTTTTGGTGTTCACTGCCTCACTTAGAATACAACTCTACAATTAACTGTTCGTTAATGGCTATGGTTAAATCATCCTTCTGGGGCAAGCGCAAAACTGATATCTTAAGCTTATCCTTATCTATATTTATCCAAGAAGGAACGCTTCTTTCCTTTGTATTTATTTCAATATTTCCCTTTACATCGCTTATCATGCTCGTTTTGCCTTTAAGCTCAATAACCTGGCCCTCTTTAACGAAAAACGAAGGGATATTGACTCTTTTTGAATCAACAAAAACAAATCCGTGCAGGACAAGCTGCCTTGCCTGGCTTCTGGAAAGAGAAAAAAGAGATCTATACAGAACGTTATCTAACCGGCGTTCCAGTATTTGAACAAGCATTTTGCCGGTAACGCCTTTCGATTTAGATGCAAGCTTGAAAAACCTTTTAAACTGCCGATCTAAAACTCCGTAAATTCTTTTTACCTTCTGTTTTTCTCTTAACTGCTGCGCATAATAGGAAGTCTTTTTTGTCACACGCCTAACGTGCTGGCCCGGGCCACGCGGCCTTTTAACAAAAGCACACTTTTCGGTATTACACCGAACACCCTTTAAA
Organism: Candidatus Omnitrophota bacterium; assembly: GCA_043820815.1. Taxonomy (GTDB): domain Bacteria; phylum Omnitrophota; class Gorgyraeia; order Duberdicusellales; family 4484-171; genus JBDRDJ01. The sequence continues at coordinate 51,446 of JBDRDJ010000005.1, forward strand.
AACAGCTTGGCCCCTTCCCTTCTGCAAGCTTTACACTTTGACTCTAAAACTCGTGCCATTCATTCCTCCTGACAATTGTTTAATTTGCTAGGTTTAACTGTATCTAAAATATGTTTTTAATCACCGAACAATATTATTCTTTGGTGATTGGTTATTATACAATTAGACTCTTCTTTTCTTTCTCGGCCTGCAGCCGTTGTGAGGGGTAGGCGTTACGTCTTTTACTTTCTTAACAGTCAAACCCGCCGACTGAAGCGATCGTATAGCCGACTCTCTCCCCGGGCCAGGCCCCTTAACATAAACTTCAACTTCACTCAAGCCTATATCTTTAACTTTTTTTGCCGCGTCAAAGGATGCCATTTGGGCAGCATAAGGCGTTGATTTCTTTGTTCCTTTAAATCCGGCGGTTCCTGCTGAACCCCAAATCAAAGCATTGCCTGCTGAATCTGTTATTGTTATTATAGTATTGTTAAAGGTTGCTTTTATATGCACAATCCCTGCCTTTGAGGTAAGCTGGACTTTCTTCTTCTTTTCTTTTCGTTTTTTCTTAGCCATACTTTTGTTCTCCTATTAAAGATAAATTCGAATCTCGACCCAGAATCGTTATTTACGTATCCCGCCAACTCGCGGACGCGGCCCCTTGCGGGTCCGGGCATTGCATCTTGTACGCTGCCCTCTGACCGGCAAGCCTTTTTTATGGCGCATACCGCGGTAAGAACCTATCTCAATCATCCTGCGTATATTTTGAGATATTTCGCGGCGGAGCTCCCCCTCAACTTTTATCCCTGTCTGAAGATGAGTGGCAATCTTAGAAACCTCTTCATCGGTTAACTCCGATGCCTTTCTTTCAGGGTCAATATTTGTCTCGCGAAGGATATCCATCACGTTTTTAGGGCCGATGCCGTAAATATAACAGAGAGAAACCTTTATCTTCTTGTTTTTTGGTATATCTACACCTAATAACCTTGGCATTCTTTATCCTCCTTGCAATTCAAATGATACTACCCCTGCCTTTGTTTATGCTTGGGATTTTTGCATATGACACGCACAACGCCTTTGCGCCTAATCACTTTGCATTTATCACACATTCTTTTTACTGAAGACTTGACTTTCATAATTTATTTATACCTGTATGTTATCCTTCCTCTGGTTAAATCATACGGAGAAAGTTCAAGCTTAACCTTGTCTCCGGGAAGTATTCTTATAAAATACATACGCATCTTACCTGCTACATGCGCTAAAACTAAATGCCCGTTTTCTAACTTCACCCTGAACATTGCATTAGGCAATGCCTCAACGATTTCACCCTCTACTTGTATTAATTCTTCTTTTGCCATAACTAAATCAATTAGTCATTATCCACGGGCCTTTTTTCGTAATCGCAACAGTATGTTCAAAATGACAGGACAAAGAATGGTCTCTGGTTTTCGCTGTCCAACCGTCAGAAAGCACATCAACCTCAAAAGTTCCCGATGCTATCATGGGTTCTATTGCAATTACCATACCTTGCTCAAGTTTATCTCCTTCATTTCTTACCCCGAAATTAGGAATCTCGGGGTGCGAATGAAGCTGCCTGCCTATCCCGTGGCCTACGAACTTGCGAATCACAGAAAAACCGTGCTTTTCCGTGAAATTCTGAATTGCGAATCCTATATTGCCAACGTGAGCGCCTGCGCGCGCCTGCTTTATACCCTGATAAAGGGCTTTAAGTGTAACGTTTATAAGTTTACACCCCAATTTTGATATTTTGCCTACATGGTATGTGCGGGCACAATCAACATATATGCCATTGCACCGTATTCCTAAATCAACACTGACGAGATCACCGCTTTTTATTATTTTTCTATCAGAAGGAATACCATGGATTATTTCATCATTGACTGAAACACACAAAGAAGCCGGATACCCCATAAAACCTTTAAAAGCAGGCTCCATACCGGGGTAAACCTTTAAAACGTTATCAAAATAGTTTTCAATGTCTTTTGTTGAAATCCCCGGTTTTAAAATATACCTGATTCTTCTAAGTATATGCGCAGCGACCTTACCGGTTTTTCTCATAGCGATAAGTTCGCTTTCTTTTAACATCTGTAATAGCTTTGCAGTGATTTTAACCGTTATACATCAGTTGCGATTCAGGCGCAGCTATCCGGTAAGCGACTGCTGCTATCAACGGGTAAAATCGCTTTTTTTATGCGTTTAGCAACATCATCTTTTTGGCCCCGCCCGTCAACGCAAACAAGTTTTTGTTTATCTTTATAGAAATCCAACACCTGCTTACTTTGCGCAGAAAATACTTCCAGCCGTTTTCGTATAACCTCCGGACTATCATCTTTTCTCTGCTTAAGACGCATTCGGCATAAATCACACACCCCGGCCTCGCGCGGAGGATTATTAACGAGATGATATATAGCCGAACAATTTTCGCACACAAGCCTTTTTGTCAAACGGCCAATTACTGTTTCATCGTCAACCTTAAGATAGATAAAGGCATCAATATCAATCCCTTTCTCCTGCAGCATTTCATCAAGCATTTTAGCCTGGGCTATGGTTCTGGGGTAACCGTCAAGTACAAAACCATCGCTTTTAAGTTTAGATTTTATTATTTCTGAAACTAAATCGTCGGGTGCAAGCAACCCATTATCCATGTAGCTATTTAGCTTAAGGCCAAGGGGAGTTTCCGCCTTGGATTCGTCGCGCAGTAAATCACCCAATGATATTTTTTTTATGCCGAAATACTTGCTGAAAAGTTCAACATGCGTGCCTTTACCTGAACCGGGTGCACCGAAAAAAATAAGCCTCATGATAAATCTATCCTGTGGCAAGAATTCACTTTTAACTCACTTGCTAAATTCTACCTTCTTGATTTAAGAGATCCCCCTTTTATAAAACCGTCGTAATGGCGAAGAAGCAATTGGCCTTCAATCTGCTTCATAGTATCAAGCACAACACCGACCATTATCAACAAAGTTGTCCCTCCAAAAAGACTGGCAAGGCCGTAAGAAGGGACTTTAAATAAACCCATAACTATATTTGGAAAGATAGCAATCGCTGATATATAAACTGCCCCTACGAAAACAATCCTGGTTGCTACATAGTCTAAGTAGTCGGCTGTAGGCCTTCCCGGCCTTATACCGGGCACAAAACCCCCATATTTCTTAAGATTGTTAGAAATTTCAATCGGATTAAATTGAATTGCCGTATAGAAATACATGAAAAACATGATCAATCCGGCAAAAATTAGATTATACGGCCAGCCTCTCTCCTGTAATAGAAATTGTAATTTGTTAAAAATCCATAATTTTTTCGGCATGAAAGCAGCCAGTGTCGCCGGAAAAAGTATAACACTATTAGCAAAAATTATTGCAATAACACCGGCCATATCTACCCTTATAGGAAGATAAGTGCTCTGGCCTCCATAAACTTTTCTTCCCACAATGCGCTTTCCGTACTGGACAGGGATACGGCGCTGTGCCTGGGTAAATAAAACAACCGCAACAACAACAAGAAACCAAACAATAATAAGACTTATTAGTTTAGGAACGGCAATTTGGCCTTCTTTATAAAGTGTAGCCATCTGAATCACAGAAGAAGGGATCCTTGACATAATACTTGCGGTAATAATCAGGGATATGCCGTTTCCGATTCCCCGTTCCTGAATCTGTTCGCCGAGCCACATTATAAAGACCGTGCCCCCTGTTAAGGTAAGCACAGTGATCAGAGTAAAGAATACCCCCGGCTCAGGAACAATTACTTTTTGGTTAAAATTATTAGGATTCGATAACCAAAAAGATAAAAAAGCCCCCTGCACAGTACAGAGGACAAATGTAAGGTAACGTGTGAGTTGGTTGATTTTTTCATAACCGGCTCTACCCTCCCGAGCCAGCCTTTCAAGTGCCGGTATAACCGCTGTCAAAAGCTGCATTATTATTGATGCTGAAATATAAGGCATAATGCCTAAGGCAAAAATACTTAATCGCGTTAAAGCTCCTCCGGTAAAAAGATTTAGCATTCCCAGAAGAGTCTGGCCCTGGTTTTTTGCCATTTCAGCGAAGAATTTAGAAAGAGCGGAGGTATCAATCCCGGGAGTAGGTATAAAACATCCTGCTCTATAAACTATAAGGAGAGAAAGAGTTATAAGTATCTTCTTTTTTAAATCGGGTATCTTAAAAATATTCCTTACCTTTTCCAGCATAATAAATTAACTTATGAAATTATTTTTTAGAGGGGCTTAATTGTTCAACTTTTCCGCCTGAACCCTCAATAATCTCTTTTGCCTTTAAAGACATCTTATCCACTTTAAAAACTGCACGAACACCAAACTCCCCTTTAACCGAAGCTAATATTTTGACGGGCTTTTTCAATGTCTTAATTAAGCCTGCATCAAGCAATACTTGAGGGTTAACCTCCTTAGCACTTGCCAATTTTAGATTGATATCTTTGAGATTAACAATGGAAAAGTCTTTTCTATTGCAAGGATTAAAGCCGCGCTTGGGAATCCTTCTAAATAAAGGAAGGTTCCCTCCGCAAAATCCCGCATAAGGAAGTTTTTTGCCGGCTCTTTGGCCGGCACCCTTATTGCCCCGGGAACTTGTTTTTCCCCTGCCGCTGCCCGTACCTCTGCCAACACGTTTTACCTTCTTAAATTTAAATGATTTTGATATTTGTATTTTTTCCATTTTTATTTTAACTGCCTAAAGGCATCAAAAGTAGCTTTCACGATATTTACGGGATTTGTCGATTTTTTAAGAATTTTTGTTAGAATATCGCCAAGCCCCACACATTCGCATATTGCCCGCACAGTCGAAGACGCAATAACGCCGGTACCTTCTGAAGCAGGCTTAAGCAACACCCTACAAGCCCCATATTTTCCGATCGTTTCATGAGGAATAGTCTTCTTTTCTTTTTTAACAAAAACCATATTTGTGCGTGCTTTTTTTATCCCCTTACGTATGGCTTCGGCAACTTCATTTGCTTTTCCTAAGGCATAACCAGCCTTACTCTGGCCGTCACCTACAACAACAACGGCTGAAAAGCCTAAGTTTTTGCCGCCCTTGGTTACTTTAGTAACGCGGTTGATAAAAATTACCCGCTCAATAAGTTCTTTTTCCTGAACTGATTTTGTAGATTTCTCATCTCTTTGCTTTTTTCGTTCATTATCATTTTGCATGCTAAATCTCCCGTGTCTGGCCTTAGAACTTAAGCCCTCCTTCTCTTGCAGCATCTGCGACTTGCTTAATCTTTCCATGAAATTTATATCCGCTTCTGTCAAAACATGCTTTTGTTATGCCTCTCTCTTTAGCTTTATTCGCGATAACTATACCTACTTGTTTTGCTTTTTGTTTACCCAAAGAAACCGATTCAGGATTCTTCTTGCCTTGGCTTAGGTCATCTTTTTCATTTGAGTTAATATTTTTTAACGAAGATATTACTTCTTTAGAGAGAGATGAAACACCGGTGATTACCTTATGAATAGTATCATCAACTAATTGGGCATAAATATGCTTACTGCTGCGGTAAACAACTATCCTCGGCCTTTGGGCGGTGCCTTTCATTTTCTTTGTAATACGCCTATGCCTTCTCAACCTTCCTTTTATTCTCACAACTTAACTCCTTGTATAATGTTTACTTGGCAAGGGCTTTTCCGAGCTTCTTGCGGACCTCTTCTCCGGTATAGCGTATTCCCTTTCCTTTATATGGTTCAGGCGGGTAAACACGCCTTACCTTTGCCGCGAACTCTCCGACACCATGTTTATCAATTCCTTCGATAATAATCTTTGTCGGCGAAGGCGTTGATAGTTTAAGGCCGCTGGGAATTTGCATTTCTACCAGATGCGCAAACCCCATAGACAAAACAAGCACCTGCTGCCCTTTAAGCTGAGCCTTATATCCTACTCCGATAATATCAAGTTCTTTTTTAAACCCTCTGGTTACACCTAATACCATATTATTTAAGAGCGCCCTGATTGTGCCGTGCATACTTTTGGTTTTCTTATCGTGCTTTTCTCTCAATACCAAAACAGTCGAATCTTTTATATCAAGCTTTATTGCGCTTGGAAGGGAAAGCTCAAGCTTCCCCTTGGGGCCTTTGACCGTAACAGAACCATTATTCTGGGTTACTTCTACTGCGCTTTCAATTTTTATGGGTAATTTTCCTATTCGTGACATTTTTCTACCAAACCATACCGATAACTTCTCCGCCTACTCCTGCTTCACGCGCTTGAGAGTCGGTTAGGATTCCTTTGTTTGTTGAGATAAATGCTGTACCGTATCCCCTTAATACCCTGGGCACATTATGCTGAGATACATAAGCGCGCCTGCCCGGCCGGGATACGCGCTTTAGCTGGCTTATTACATTCTTTTTGCCATCATAGCGAAGATATACTTTAATCTGTTTATGGGTGGCACCTTCAACGTCTTTGTAATTATCAAGATACCCTTCATTCTTTAGAATCTCACATATTTTAAAAATAACATTAGAGTAAGGAATCACAGCATCATATTTCTTTGCGATAACTGCATTCCTGATTATTGTAAAGGAATCTGCTATGATATCTGTTCTACTCATATATTCTCCACTCCTTATCCGAAAATTTTATCTGGTAAATTGCCCGCTTAACAAAATGAACAATTTAAAAGGTTTTAATAAACCTACCAGCTTGCTTTTTTAACACCCGGGATTACCCCTCGCCATGCAAGCTCACGGAAACATATGCGGCAAAGCTCAAAAGTTCTCATAAAGCCCCGGGGCCTGCCGCACAAACGGCACCGGTTTCTCCTGCGCGTTGAGAATTTTACCTTGAATAGCTCTCTCTTCCACTTTTCTTTTTTTGCTGTCGTTGACATAATACACCTTACATCCTAACTTTAAATTTCATTTAATTCTTAAAGGGGAAACCAAAAAGGGCCAACAAATGCCTTGCCTCATCATCAGTTTGCGCAGATGTCGCAATACTTATATTCATTCCTTGAGTTTTGTTAATTCTATCTATTTCAAGTTCGGCAAATATACTCTGCTCAATAATTCCAAAAGTATAATTTCCGTTACCGTCAAAAGAATTGGGGGAAAAACCTCTAAAATCTCTGATACGGGGAATCGCAACAGATATCAGCCTGTCAAAAAATTCGTACATTTTAGCTCTTCGCAACGTCACGCAACAACCGATAGGGACGTCTTTTTTTAGCTTAAAATTTGATATTGGTTTACGGGAACGGCATATCTTAGCTTTCTGGCCGGTTATTTGAGCAAGCTCAACGGCTGCCTTTTCAACAATCTTCGGGTCATTTGTTCCTTCGCCGATACCCATATTAATTACAATCTTAACCAGCCTCGGAACAGAAAGGTCATTTGTATAGGCGAATTTTTCTTTCATTGCCGGCAAAATTTCCTGCCGATATGTACTTAATAATCTGGGTAAATAAACCTCTTTGTTCTGCATAGCTGTCAGTTTAAATAGTTTTTTTACACTTTGTGCAAATACGAACTTTTGATTTATCCTGCAAAACTTTAACCGTAAACCTCGTACCCTTGTTGCATTGAGGACAATATAACGCTACATTAGATACATTTATAGATGCAGGCACTTCCTTAACGCCTCCCGGCTCAGCCTCTGACCGCCTGCGCATATGCTTCTTTGCCAGCTGGGCGCCTTCGACTAACACACGGCTGCCGGATTTGATAACTTTAAGTATTTTCCCGGACTTGCCTTTGCTTCTGCCGCTTTTAATTTCAACCTTATCGCCTTTTTTTATCCCCAAACTCATCTTAAATCACCTCTGGAGCTAATGATAAAATCTTGCTGAATTTATCTCGCAATTCTCTCGCAACAGGGCCGAATACTCTGGTTGCCCTGGGGTTGCCTTGTTTGTCAATTATGACGCAGGCGTTAGTGTCAAATTTTATCATCATACCATCCTTACGTTTAATAGGCGAATGTGTCCTGACGATTACCGCTCTTACAACTTCACCTTTTTTTATAGAAGCATTAGGTAATGCCTCTTTAACGCTTGCGGTAATAACGTCTCCGATCGTACCGTGGGATTTATTCTTCTTGCCGATTACACCGATAAAACCCACCTTCTTTGCTCCGCTGTTATCTACAACATTAAGTTTCGATCTAACAAATATCATTTTCTTCTAATTTTTCGCATGGCTTTCAATGAATTACTTCGAGCAGCCGAAAACATTTTTCTTTTGAATAGGGGCGTGATTCAACAATTTTTACCCTGTTTCCTATTTTTGCGATATTTTTCTCATCATGGACCTTAAATCTTTTCTTTTTAACAGTCATCTTCTTATATCTTGTATGAAACTGCCTCTTTGTTACCGAAACAACAATAGTTTTATCCATCTTATCCGAAACCACTATACCTTCCAATTTTTTCTTACGTTTAGGTTTTTCAGTCATAAAAGTTCACCTTATGGTTTAGCCGCTTGCACGCAACACTGTGTGAATGCGGGCAATGCCTCTTTTTATTTGTTTAAATAAATGGGGTTTCTCTACGCCGCTTTGCTTTTTGAAATTAAGTTCCATGAGTTGCTTTCTCAGTGACTCAAGCTTATCATGAAGCTCTTCTTTACTTAACCCCTTTAAATCTTTTATCTTCATTGTTTTCCTGTAAGTTAAGAATTACTTTTAACCGTTCCTGCTGACAAAAGTAGTCTTAAAAGAAAACTTATAAGCAACCAGCCTAAACGATGCCCTGGCATAATCCTGCGGAACTCCGCCAATCTCAAAAATAACAGTCCCCCTGCGTATACGCACAACCCAGCCAACAACGTCACCCTTGCCGCCGCCCATCCGGGTATCTGCAGGTTTCTTGGTGATAGGCTTATCAGGAAAAACTCTTATCCACAACTTTCCGCCCCTGCGCAGCCTGCGCGTAAGAATAATTCTTGCTGTTTCAAGCTGGTTATTTGTAAGCCATGCCGATCCTAACGCTTTTATGCCGTATTCTCCAAATGCAACCGTAGAACCGGCAACTGCAACCCCCTTAAGGCTGCCGCGCTGGCTTTTTCGATACTTAACTCTTTTTGGCATAAACATTTATTTATCCTTTAATTAAATTTTTATTAATAACAAAAAAATGCATAATCATTCTCTACGAAGGACTTCCTTCTGACTCATCCTTTATCATATAACTACCAAGGTTCTTTTCTCCTTTATATATCCATACTTTAACCCCTATGGTTCCATAGGTCGTTTTTGCCACGTCGAAACCATAGTCAATATCAGCCCTGAAAGTCTGCAGGGGTATTTTCCCGTGTTTATATGATTCACTGCGCGCGATCTCAACTCCCCCTAATCGTCCCGAGCATCTTATTTTTATGCCCTCACACCCTAAGGCAACAGCTTGCTGTATGGCCCTTTTCATAGCTCTGCGAAAATTTACCCTCCGTAAAATCTGGAAAGAAATCATCTCGGCGACCAATTGAGCCTGCAAGGCTGGTTCATTTATCTCTTCGACATCAATAATAACTTCTTTATTGGCAAATTTAGAAATCCTGCGCTTAAGCCTTTCTATATCCTGCCCCCTTCTTCCTATAATTACGCCCGGACGCGATGTTCTGACTCTAATTCGGATAATTGCGGCGGAAAGCCTCTCTATTACCATTGTCGCAATCAAACCTAAAGGATAGCTCTCCTTAATCATTTTACGTATACGAAAATCTTCCTCGAGAAACTGAGCATATTCACTCTTCTTTACGGGAAACCACTTAGATTGCCAATCATTTCCGAATCCGATTCGTAAAATATAAGGATGAACTTTCTGTCCCATAAAATTACCCCTTATTTAATTTTAGCCTTCTCGACTATTTTTTCCGGCGTATCAAGCTCAAGCAAAATGTGAGAAGTTCTCTTTCTTATTACTGATGCCCTGCCAAAAGAAGCTGCCCTGAACCGCTTAAGCGAAGGGCCTTGATTTGCAATTGCTTTTGATATAAATAGCTGGGCTTCGGAATACCCTTTCTCCTTTGCGCTGCTTAAGGCTGACTTAAGAACTTTACTCACAAGATAAGAAGCTTTTTTATTAAGAGAATCAAGGATTGCGGACGCTTTAATAACTCTCTGGCCTTTTATGACATCTAATATAAGCTTTACTTTCCTTGACGATATTCTGATATATTTTGCTTCTGATCTGGCTATCATATTAATCCTTAGCTATTGCTATTTTTTCACCATTGCTTTCTTTGCCTTTACCCCTCCATGCTGCCTGAATAAACGCGTATGGGCAAATTCTCCCAACCGGTGCCCTACCATGCCTTCGGTTATAAAAACAGGTACGTGTTTTCTTCCGTCATGAACGCCAAATGTCAAACCAACAAATTCGGGCATTACCATAGAAGCCCTGGACCACGTCTTTATCGGTTTTCTGTCTCCGGTTGATTTGGCTCGTAAGGCTTTTTTGAGAAGCTTTGGATGAACAAAGGGGCCTTTTTTTAACGACCTGCTCATTTCTTAACCTTTCCTTTTATTGGTTCTACGTTTTATAATTAAAGCATTGCTTTTCTTTTTACGTTTCCTGGTTTTGCCGCCCTTAGTAGGTTTACCCCAGGGAGTTACCGGATGGGGATTGCCCTGGCCGGATTTACCTTCGCCTCCTCCATGCGGATGGTCTACAGGGTTCATTGCTGTGCCGCGGACTTTTGGCCGCCTTCCAAGCCATCTAACACGGCCGGCTTTTCCGTGAACAAACGAAGAATGTTCAATCAATCCAACCTGGCCTATTGTGGCACGGGATGCGGACTTAACCATTCTAATCTCACCGCTGGGCATCTTCAATTGTGCAAGCCGTTTCTCTTTAGACATAAGCTGAGCCCAACTGCCGGCACTGCGCGCAAGCACCCCTCCGCTGCCTGGGTTCATTTCAATATTGTGAATCACCGTACCAAGAGGGATATGATATAACTTCATGCAATTTCCCGGTTTAATATCAACCTGGGAATCTGACGAACTCATGACTGTATCACCCACTGACAGCTGATGCGGCCAGATTATATATCTGCGCTCATTGTCGCTATACTCCAGCAAAGCTATACGGGCTGAGCGGTTGGGATCGTACTCAATTGAAATTACTTTTGCGGCGATGTCAAATTTATTACGCTTAAAATCAATAATTCTATACTTTCTCTTATTGCCGCCGCCTCTTCTTCGAATTGTAATTCTTCCCTGATTATTTCTGCCACCGCTTTTTTTGATGCTTTTTAAAAGAGACTTCTCGGGCTTCTTCTTAGTTATTTCTGAGAAATCAGAAATAACTTTAAATCGTAAAGACGGTGTAACTGGTTTAAATTTTCTAAGCCCCATATCTTAATTAGGTTGTTTATTTTGAGCAATTAGGTTATTTTGATTTCTTGCCCTTCCTTTAAGGTAACAACTGCCTTTTTCCATGAAGATGTTTTTCCCGGCTGATTCCATTTGAGCTTTTTAGTCTTTCCTTTTAACGTCATTGTTGAAATTTTCACGGCTTTTACCTTATATAAATTTTCAATAGCCCTTTTTATCTCTATTTTATTGGCATCTATCGCGACAGAGAAAACATACTTTCTCATTACTCCCAAACGCGTTGTTTTCTCTGTGATTAAAGGCTCTTTAATAATCGAATAAATACTTTTCATTTTAATTATTTTAGGATTTCAATTTATCAACAGTCTTTGTTAACTTCTCTTCTAATTCTTTTAGGGCTTCTTGGGTAAAAACGATCTGCTTGCATTCCAAAGCTTCATAGGTAGTTAATGTCTTGGCAATGCCAATCTTAACTTTGTTTAGATTGCGGGCTGCCAGCTTCAAATTATTGTTTAGCTGTAAGAGCACAAAACGTAATTTGCTTTTGCATATTTTAAGATTTTTTAAAATTTCAAAGAATTCACGGGTCTTTGGTTCATTCAATGAAATATTTTCAAGGATAATTATTTCGTTGTCGTTTAATTTAACATTTAAGGCACTTTTTAAAGACAAAACTTTCATTTTCTGAGGAAATTCTTTATGAAAAGTATGGGGCTTAGGGCCAAAAGTCACCCCTCCCCCCTTCCAAAGAGGTGAACGGATTGAACCGACCCTCGCCCTTCCCGTTCCTTTCTGCCGCCATGGTTTTTTGCCGCCGCCTCTTACCTCTCCTTTTGTCTTGGCAGATGCCAAACCCATACGCTGGTTATTAAGATATGTCCAGCAAGCTTGATGCATGAGGGCGTGGTTAACCTTGGAGTCGAATACTTTTGGATTAAGCTGGTATTCAGCAACCTTTTTCCCCTTTGTATTTAAAATATCAATTTTTCTGGAATTATCTTTGCTCATAATGGCAGCTCTTTTATGAAACTTTAACCTTTTTTACCTTGACCACTGTTCCTCGAAAACCAGCAACAGAACCTTTAATAAACAAAATATTCTTCTGCTCGTCTATTTTTACAACTCTTAGATTTTTGCTCGTGCGGAAATCATTACCCATATGGCCGTGCATGCGCAAACCTTTGAAAATCCTGCCGGGAAAAGTGTTCTGCCCTACACTGCCTATGCGCCTGTGGGTTGTTGAACCGTGGCTTTTTGGCTGGCCTGCCCAACCGTGACGCTTCATTCCTCCGGCAAACCCGCGCCCTTTTGTGCGTGCGCTTACATCAACCAATTCGCCTTGCGAGAATATTTCAATGCCTATTTCTCGGATTTCTTCGATAACGTCAATATTCTCTGAATCGGGACTTTTAGGTTTTGCTGTTTCATCCTTGGGTTTAGGGCCCTTATCCTGCTTAACCTGAGGTGTCAAAGCTGGCTTAGGATTAAAAAGAACTTCCCTTATTAACGAATAAGGGGCAACTTTCATCTTTCGGAAATACCCTAAAACGGGCTTTTTAAACTTGGAAGCCTTCTTTTCGCTGGCCTTAAAACATGCTATACGCAAAACACTTTTAGAAGGGTAGCGAACCTCCTCAAGAATAACAGCTTTAGGTATCTCGATAAGAGTAACAGCGACCAAATCAGCATTCTCATCGAATATCTGCGTAATACCTAATTTTGTACCAAAAATTTCTGATATCATATTTTTACGTTTAAATATTTCATAGAGATAAATATATTCTTTGCTTGGCCAATCATTACACAATTAAAATTAATTTTCCAGGGATTGTGTAGTTTCCTGCTAGGTCTGCTGCTGGATATCGACGTTTACTCCGGCGGGCAAATTAAGTTTTCTCAAAACATCAATTGTCTTAGCCGTAGGATTGTGCAAATCGATAATCCGCTTATGAACAGCAAGCATAAACTGTTCCCGAGACTTCTTGTCAATATTCGTTGAGCGGTTTACTGTGTAAATCTTCTTTTTTGTCGGCAGTGGTACGGGCCCGCTGATTTTTGCTCCTGTTCGTAAAGCCACTTCAACGATTTCCTGTGTAGACTGATCTAGAATTCTGTGATCAAATGATTTCAATCTGATTCTAAGCTTAAACATAATATTTCTCTAAAACACTGAAAAATCCATCGCGCCGAGTAAAGGTTAACCGGCTCTTTCAGTGGGTTGATTAAGCGCTATTCGATAATTTCCGTTACAACACCTGCTCCAACAGTCCTGCCGCCTTCACGTATTGCAAACCTTAATTCTTTTTCAATGGCAACCGGCTGAATAAGATGAACATCAATAGTGACGTTATCTCCGGGCATTACCATTTTAATTTCCTGGGGAAGTTCCGCGGTGCCGGTAACGTCAGTGGTCCTAAAGTAGAACTGCGGCCGGTAACCGGAGAAGAATGGAGTGTGCCTTCCGCCTTCTTCTTTCTTCAATGCGTAAATTTGTGCTTTAAATTTAGTGTGCGGCGTTATAGAACCAGGCTTAGCCATAACCATGCCTCTCTCAATATCATCCTTGTCAATCCCTCTAAGCAAAAGCCCAACATTATCGCCTGCCTGGCCTTCATCGAGTATTTTACGAAACATCTCAACTCCCGTAACAACCGATTTCTTAATCTCAGGGTGAATGCCTATGACATCAATTTCATCGCCTACCTTAACAATTCCGCGCTCGATCCTTCCCGTTGCAACTGTTCCCCGCCCAGAGATAGAGAAAATATCCTCAACAGCCATAAGAAATGGCTTGTCAATCTCTCTTTTGGGAGTAGGGATATACTCATCGGCATTTTTCAAAAGCTCAAGCAATGCTTTACAATTAGGGCCTTCGTAGTTTCCTGAATTCATTTCTTCTAGCGCTTTAAGCGCCGAACCTTTAACGATCGGGATGTCTTTTCCCGGAAATTCGTATTTTGACAGTAAATCTCTTACCTCTTCTTCAACAAGCTCAACAAGTTCAGCATCCTCCATCTGGTCAACCTTGTTGATAAATACAATCAGAGAGGGGACGTTAACTTGCCTGGCAAGAAGTATATGTTCACGGGTTTGCGGCATCGGGCCGTCGCTAGCTGCCACAACTAAAATTGCGCCATCCATCTGAGCAGCGCCTGTTATCATATTTTTAATGTAGTCAGCATGCCCAGGGCAGTCAATATGCGCATAGTGCCTTGCGTCGGTCTCATACTCAACATGAGAAATATTTATGGTAAGGCCTCTTTCTTTCTCTTCGGGAGCCTTATCGATATCCTCATATTTAAGCTCCTTGGCTTTGCCTGAATGAGCAAGTAATGTGGTAATCGCAGAAGTGAGAGTCGTTTTGCCATGGTCAACGTGACCTATCGTGCCGATGTTTACATGAGGCTTAGTCCTCACAAATTTCTCTTTTCCCATGCTCCACCTCCCTTATAAGTGTTTATAATTTATATACCAAGTATTTTAAACAACAAAACGTCAGGAACATTCTGATAATACGAAGGCTCTATTGTATAAGATGCTCTGCCCTGTGTCAAGTTTCTTAATATATCGGCATAGTTGAAAACTTCAACAAGAGGAACATCAGCCGTTACCGATCTTAACAATTTACGTTCCCTAACCGCATGTATGCTGGAACGCCGTATATTTAAATCGGCTATCACTTGGCTTAAATACTCTTCCGGAACAATAACTTCCAAGTCCATAATCGGCTCCAAGAGTTTTGACTTTCCTTTTTTCAAACCTTCTTTAAATGCCATCTCTGCTGCGATTTTGAATGCAAACTCAGAAGAATCAACCTCATGATAAGAACCGTCAATCAATGTTGCCTTAACATCAACCACCGGGTAACCGCCCAAGATTCCGTTTTCAGAAGCTTCCAAGACACCTTCTTTAACAGCACCGATATATTCTCTCGGAATAATACCGCCTTTTATCTTACTTTCGAAAATTATCCCCTCCCCCTTAGAGGAAGGCTCCATCATTAAGACAACATGGCCGTAGTGCCCCTTGCCGCCTGTTTGCTGAATAAATCTCCCTACCGATTCAATCTTTTTAGAAATAGTTTCTTTATACGCGACCTGGGGCTTACCTATTTTTGCCTCGACATTAAAATTCTGAATAAGCCTGTCCACCATGACTTCAAGATGAAGCTGGCCCATGCCGGAAATAATATTCTGTCCTGTTTCCTTATTGTAAACAACTCTAAACGAAGGGTCTTCGTCTTGAAGTTTTCTTAAGGCTTCGCATAATTTTTCTTCGGCGGCTTTGGTTTTCGGCTCTATCGCTACAGAGACGACGGGTTCGGGAAATTTAATCTGTTCGAGAAGCAATTGATTATGCTCAATACCCAGCGTATCACCGGTTGTCGTATCCTTTAAGCCCACAAAACAAACAATATCTCCTGCGCATGCCTCGTTAACAATTTCCTGCTTGTTGGCATGCATTCTTAAGATTTTTGATACCCGCTCTTTTATCTTCTTGGAAACGTTATAGATATAAGAACCTGGGCTTACGCTGCCTGAATATACACGGACATAAAAAAGCTTTCCTACAAAAGGATCGGTAAAAACCTTAAAACACAATCCGCAGAACGGGCTGGATTCCGATATCTTCGCGGATTTAGGTTCCTTCCCATCGGGGCTTAAACCCTTTATATCTCCGACATCCAAAGGTGAAGGCAAATAGTCACAGATTGCATCCAGTAAAAGCTGGACACCTTTATTCTTTAAAGCAGATCCGCACAAAACAGGGACAAAACGGTTTAAAATAACATAATCTCTTATAAGTTTACTAATATATTCTTGACTTATCTGTTCACCGTCAATAACCTTATGCATCAACCCATCATCAAGCTCAGCAAGTTGTTCTATAAGGCTGTCTCTATATTTAAGAGCTGACTCCAACATGTCCTCAGGGATCTCCTGATAAACAAGATTTTCTCCTGAAAGGCCATGATAATATACAGCTTTCATTTTAATTAAATCGATTAATCCCGAGAACATATCATCCTTAAATAGTGGTATCTGCAGCGGACTTATAGCTGCATGGAGTTTTTCTTTCATCTCGGTTACTACGTTAAAGAAATCAGCTCCCGCTCTATCCATTTTGTTTACAAAGGCTATTCTGGGAACATGATAATTCTCTGCCTGTCTCCAAACGGTTTCACTTTGAGGCTCAACCCCCCCAACGGCACAAAAAATAACAACAACCCCGTCAAGAACCTTAAGAGACCTCTCGACTTCGACCGTAAAATCTATATGGCCTGGAGTATCGATTATATTTATATGAGAATCTTTCCATGTACAATATGTCGCGGCGCTGGTAATGGTTATGCCTCTCTCTTTTTCCTGTACCATCCAGTCAGTAACAGTAGTCCCTTCATCAACCTCGCCCATCTTATAAGATTTGCCTGTGTAGAACAATATCCTCTCGGTCGTAGTGGTTTTTCCCGCATCTATATGGGCAACAAACCCAATATTCCTTATGAGACCAAGGTTATGTTTTACTTTTGTCATCACTGTACTCATCCTGTTTTATCTGCGTTTATCTGCGTTTGATCTACGGCCATCTGCGTTTCACCATTTAAAATGCGCAAAAGCCCTGTTGGCTTCAGCCATCTTATGAGTATCTTCCTTCTTTTTAATTACTGTTCCTTCATTCTTAAAAGCCGCAATTATCTCATCGGCTAACTTTGCTTTCATGGGCCTGCCTTTTTTTACGCGCGCAGAATCTCTAAGCCATCTCAAAGCAGTTGTTATACCCCGGTCTTTAGGCACCTCCATGGGAATCTGGTATGTTGCTCCGCCGATTCGACGCGGCTTAACCGCAAAACGCGGCCTTGCATTTTCTAAGGCAGAAAAAAATACTTTAAACGGGTCATCTTTTAAACGCTCTTCTAAAATATCAAAAGCATCACTTACAATCTTCTGAGCAATGCTTTTTTTACCATCCATCATAATTGTATTAATAAAACTACCTATTACCGGAGAATTGTATTTCGGGTCATTCGTTACTTCTCGTTTAGGCGCACGTCTTCTTCTCACATTTCCTCCTGTTATTGTTTGGGCCGTTTTGCTCCGTACTTTGAGCGGGAACGCTTTCTGTTCTGGACCCCCTGACAGTCAAGAGTCCCTCTTACAATATGATACCTAACACCCGGCAAATCCTTTACCCTGCCGCCCCTGACAAGCACTATTGAATGCTCCTGCAAATTATG
This sequence comes from Candidatus Omnitrophota bacterium, assembly GCA_043820815.1. GTDB lineage: Bacteria > Omnitrophota > Gorgyraeia > Duberdicusellales > 4484-171 > JBDRDJ01. The sequence goes on from JBDRDJ010000005.1 coordinate 68,966, forward strand.
GCCTTCACCGGGAATATAAGAAGTTACTTCCTGATTGTTTGTTAAGCGCACACGGGTTACTTTTCTAAGAGCAGAGTTAGGCTTTTTAGGTGTCATGGTGCGAACCTGAATGCAGACGCCTCTTCTCTGAGGGCATCTTACAAGAGCGGGAGATTTAGTCTTTTTCCTTTTAGGTACTCTCTTTTTTCTCAAAAGTTGTGCTATTGTAGGCATAAATACCTCACTTGATTATCTCAACCTCTGTATCTCTGTAATATTTTAAACCGGTTCCGGCAGGAACCAGATGGCCAACGATTACATTCTCTTTTAAGCCCCGAAGCTCATCAACTTTTCCCGATGTAGCTGCATCAGCCAAAACACGCGTTGTTTCCTGAAAACTTGCTGCGGATATGAAACTCTTAGTGCTTAATGATGCTTTGGTTATGCCGAGCAAAACCGGCGATGCTGTCGCCGGTTTGGAACCTTTCTTGATAACTCTTTCGTTATCTCTGCGAAAATCCCATCTATCGACTGTTTCGCCGGGCAAAAATTCAGTATCGCCGGGATCGATTATTTTTACTTTCTTAAGCATTTCGCGTATTATAACCTCTATATGTTTATCGTTTATACGCACACCCTGAAGCCGATAAACTTCCTGAACTTCATTCACAAGATATTCCTGCAAAACTTTATCCCCGCAAACCTGCAAAATATCCTGTAAAACAGTAGGGCCCTCTGTTAACTGCTGGCCGGCAACAACGCTGTCACCGCGGTACACTACCGGATGGCTGCCTGTAGGCAAAGAATACTCCCTTACCATCTCTGTTGTAGAACGGACAACAATTTTTCTTTCGCCTTTGTCCTCCTTAAACTCTACAAAACCTTCTATCTCACTTATTATTGAGGGGTTTTTCGGACGCCTTGCCTCAAATAACTCAGCTACGCGCGGAAGGCCTCCGGTTATATCACGGGTTTTAGCAACCAAACGGGGAGTCTTGGCAATAACATCACCGGCTTCAACGGCTTTACCCTCTTCGGCCATAATATGTGCCCCCGTAGGAAGCGAATATATTCCTAAAACTTCTCCTGACTCCGAAAGAATCAATAGCTGCGGATGATACTCTCCCTTAAAATCAGTTACTACACGCTCTTTTATACCGGTTGTCACATTCATTTCTTCTTGAATAGTAATTTTATCAATAATATCCTCGTATTTGACTTTACCGTTTACCTCAGTAAGAATAGGAGAAGAATAAGGATCCCATCTTACAAATATTTTATTCTTCTCAACCATAGACCCTTCCGGCAACAATATAAAAGATCCTTGAGGAATGGGGTTACGCTGGAGCTCTACGCCTTTTTCGTCGTTAATGCTGACCATACCATTACGATTTAGAACGACAAAATGATTCTTCTTATGGGCAAGTTTAAAATTATGGTATCGAATCATACCGCTTTCGCGGGCTTTAACAAAAGCCCGTTCAGCAACCCTTGAGGCGGTACCTCCGATATGAAAAGTCCTCATGGTCAACTGTGTACCGGGCTCTCCTATGGATTGAGCTGCGATAACTCCCACTGCTTCTCCAATTTCAACCAATTTACCCGTAGCCAGGTTTCTTCCATAACACTTCCTGCAAACGCCGCGTTCCGACTCACAAGTCAAAACACTGCGAATTCGTATCTTTTGAAGCCCTAAACGATCTATGCTGTCGGATTTTTCCTCTGTTATAATTTCGCCTTCTGTTAAAACGCCTTCATCGCTAACGACATTTACGATATTATCCAGCGCAACTCTTCCTACAATTCTTTCCTTAAGAGGCACAACAACCTCATCCCCTTCGACAATTTCGGAAACCGTGATTCCATTAACCGTATTGCAATCCTCTTCGATAATAATAACCTCCTGAGCTACGTCTACAAGCCTTCTGGTAAGATATCCGGCATCGGCTGTTTTAAGAGCGGTATCTGCCAAACCTTTACGCGCTCCGTGAGTAGATATGAAGTACTCAAGAACCGTCAAACCCTCCCTGAAATTCGAAGTTATGGGAGTTTCAATAATTTCGCCCGAAGGCTTAGCCATTAAACCTCTCATGCCGGCAAGCTGACGAATCTGAAGCCTTGAACCTCTTGCCCCGGAATCTGCCATCATAAATACAGGATTAAACTTGTCCATTTTCTTAAAAACTAAGTCGGAAACCCTATCGGTTGTTTTTGTCCAGATGTCAATTATTTTATTATGCCTTTCCCGCTCGGTAATAATACCTTTTCTATACTGGTCTTCGACTTTCATAAGCTCTCTATTGGCTTCATCTATACATTCTTTCTTTTCTTCTGGAATCTCTAAGTCATCGACAGAAATACTCACGCCGCCCAAGGTACCAAATTCAAAACCGAGATCCTTTATATCATCGAGAAGCTTAATCGCCGCACTGTGGCCAAAATCTTTATAACATTCGCTAATAATCTCAGAAACACTTTTCTTGCCAAGCTCTTCATTAACGTAGCGAAACCCCTCTGGCAAAACTTTATTGAACAAAGCTCTTCCTGTAGTTGTCTCAATAATCTTTGCCTTTACCGGGCTATTTGCATCATCAGCAATTGGTTCGGGCAAGCGCAATTTTATCTTCGCATGCAGGCCAACTTCCTCATCTTGATATGCGGTAATTAATTCATCGATGCTTGAAAAAGTAATAGATTCTCCTTTAGAACGTTTTTTCTCCAGCGTAAGATACCTGCACCCCATAATCATATCCTGGCTGGGAGTAATGATCGGACGTCCGTCTGCCGGAGAAAAAATATTATTTACGGAAAGCATAATAAGTTTTGCCTCTGCCTGGGCTTCAAGAGACAAAGGAACGTGAACAGCCATCTGGTCGCCGTCAAAATCAGCATTAAACGGAGCACACACCAAAGGGTGTAACGCTATAGCCTTTCCTTCAATAAGCACAGGGTAAAACGCCTGAACGCTTAAGCGGTGCAGGGTAGGGGCGCGGTTAAGAAGGACGAGGTGGCCGCTTATAACCTCTTCAAGAATATCCCATACTTCAACCCTGGCTCGCTCAACCATGCGCCTGGCACCTTTAATTGTATGCACAAAACCTTTTTCGCGCAGTTTTTTTACTATAAAAGGCTCAAACAGCTCTAAAGCCATTTGCTGAGGTAAACCGCATTGATATAATTTAAGCTGAGGCCCGACAACAACAACGCTTCTGCCTGAATAATCAACTCTCTTACCTAAAAGATTCTGACGAAAACGCCCCTGCTTGCCTTTTAACATATCAGAAAGGCTTTTTAGCGGCCTGTTCTGAGGCCCCATAACCGGCCGGCCATGCCTTCCGTTTTCGATTAATGCATCAACAGCTTCCTGCAGCATTCTTTTTTCATTACGGATGATAATTCCAGGGGCGCCTAAAGAAATTAATTTCTTTAGGCGGTTATTTCTATTTATAACCCTTCTGTAAAGGTCGTTCAAATCCGAAGAAGCAAACCTTCCCCCCTCAAGAGGAACAAGAGGCCTAAGGTCAGGAGGTATTATAGGAAGAATTTCGAGAACCATCCATTCAGGTTTGTTTCCACTACGCCTGAGGTTCTCGACAATCTCTATCCTTTTAAGAAGCCTTTTATTAATACCACTTTTTGTTTTAGACAAATCCTTCCTTATTGACTTGCTAAGCTTTTGCAAATCAACATCTTTAAGCAGGTCCCGAATAGCTTCGGCACCTATTTTAGCCGTGAAGTTCCCGCTATATTCTTTAAGAGCGCGGCGGTACTCTTCTTCGGAAAGAAGTTGATTCTTTCTATATGATGTTGTACCGGGATCAATGACGATATGCTCTTCGTAATAGATAATCTTTTCTAATTCTTTTATGCTTAAATCAAGAACCGCGCCTATCCTCGAAGGAACAACCTTGAAAAACCATATATGGGTAACAGGAGCCGCTAAATCAATATGCCCCATGCGCTGCCTGCGCACTGAAGAATGAAGCACCTCTACCCCGCACCGGTCACAGCGGGTACCCTTAAATTTTATTCCCTTAAGCTTTCCGCAATGGCACTCCCAATCTTTAGTCGGACCGAAAATACGCTCGCAAAAAAGCCCGTCTTTTTCAGGTTTTAATGTCCTGTAATTTAAGGTTTCGGCTTTCTTGACCTCTCCGGATGACCAGCCTTTCATTGCTTGAGGGGAAGCAAATCTAATACTGATCCGGTCAAAGAATACCACATCATCAATCATGATAACTCCTTTTTTCCATTCTTCTCGGCTCTAACGTCTAAACATAGACCTTGCAATTCCTTAACCAAAACATTAAACGATTCCGGAACCGAAGGACGAAACTTCTGTTCTCCGCGCACAATTGCTTCGTAAATTCTATTCCTGCCTTCAACATCATCGCTCTTGACCGTTAACATTTCCTGCAATGTAAAAGCGGCTCCATAAGCCTCAAGTGCCCATACTTCCATTTCTCCAAAGCGTTGGCCGCCGAATTGCGCTTTACCGCCAAGGGGCTGTTGAGTTATAAGTGAATATGGCCCTATGGCACGGGCATGTATTTTATCATCAACCATATGAATAAGCTTCATTACATACATGTATCCTATAGCTACCTTCTGGTCAAAAGGTTTACCTGTGTATCCGTCGTATAAAGTAATTTTTCCATCCTCGGGCAACCCCGCCTCTTTGAGAAGGTCTCTGATCTGAGACTCTTTTGCCCCGTCAAAAACCGGAGACAAAACTTGTAACCCCAACTTCTTGGCTGCCCACCCTAAATGCAGCTCAAGAAGCTGGCCGACATTCATTCTGGAAGGGACACCTAAAGGATTAAGAATCATATCAACGGGAGTTCCGTCCTCAAGAAAGGGCATGTCATATTCCGGTAATATTTTTGATATAACTCCTTTGTTGCCATGCCTTCCGGAAAGCTTATCACCTGCGGAAATTTTTCTCTTCATTGCGACAAACACGACTACCCTTTTTAGAACTCCCGCAGGAAGCTCATCTCCGCGCCGTATCTTTGCAATCTCTAACTCCCTTTCCATTGCCAATTCCCCAAGCCTCTCATCATATATGCTGACAATAGCCCTTGCCTCTTCATTGTCTTCGTAATCTTGGGCAATAATTTTTGCATCACTCTTGCCCAGACAAATACCAAGATGCTTCATCTTTTCTTTCTCAAGAATGTCTTTCTCTTCATCATAATATCTTTCTATTTCTTTAAGCCGTTTAAGCTCTTCTGTTTTTTCTTTTTTGGAGCGCCGGCCTTTATCCTTTCTCTGAAAAACTTCGACATTTATAACTACGCCTGCCACTCCTGAAGGCACCTTAAGAGATGAATCTTTTACGTCTGCGGCTTTCTCTCCGAAAATTGCACGAAGAAGCCGCTCTTCGGGAGAAAGCTCTTTTTCGGTCTTAGGAGTAACTCTGCCAACTAGAATATCATCAGGCATTACCTCAGCCCCGATTCTGACTATGCCGGTTGTATCTAGATTCTTTAATGCCTCCTCGCTTACGTTGGGTATATCGCAGGTAATTTCTTCATTACCCAGCCTGGTTTCCCGCGCTTCAACCTCAAACTTCTCTACATGTAAAGAAGTAAGCACATCATCTTTGACTAATCTTTCGCTGGCTACTATAGCATCCTCAAAATTATAGCCGCGCCAGGGCATAAGCGCAACAATGAGATTTGTTCCAAGCGCAAGTTCTTTATTGCGAGAGGCCATGCCGTCAGCGATGATATTGCCTTTTTTTATTTCGCTACCTTTGTTAACAATAGGGCGCTGGTTTACACATGTATCTGCATTTGATCTCTCAAACTTCTTTAGCTTATAAACAAAATTACCGACCTTAATATGCGCTGCGTCAACTTCGTCAACAGTTCCGGCCTCCTTGGCCTCGACAACCGTTCCGCTATCGCGGACAACACGTTCCTCCATTCCTGTTGCGACAAGCGGCTCTTCGGGAAATAAAAGAGGTACGGCTTGGCGCTGCATATTAGAACCCATCAATGCCCTGTTAGCATCATCATGCTCTAAAAAAGGTATCAAAGAAGCAGAAACTGAAACGATCTGCTGCGGCGAAATATCTATATATTCAACTTCTTTAGTCGAAATCCTGGGAAATTTGCCTTTATAACGGCAATAAAGCTGGTCATCCATTATTTTGTTTTTGGAATCAATATTTGCGGTAACCTGAGCTATAACCTTATTTTCCTCTTCGTCGCTAACGAGAAAATCAATCTTATCGGTGATTATGCTATTTTCAACTTTTCGATATGGTGTAGTAAGGAATCCAAAAGAGTTTATCTTTGTAAAAGTGGTAAGCGAAGAAAGAAGGCCGATATTGGCACCTTCGGGCGTCTCTATAGGACAAATTCTTCCGTAATGCGTGGGGTGCACATCTCTGACTTCAAACCCAGCGCGTTCGCGCGAAAGCCCTCCTGGCCCCATGGCTGATAACCTCCGCTTATGCGTTATCTCAGCTAAAGGATTAGTCTGGTCCATGAATTGCGATAACGGCGAGCGGGAAAAGAAATCTTGTATTTGAGTAGAAAAAGCGCGGGAATTTATCAGATGCTGGATCGAGAAATCACCTGAAGATATAAGAGAGTATCTTTCCAGAAAGGTGCGCTCAACACGCAACAGGCCTATCCGGACTTGATGCTGCAAGAGCTCTCCGACAAGTTTTATCCGCCTATTAGCAAGATGATCGATATCATCGGTATTCTTTGAGCCGCCCTTAACTTCAAGAAGATTTCTAATAATTGCAACAACCGACGTCAAATCAAGAATACGCCTGTTCAACGGAACATCCATAGCTAATTTCTTATTTAACAAATATCTTCCAACCCTTCCCAGATCGTAACGCCGGGGATCTAAAAACATTCTTTTAAAAACTTCCTTGGCAACCTCAAGAGTTATCGGTTCGGTAGGGCGCATTTTTTTGTAGAAATCAAGGTATGCTTCCTCCTTGTTAGACGTAGAATCTTTCTTTATAGTGTTAACAATTTCGGGGTAGGGCTTGTTGGAAAAATGCTCATAAATTTCATCAGTTGTGGATAACCCCAGGATACGCAATAGCTGAGTAGCGGGAAAAGATTTTCTTCGGTCAATAACCGCACTGATTGTGTCATTTATATCGGTTCTAAATTCAAGCCAGCAGCCTCTATACGGTATAATCCTTGCAAAACATAAATTCTTTCCCGTAGGATGCAATTCCTCTTCAAAAAATACACCCGGAGAACGCTGAAGCTGATTTACTATTGCCCTTTCGTCCCCGTTTATTATAAAGGAAGCGGTGTCGGTCATAAGAGGTATGTCGCCCAGATATATTTCCTGTTCTTTAATGTCGTTGCTCTGGCCGGTCAAACGAACCCTAACGCGCAAAGGAGCAGCGTAACTCTGAGCCCTTCTCTTGCACTCTTCTATGTTATAACGGGGCCGGCCTAAACTATAAGAAACAAATTCCAGCCGGTATTGCCCATCGGGGCTTTCCATGGGAAATACCTCTTCGAGTATTTCCTGCAAGCCTGTCTTCTTACGCTTTGAAGGGCTTACATTAACCTGCAAAAATTCGCTGTATGACCTGGTTTGATGATCTAAGAAGTGAGGCAAAAGATATGTTTTGGTTACCGTTGCAAATGATAACACTTTTTTCTTTTTCAAATCGTCCTCCTAGAAATTTAAAAACAACTTAAACTTATCGCTATAGATAAGTGCGGATAAAACTTAAGCTGCTCATAGGCTAAAAACCTTATTTTAATTCTACGGTTGCGCCGGCACCTTCTAACTTCTTCTTGATCTCTTCGGCCTCTTCCTTGGGAATATTTTCCTTGACCGGTTTAGGAAGCGTATCCACGAGCTCTTTGGCTTCCTTTAATCCAAGTTCGGTCATCGCCCTTATTTCTTTAATTACCGCTATTTTGTTTGCGCCTGATCCTGTCAAAATAACAGTAAATGATGTTTTTTCTTCCTCTTCTTCTGCCTGGGCTGCGCCGGCTGAAGCCGCCGCAACCGCGGGTGCACTGGCGCTAACTCCGAACTTATCTTCACAAGCCTTTATTAGCTCGGAAAGTTCCAATACGGTCATTTCCTCAACCATCTTTAAAATATCTTCAACTTTTGACATGGTTTACCCCCTCTTTTGTTTCTTTATCTCTTCGATGGCCCAGACAAATTTTAAAATAATCTGGTTTAGAGAATTAACAAAACATGTAACCGGTGCTGCCAGGGCACCAACCGCCATTGCCAAGAGAACCTCCCGGGATGGAAGTTTCGCAAAGGTTACAATATCTTTAGCAGTTATTACTTTTGACCCGACCACACCGCCTTTTAGCATGAATACTTCATTTTCCTTGGCAAAATCAGCTAAAATCTTGCATACTGCAATAACATCAGCGTCATTAATAAAAACAATAGCAGTTTCGTTATCAAAAAAACTTTCAATTTTATCGGCATCTTCTTTGCTGAAGGATCTTTTTATCAATAAATTCTTAGCCACAAATACCGTAGAACCAAGTTCGGCAAGGTTATTTCTGATAGAGTTAAGGCTGAAAGCGTTTATTTTATTAAGCCCGAAGAAAAGATAACCGCCCGCATTGCTGATGCGGTTTTTTATATCACTAACTATTTCTTCCCTGATTAATAATCCGATTTTAATCATAATGAAAATAATTAATGCTAAATATTTATTTTAATAGACGGGCTCATGGTAGACGAAAGATAGTAAAATTTCATAAACTCACCTTTTACGGCCTGGGGTTTTGCCGCTATCAAGGCTTCCATAAAAGAAGTTACGTTCTCGATGAGGTCTTCCTTTGTAAAAGAAAGTTTACCTACGCCGGCGTGTATACACCCAAGCTTATCAATACGAAAATCAATTTTTCCCCCTTTTTGCTTCTTTAACTGCATATTCTACATTCTCGGTAACTGTTCCGTTCTTTGGCGAAGGCATAAGGCCCCGGGGACCCAACGCTTTACCCAGCTTGCTGACTAATTTCATCATTCCAGGAGTTGATATACAGCAATTAAAATCAAGCCACCCTTCTTTTGTAATTTTGTCAATTGTCCCTTGCGTGCCGATATAATCGCATCCGGCGCTTTTGGCCTTAACCTCTTTCTCCGGCTCACAAAAAACAAGCACTTTCATCTCTTTGCCTGTACCGTGAGGAAGGACCACTGAACCTCTTACCATTTGATCGGACTGCTTGGGGTCGACCCCGAGCTTACAGCTTAACTCAACTGTTTCATCAAACTTAACCGCAGGCATGGTTTTTATTAAAGCTACGGCTTCAGAAAGTGAATATGTTTTATTACTATCAACTAATTTAAGCGCTTGATTGTATCTTTTGCTTTGTTTCATAACCTTTTTAATAAAATTTCATATACCTATATATATAACTATAATAAACATCAGTCGTCATCTACTATACGTATCCCGCAACTGCGGGCAGTCCCGCTTATTATGCGGAAAGCGCTTTCTGTATTAATGGCGTTAAGATCTTCCTTTTTCTCTTTAGCTATCTCATATACTTGCGATTTCTTTACCTCGCCAATAATATCTTTGCCGGCCTGACTGCTGGCTTTTGCAAGATTAGCAGCTCTCTTTAGCAAAACCGAGGCAGGGGGACTCTTTAAGATGAAATCAAAAGAGCGGTCTTCGTAAACGCTTATAATAACCGGCAGGATGATGCCTTCTCTTTGTTTAGTGGCTTCATTGAAAGCTTTACAGAATAGCATTATATTGACGCCATGCTGTCCTAACGCCGGGCCCACAGGAGGTGCGGGATTTGCGGCACCGGCAGGAATCTGTAATTTTATAAGACATTTTGGTTTTTTCTTCTTTTTTGCCATCTTCTAACCTCTGGTTTCTGTACTCTGGTTTCTGGTTACTTTCTAAATGGTTTCCACCTGCCAGAACTCCAGCTCAACAGGAGTAGTCCTTCCAAAAATAGAAACACTTACTTTCAATTTTCCTTTATCAGGATATAACGCTTCAACAATACCGTTAAAATTAACAAAAGGGCCTTCCATAACTCTTACGCTTTCTCCCTTTGTAAATGTTACTTTAGGCGCCGGCTTTGCCTTGCTTTCCTCGGCTTTTTTGAGAATTCGATCAACTTCTTCTTGATGTATAGGGGAAGGTTTTCTCCGGGGGCCAATAAAAGTGGTTATTCCCGGGGTATTTGTAACAAGAAGCCATGTATCATCATTCATCTCCATATGTATCAGTATGTAACCCGGGAAAAATTTTCTCTCAAGAACCCGTTTTTTCCCCATGCGAACTTCGGTTATCTGCTCTTTAGGAACAACAACTTCACCAATTAAATCACTAAACTGCGATACCGTTATCCGTGCATCTAAATTGCTTTTTGCTTTTTCTTCAGCACCGCTTAATGTATGGGCTATATACCACTGTTTCATATTAAACACAAAAAATATTATTTAAGGAGGAATTGAATTGCCTGGGCGAGGCTTAGATCAATAAACCACAAGTAAAAAGTTAGCAGACCCGAGACAACAATTACTATAGCCGTTGCACCAACAAGTTCCTTCCTGGTTGACCAATTTACCTTTTTAAGTTCTTCGTTTACTTCCTTTAAAAACTTGGGAAATCTTTTAACCCTTTTAATCATAATCTTGTGGATCTCCCTGCTCTTTCATCTGTGTAATCAATATTAAATCTGTGTAATCCCTGCCTGCCGGCAGGCAGGTGTGATACAAGCAGGCGAGACAGGAATCGAACCTGCAACCCCCGGTTTTGGAGACCGGTGCTCTAGCCAATTGAGCTACTCGCCTATTTTTTTTCGAGGATTATTTCTTCGAAAAAAAATAACGGGCTTTTAAAAGAACTGTGCTTATGGTTTCGCCTCTTTATGCACATAATGCTTTTGGCAAAAAGGGCAAAATTTTGATATCGACATTTTTTCCGGATGTTTACGTTTATTTTTTGTAATGTAATAATTCTTCCGGTGCTTCGTACAATTTGTGCATTCTAATGCAATTAACTCTCTCATAACGCTTTATAAAATACTTTTATGGAAGAGGCTATAATTCCCCCTCCCTGTTATAAAATAGGTTTTGTTAATTATTATACTGCCTGACCAGCCCACGACCGGAGTTGAACCGATGACCACTTCGTTACCAACGAAGTGCTCTACCGACTGAGCTACGTGGGCAACTTTTCCGATTTTAAGGGTTAAAAATAGACTTAATGAGTCTACTATAAAAGATAGTTTTGTCAAGAAAAAAAATAATTTTTTTTTAATAACATTAAAAAACGTATTTTGGGTAATATTTCAGCCTCGGGAAGGACTTAGAATATTATCTTGGTGACAGAGAAATTTAAGGTAAAATTAATCTTCTACAAGGGATTTGTATCCGTCCTCGTTGATTATTTTTAAATTAAGCGCCTTGGCTTTCTCATATTTTGAGCCGGGATTTTCCCCCTTAACGACGAAATCAACATTTTTGCTGACTGAAGAACTCCACTTTCCACCGTGATTGGCTATAAGATTTTGAGCATGCGTACGGCTGTAATTCTTTAGTTCTCCGGTAAAAACAAATAATTTTCCGGAAAGTTTAGTTCCTCCGGCTTTAACTTCCTCATAAGAAAGGTTAAGACCTTTTTTTCGAAACTTATTGATTATGGCTTTGGCCTTGCCGGATGAAAAGAATTTAATTACTGAAGATGCCACGACCGGGCCTATGTCCGGTATTTCTGTTAACGCTGTTTGATCAAGCTTAGATAAGTTATCGATTGTTTTAAACTTTTCAGCTAAAACCTGTGCGGCTTTCTCACCAACATGCCTTAGGCCTAAACCGTATATGAATCTTGAAAAGGATTGTTTTTTGCTCCTCTCAATAGCATCTATTAAATTTTGAGCCTTCTTTTCCTTAAAAAGAGGCAGTTTCAGCAAGTCATCTTTTTTTAGATCATATATATCGGCTATGCTGCTTATTATGGAACGGTTTATAAGCTCATCAGCAAGACTTTCTCCCATTCCTTCAATATCCATGGCTGCCCTTGAAGCAAAATGAAAAATCGAACGCTTAAGCTGTGCCGGGCAATCCGGGTTAATACAATACCGGTACACATCATCTTCCTTTTCTTTAGCTACCTGCTGGCTGCATACCGGACAGGTCTTTGGGGCTTTAATTCTTTTTGCCTTTTTTTTTCTTTTTGATACTATAACTTTTATTATCTTAGGTATAACCTCTCCGGCTCTTTCTATCAAAACAGTATCGCCCATGTGCACATCAAGCCTGCGGACTTCATCGAAATTATGAAGTGTTGCCCTTTGAATTGTAACCCCCCCGCATCCAACCGGCCTAAGAATAGCAACCGGAGTAATTATGCCAGTCCTGCCCACGCCAAACTCGATATTTTCAATAATTGTTGTTGCCTGGTGGGCTGGAAATTTATAGGCAACGGCCCAGCGGGGAGATCTCATTGTATTGCCTAAATCCCTTTGTAAGGATAAAGAATCAACCTTGACAACAACTCCGTCTACTTCAAAGTCGAGCTCAGAAACCCTGTCCTGCCATCTTTTGCAATAATCTATAACGCTGTTTAAATCAGCACAATGCCGGCTATAAGGTATTGTCGGCATGCACCACGATTTTATTTTTGAGAGAAAACAAGTGTGGCTTGAAAACTCATATCCTTCTGACCAGCCAAATGAATGAACAAAAAATTTCAAATTTCTATGGCTTACCGCTTCAGGGTCAAGAATCTTTAACGAACCGCTTGCGGCATTGCGGGGGTTGGCAAACACCGGCTCATTTCTTTTAAGCCTGGCATCGTTAAGATTTTCGAAATCACTCTTTCGTATATACACCTCTCCTCTGACTTCTACAGCCTTGGGTATATTTTCACCAAGAAGCCTGAGGGGCACTGAATGAATGGTTCGAATATTGAGGGTTACATCCTCGCCTGCCTCTGAGTCACCTCTTGTTGCGGCGCGGGTCAAAACACCTTCTTCGTAAGTTAATGCACAGCTGACCCCGTCTATCTTAAGCTCAACAACATACTCAATTCCAACGCTTCTCTTTAACATGCGCATTATCTTATCCTGCCAATGTTTTAATTCCTCTACTGAATAAGTGTTATCAAGCGAAAGCATCTTTACCCCATGAGAAACGGTTTTAAATCCTTCTACAAGCCCTCCTGATACTCTCTGGGTAGGTGAATCAGCGGTTATAAATTCTGGATGTTTGCCCTCAATATCCTTAAGGCGGTTCATTAAATCATCATACTCTTTATCAGAAACCTCCGGATCGCTCAAAATATAATAACGGTGGTCATGATGCCGTATCAAATCCCGGAGCCGCTCAATTTCTTTCTTTATATTAACTTTTTCCATATTACCACCCCTCAAACAGCCTTGACGCAAGAACAGAAGGCAAGCAATTATCAATAATCTTTTTTGCTGCTTTTACAATATCGTAGCTTAACTTTCTTAATTCAATTTCTTTTTTCTGGCTGTCATAAATACACATCGAAAGACGGGGATCCTCGTCACGGGGCTGCCCTACGCTGCCCACATTTATTAAATAACGCTCATTCTCCTTTAAATGTATCGTAAAGCCAGAAAGATAAGTTTGAATTTCGCCCTTATGCAGCAATATTCTTGCTTCTTTACTCCTTTCATCTATAAAATAAGCTGCCATTTTATGAGAGTGGCCCAAGAAGCATATCTTTTTCTGAAATAGAGAGAAATTGTAACTTGCGTCTTCAATATCCCATACGTAATTAAACTTTTCCGGCTCCCTCAAACTACCGTGAACACACACAAAATCGTCTTCATCATGCACCAGGGTAAAAGTATCCAGATATTTCAATTCTTCGTTACCGAGCTGTTTCTTAGTCCATAATAAAGCCTGCCGGGCAACAGAATTAAAATAATCTAAACTCAGCCTGCCGGTTACTGCCCAATCATGATTGCCGGCGATTGCCGCCGGGTTCATAGATTTTAGCATTGATATACATTGACACGGATCAGCTCCGTAACCGATAATATCTCCGATAAAAATAAACTTATCGATTTGTGTCTCGTTCAATGATTCGATCAATGAAGAAAATGCCTCTAAGTTACCGTGGATATCGGAAAAAATTGCGTAACGCATTGCCTCAAACCCCAGACTCAAAATCAAAAACCGTATTTTGTCTGTTGCCCTAACCGAAAGACCTCAGTGGTTTCGAATTAGAAGTCAGGGTAATATTTGGAAAACTTGATATTTTTCTTCGAGGAAGAAGTCTTCAGCCTGGATATTGGTTATATTTGAAGAAAACTCCTGGTTGATTTGATCAAGAAAGTTAGCCAGCGCGCCAATGGGCCCTTGCACTATAATCTCGACTCTGCCATCCGGTAAATTTTTAACCCATCCTTTTAATTTGTTAATTTTAGCGAGATGGCGAGCAGTGAACCTGAAACCTACTCCCTGTACTAACCCTGAGTAAAATATATGTTTACCCTTAATCACTATTATTATTCAAATTTATCGCCGACCTTCAGGTTATTGCCTAACACAAAGGAATAAGAATCCATTTCGGTTTTGCCCTCGGGCTTTAACCTTTCTAACCTAATCAGCGCCTCTTTAGTGGCTACGTATATCCCCTTTTTATCAATTCTCACAACAACTGAAGGCAAACCCGCTATATATTCCTCAATAATGGTTGCAAGGGTAACCTTAATAAGGCTGCCATTGAAGTATGCGTAAGCGGAAGGCCGGCCTAATGTGCCGCGTATGAGATTGCGTATCTCTCTTGCGCTTTTATTCCAGTCGATCTTTCCGTCCTGCTTAGTAAATTTTGGCGCAAACGTTGCCTTTGAATCATCCTGAGGGATAAACTCATAATTTCCCGACTCGATATCTTTAATACTCTTGCAAAAAAGCGAAACACCAAGATTCGAAAGCTTATCAATAAGAGAAAATCTATTATCGTCCATTTCGATATCAATGCTCTCTTGGGCCAGTATATCCCCGGCATCTATGCTTTCGTTCATACGGAATATGGTTATGCCTGTTTTAGCCTCACCGTTAATTAAACTTCGCTCGATCGGGGCAGGGCCGCGGTATTTCGGTAAAAGGGAAGGGTGTACGCATAAAGGCATAGGCTTTACCGTCTTAAGAAGCGAAGGCGGCAAAATCCCCCCGTAATCAGCAACGATAAGAAAATCAACATCGAAACTTGAAAGCTCTTCGAGGGTATCTGTACGATTAAGCGATATTGGCTTAAGAACGGGGATATCTCTCGCCCTCCCGAACATGCTAACTTCTGTCGGGGCAAGTCTTAACCCCCTGCCTTTAGGTTTATCGGGCTGGCTGACTATAAGTTCAGGGGCGCTTTCAATAAAAACTAACCCTTCCAGAAAACGGCATGAGAAATTAGAACTTCCAAAATAAATATACGTCATAGAATAAATTAAAGCAGCCCCTATCTACCTGATCATAACGGCAATTTTCACGCGATTACGCCGTAATTTAATAATCTCATCTCTTAGCGTACCTCTGAGAGATTTAAACTTTGAAGTCTTAATTATAATGGAATAACGGAATTTGCCTCTCAGCTTAAAAGGGTACTCTTCAAAAGGGCCGTAAACCTTGGCCTTAAGCTTCTTTATTGTATTATATAAAATTTGGGCTTTTTGCAAAAGGAATTTTTCTTCAGGCGACCTCAATACGATTTTGACAATACTGCCGAAAGGAGGCAGCTTCAGCCGGCTCCTGAGATAAAGCTCCTGCTCATAAAATTGCCTCCAGTTTAGAGATAAATTCTTGAAAAAATGGTGGCTGTCATTTAAGTTGAGCACATAAAAAGACTCCCTGCAAAATAAAATTAATTTATTTATGCTGTCATATGCATTAAAAGCGGCTTCGTAATCGTGGCGGGCAAGCAGGGAATCGGCACCGAGCAAAAAGCCGGCATCAAATTTATCTTCAGAATAAATGAAACTTAAAAGCTTAAACGTGCATATTGTAATTTGAGTCTGAGGCGTTTTTTCTTCCCACAAACTAATATTAACCTCGGGAAAAATACGCCTTAGATACGCTTCTATCCGCTCAGTGCCGACGCCGGTTATTTTTAAATATCCCTCCTTGCATTGCGGGCATATTTCGCAAACCTCTACCTCCGCTGAACAATACGGGCACACCCCTTTACTTCCGGAAGAACTAACGCGGATATAGGCTGAGCAGCGTTTACAAACTAAAGAATAACCGCATTTTTTGCACCTTGCCAAAGGAGCGTAGCCTTTCCTGATTGAAAACACTGCAATCTTTTTTCCTTCTTCAATTTTTTTCCGTAAAAGCTCCTTTAAAAGAGGGCTAAAAAGGCCTTTTTGCCGGCCTCGGGAAGCTTCGATAACATGGATATCAGGCCTAAGGTTTTCCTTTTCAGACAATTGTAATTTATTCCCTTTTAAATTTAGAAAAGTACTGAGTGAAGGATTCTGGCTAGAGTAAATAATATCCAGGTTATTTAAAGAAGAAAGCAAAGAAGCAACGCCTAAAAGATTATAATACGGCTTTTCTTCCTGAAAATAATAAGGGCTGTTATCCTCTTCAATAACAATCATCTGCAAATCAGAAGGAAAATAGAAAATAGAGCTCCGCGTCCCAAGGATTAAAGCATTAGACCTGCTCATCTGCCAGTTTGAAAGAAAATCAGCCTCTTTCTGCTGTGAGGTTAATACAAAAATTTTCCCGTCAAAGTCTCTTTCGATAATTTTCTTGGCTCCGGCAAGATATGAATACTGGGGAAAGCATATTAAAACAGAGCCCTTTGTCAATTTATCATTAACGATACTGCGCCAAAGCTGATATCTTTGAATAAAGGAATCGGCTTTAATAAGAAAATTTTTTAAAGAGTGGCTGCCGTTCGGCTTTTTAGATTTCTTAGGTTTAGATTGAAAACCTGATATTTCTATTATCTTGTTGTCAATCGGGATATTTTTTGGCCCTCTTAAGACCGGAGGAATCATAAGATAAAGAAACTCTCCCAGGGAATAAAAACTATTACGCGCCAGTTCTTTTGCTAACTTTAAATGTTTAGCCCCTAAAAAAACTGTTTTATCCGGTGAAAGTAAAATGGGTTTTACATTTTTTACCGCCGGCTTCATGCTTAATGAAATAACGACACCCGAAGCCTTTCGCCCCCGGAAATCAACAATAACCCGTGATCCCGGTTTTACCAAATCATCTTTGGTAAAAGAATAGTCAAAGCTCTTATCAAGGCCGTAAGGAAAAACCACCTTTGCGAACTTGATTTGATTACCCTTAACGGATATTTGGCCTGATTTAATCATTTTGCTCTACGAATATTATAAAATACTTATTGCCCTTATAGCCGGTTGATAAACTCGCCAAGAGCAATTCGGATATCCTTGACCTCGACGGGATAATTTTTTGATAAGGTGCTTGAAATATGCGAGAGGCTGCGGATTGACTCAACCAGTGCAGTTCTATCATGAGCGTATCTTGCCAAACCGTGCGCTATGAGAAAATCCATATTAGTTTCCTCCTGTCCGGGAATATAATGGGTAAATACAAAAGGTTTCTTTTTGTAAAGGCCTTCGAAAACCGTCAACCCTCCCGGCTTTGTAACAATAACCGAACTGATTGAGAAAATCTCCCAAATATTTTCGTAGGATTGATAATATGACAGAGAAGGATAATTCATTTTTTTAAGAGCTTTAAGAAGTTCTTTATTTCTGCCGTAAATTACAATGATATGAAAATCTTCTTTAAGGTCGCAAATTACGCCTAAAAGAAAAGGGAAACTTCCTCTAAGTGAAGAAACAAAAACGATGCAAGGCTTTTCGCCAATGCAAAGTTTTTTCCTGATATTCTGCTCTGGCTGCTCTTTAATAAAACCTTCGCGCAGCGGAACAAAACCGCATATAATCTTATCTTCCTTAATCCCTAACTTAACCAGGCTTTCCCTTGTCTCCGTGTGGGCGACAAAATAAGAATCTACTGATTTATTCACCCACAACGGATGAACGCCTAAATCTGTAACGATGCATCCAATGAGAAAAGGAAATCTTCTCTTTAATGAAGCTAACAAAGGCAAAGGGAAAAAATGTGTACATATAACTACATCAGGCCGATGCCGGCTAATAAACTTAAAGAAATTTGCGAAAATCCCTGCATGAGCCCAAGACATAAAGTTAATAACTTTACTGTTTGAACTCAGGAAAAATATAAATTTCCATAAAAAGCAGAAGCGCCCGGTGGCAAAAATATATCCGAATGAATAAAGTTTAGCTATTAAAGGGTGGCAAAAATCAAGCAGGTCGTAACAATCAGCTTCCAAGAAGCTTTTCAGACAATTAGCCGCACGTTTATGGCCCTCACCGAAACTGGCATGAATTAATAAAGTTCGCATGCGGATAAAGAACAATCAGTAACGCGTGCATAGATGATTAGCAGCGAGAAGAAAGTTATCAAATATAAAATCGGGCTCAAAATCCCAATTGCTTCTGTTTGATATTTTCTCCTTCCCGGAAAAAACAAGGATAGGCCTTGACCCAAAATCGCGGGCTGTTAGCATATCTTTAAAAGAATCGCCGATAAAGAAAGTTTCCGTGACGGTTTCTTTTAAAGACTCAACCGCTCTCCTAAGCAGGCCTGTTTTGGGCTTGCGGCATAAACAGTTATCTTCATCGCGATGAATACAATAATATACCCCGTCGAGATGCGCTCTTTGCTTTCTTAATGCCGATTTCATTCTCTTGGTAATTATATTTAGGTCATCCTCAGAATATATACCTTTGGCTACGCCGGCTTGGTTTGAAACAACGAATATTTTAAAATCTTTCTCGTTAAGCTTGCGGATTCCTTCAATGCTGCCGGGGATAAACTTGAATTCTTTCCAATTTCTGACATATAGCGATTCACCGGGGTATTCGTTAATAACTCCGTCTCGATCAAGAAAAATAACTTTCATTATTCAATCACTCCGGTTTATAGATGACTGTTTAATTTTGGGCGTTTTTATCATCCTGGCTTTTCATCTGGGTATATTTAGCATAAGATACCAGCTGGTAAAGGCCGCCGAATACCGAAAACATAAATCCTACAAAGCCGTCCCTATAAGCTTTCCTTCCGCAAAAAGTGCGCACGAACCTGTCTACTGTCCGCCACAACGCATGGGGCAAATTCATCTTATGCCGTGCCTTTTGCGGCATTGATTTAGAAACACATATCCACTTACTTGCCTCCAATGTTGTTTGCCTGTTAAGCTTAGATAGGAAATCTTCAAAATCGCGGTAACAATAATGAAGCATAGGGCTTTTTAATCGGCCGCATGAACCGCTTGTTATAATCCTTGGATGAACTTCGACTTCTTCATATTTAAATTTATCCTTTTCGAACAGCTTAACTATACCTTTATTAATATCACCCTTAAGAGGGTAATCGCCGATATAATTTATATAGGGCATAGAGTAATGAGAGAAATTGTTGCTTACTATAGAAAGCCCTATCTCCTCTTTTAGGGAATCAGTGGCTCTTTCGTCAGCATCTAAGCTCAAAACCCACTTGCAATCTGCCTGGCTGTATGCCCAATTCCTATGCCTGCCTTCTATATCCATTCTTCGCAACAAAATCTTATCAGTATACCTTGAAGCAAGATCCCGGGTCCTGTCAATGCTTTCATCATCGACAAGTATTATTTCCTCTGCCCAACCATAAACGCTTTTAAGGCAGCCTTCTATCCTGGCTTCTTCATTCTTGGCGATTACAACCACGCTTAAGGGAACTCTCATGCTATGTTATCCTAACACCTTTGGCCTTTTTTTCAAGCATAATAGCGTTTAGACCGCGGGGGAAACTGCACCGCCGCCAAGCTTAAGCAAGGCGTAAATTTCTTCCCTTTGGAGTATCTTATAATTACCTTCCTTCAAGTTTCCAAGTGCAAGGCGGGAAATTCTTGTACGTTTAAGGCTGATAACCGGGCGGCCTAACTTTTTGAAAAGACGCCGCAGGTGGCGCTTTTTTCCTTCAGTTACAATAACCTTTAGCAATGTATCCGAAAGGCCTTTTCCTTCAATATGAATTTTTTTTACTTTTAATATGTCCCCTGCATCAACCAGCCCATCCCTGGCTTTTATAATATGGCTCTTGTTGATGGTGCCGGTTATTTTTACCAAATACTCTTTCTCAACTTCAAATCTTGGATGGGTAACCTTATAACATAGCTGGCCATCATTAGTTAAAATTAGAAGCCCGGTTGAATTTTTATCGAGCCTGCCGACAGGAAAAAGTTTTTTAAAGCGGCGCGGCAAAAAATAAAAAATATTCTTATCTTTAAAAACGCTGCTTCGGGTAGTTGTAACCCCTTTGGGCTTATTGAAAATAACATAAATGTGTTTGGACGGTGAAATTTCCCTGCTCTTAACCTTTACCCGATGGGCATCCCCTACGGTAAAACCGGGGTTGGTTATTATATCACCGTTAACTTCTACCTTACCGTCTTTAATAAAGGTATCGGCGCGGCGGCGGCTTAAGCCTA
Organism: Candidatus Omnitrophota bacterium; assembly: GCA_043820815.1. Classification (GTDB taxonomy): domain Bacteria; phylum Omnitrophota; class Gorgyraeia; order Duberdicusellales; family 4484-171; genus JBDRDJ01. The sequence continues at coordinate 89,457 of JBDRDJ010000005.1, forward strand.
AACTTTTTGCTACATATACATTTAACCGCATTTCTTGCCATCCTGCGGCGAAGGATAAATTTCTTTAAACGTTCTCGCCAAAAACTTTGTTTTCGCCGGTTTTTGTAATTTTAACGGCAGTGATCTTGCCTAAAGGAATATGTTTATTAATATATACCTTAATATAATTTTGAGTATAGCCGCAGGTAAATTTTCCGGCATGCTGTTCTGTTACTGCATAAAGGGTCGAACCTTTAAAAGATTGTGCATATTCTTTAGAAAAAATATTATTAATTTCCCTTAAGCGGCTCATCCTTTCACGAATTTCCGCCTCGTTTTTTTGTGTAGTTTTCTGATAAGAGGTATATTCTCTCGGAGAAAACCGGAAAATATGCATGCGCATGGGCTTTATTCCAGTCAAAAAATCAACTGTGTTAAGAAAACGGATTTTATCTTCATGGGGAAAACCAACCATAATATCGCAGCTTATCGCGGCTTTTGGAGCTATGCTTCTAACCCTGCGGACAACTGATTCATACAAACTGCGCGTTGCCCTCTTATTCATCTCCTTAAGCACAAAATCATCCGCGCTTTGAAACGGAAAATGAAAATGGGGGCAAAACTTAGGGTTATTCAGGAAAGACAAAAGCTCCTCATCAACCAATGCCGGCTCAATCGAGCTTAGCCTGAGGCGCTTTAGGGTTTTAACCGCTATAACTTTCTTGATTAAAGACGCTAAGCTCCGAGGAGGGTTAAAATCTTTGCCGTACAGGCCTATATTTATGCCGCAAATAATAATTTCGGGATAGGCATGCGAAAGCTTCTTTACCTCATCAACAACATCTTCAGGTTTTCTGCTTAGAGACTTCCCTCTTACAAAAGGAATTTTACAAAATGAACAATGATTGCTGCAGCCATCCTGTATTTTTACGAAAGCACGTTTATTAATAAAACTTGATATTTTAAGAGCCCAGATATCTTTAACTATACGGCCGGACGTATTATCGCCTTTTAAATTTTCACGGCAGGGTTTACCTAGAATTATATCGGCCAAATACTGCTTTTTATCCTGGGGGATAATATAATCAACACCTAAAGAATTAAGGTAATCTTCATTGCCTTTTATCAGGCATCCAGATACCGCTATGCGGGCATTGGGATTCTCCTTTTTCGCTCTCTTTACGGCCTCTTTTGACTTAGCATCAGCGCGGTGAGTTACGGTACAAGTGTTAATTACATAAAGGTCAGCCTTGCTGTTTGTTATATTATGTTTTCTTAAGGAAAAATCCTCCATAATGCTTTGAGCTTCATATTGATTAACCTTGCAGCCTAAAGTAACAAATTTAACTTTCATTATTTTCACGAAAATATTTAAGAACCGCCACGGCTGAAATAGCTGCAGTCTCTGTTCTTAATATATTAGAAGAAATATTCCATGGGACAAAATTATTGCCGGACAACATTTTGTATTCGGAATCGGAAAAATCACCCTCTGGGCCTACGACAATTAAAGAATCTCCGGTATTCTTAAGAAAAGAAGATATGTTTTTGCCCAAATTCAGGGTTGCTGTAAATTTAAGCGGAAAAACAACTGCGGCTAACTCCTTTAATCCGATAACATCCATTATTTCAGGAATCCACAGCCGGCCCGACTGGCGAGAAGACTCTAAAATAACCCTCTTCCATCTTTTAATTTTAGACGGCCCCGGGGTGAATTTTAAACTTCGCTGGCATATAAAAGGCCTGAAAACATCTACCCCTAATTCAGCTGCTTTTTCGAGTATAAACTCAAATTTCCGCTCTTTAACCAAAGGCAGGCCTAACGTAACGGAAGGTTTAGACAAAACTTGCGTTCTAAGAAGTTTTTTCTCTGCAATGGTAATAGTTCTTTTACTTATGTGGTAAATCTTAAAACTGTATTCTTTCCCCTGTCCGTCAAAAACATAAATTGTATCGCTTTTTTCTTTGCGCAAAACGTCAGTTAATTTATGGATGGTTTCTATGTCGTTTATTTTTATTTCCCGGTCAATATGCCGGGGAGAAATGTAAATTCTAACCTTTGACATGGCTCTAAACAATAATTATTGGTTTAAGATTACTTAATGTGTGCTATCGCGCTGACATAACCGACTACCCTTTCTTTATCCGAAGCTGTATCGCCTGAATTAGCGTATTTTAAAATTTCCATATCGGCCTGCTTAAGACTGGCATAAGACAAGAATGCAATAAGAGGCATAATTCCGCATGCTCTATTCTCACCGAGGTCGTTAGAAACCCAAAGGCCAAAAGCATTCTTATCTTCTATGTATTTTATTGTCTTTTCATCAATCTTATTAGCCTGGTCATATTTGAAATAGTGAGAGAGGTCCGTTGAGACTAAAACTAAAACTTTCTTTATTTTGGAAGCCTCGGCTAATTCCTTGGCTAATTGAGACAGCTCATCATAATTAAGACTGCCGAAAATAATAGGGACTATCCTGACATCCTTTAGAGATTTTTTCAAAAAAGGCAATTCAACTTCCAAGGAATGCTCTCCGTTAAAGTACCGCGTATCGAAATTAACAAATGGGAGATGTTTAAAAGACTGCGCAAGCTCGCTATCAACCTCAAAATTTCCCAAAGGGGTAGTGAAAAATCCATTAGGATACACGCTTACTCCCCTAAACGAATATCTGTGGCTTGCCCCCAAAAGAATAACTGTATCATAGGTATTTCCCGCTATAGCCTTAAAAGCATATGCCGCAACAGGGCCTGAATAAACATAACCTGCGTGAGGAACAATAATCCCGATTATCTGCCCATGCGATTTAATGTAATCGACATCATCGAAAAAACCATCGATCATCGCCTCAAGATTCTTAGGGCCGTCAGGATAAAATGTTCCGGCAAACTCCGCAGTCTTTATATTTTCAGCATTTACACCGAGTGCGCCCACAATCATGGTAAACAGGTACAAGGTGAATTTTAAATGATTCATCATATTCTCCACCCATCTCCTGGTCTTGGGTCTTGAGTCTTGAAACATGGACCGGAGGAGATTCGAACTCCCGGCCTCCTCGTTGCGAACGAGGCGTGCTCCCAGCTGCACCACCGGCCCGTTTTCTGATTATAAACAGCAAAAAATGAAATATCAAAAATTAAAAATCAAAATATTAAAACAAAAGTTTATCTTTGGGGTCTAAGGTTGTTTTTTTATCGCCTAAGGTCTCTTTACATTGCTGGCAAATATATTCAAATAAGTTACCGTCGGGCAGAATCAACAAAAGCCGCTCAAATACAGGCATAGACTCCTTGCAATTTGAGCAGTATAGCCTTGTTGCGATAAAATCTTTATACTGGCTGTTATCCTGCTGATCTTCGTAATAATCATATCCATCCATAATTAAACAGATTCTAGTGATTAGATGTTAGATGCTAGTGATTAAATTTCCCCCTGCTAACATCTAGTATCTAGTGACTAGTATCTATACTATGCGCCCGGCAAGATTTGAACCTGCAACCCTCAGTTCCGAAGACTGATGCTCTATCCATTTGAGCTACGGGCGCAACATTTTAGAATCTAGAAAAAATAATCTTTGTTAACGCGCACACATCCAATTGCTCAATGAGACTTAGGCTTTTGAAGCCGAAGGCGAACAAAAGCCTTTAGTCGAATTAGTCCCGCCATAATGAAATTATGGCGGGGAGCTACGGGCGCAAGGATATAGATGCTAGTCGTCAGATGCTAGATTCTAGTGAGTAATTATTTAACATTAGCATCTAGTATCTATCCACTATTATCTAGACCCCGATTGTATCACTATTTAGAAAATGCTCAAGGAAAATGCGGGCCTTATAAATATTGGTTTAGAAAGTTATTACATTTGAGGTTTTTTCCAATCCGGCGGAGGTTCCTTGCCAAGCATTATATAATCAGAATGACAGGAATAAATATAGCGGATTATTTTCTTTTTATCTTCAGGCGATATGCTTACATATTTAACATTTGTCTCATAAAATGTTTTGATTTCATTATCGCTGCAGCGCTCAGTCGAATTTGAAACAACTACTTTGCCTATTATTACAATCGGTAAGGGCTGGTTAATCAATTCTATTTTGAGCTTGAGCATTGTATCTACGAGAAGTTCCCTCTCAAGAAGAAACCAGACATCTCCTCCGCTAATATACTGGCTCAAAGATTTGCCTCCCTCTTCGGTCCCGTCTAACAGCTTATAATGAAGGCTTATACCCGCCTTTATCTGGACATAAATTGTTTTATCTCCCGGAACCCTGATCTCTCTAACTAAGAAATCAGGAACGCTCATAGTCTGGCTGTTATCGCCCGGCAGCCTTATTTCTTTAGTAAGAAACCGCGGAAGTGTCAATTTTTTCGCCAAACAATCAGAGATCGTTTTCCTTTCAGACTCAATATTCTTTTTTAAGCTGTTAATTATATAACTCGTAATTTTTAAAATATTTGATGAGCTAATCTTTACAAATTTTATTCCTGTATCAAAAACTTCCACGTCTCCGGTGTCGCTTTCTTGCTGCCAGACAACCTCTCCTACAAGCTGAATAGTTCTTTTTTCATTTGGAAGAATAATTTCCATCTCAAGCTGTGTGCCCATAGGAATCTTCTCTTTAATTATAATACGTATACCGCCGGCACTGATATCTCTGCTGGAAGCTTCACGGATTTGCTGGCCTTCCTCAAGGATTTGATAATGAACATTGACTGACGAATCAAAACGGACAAATCTCCGCTTCTCTAACATCAAAATCTCCTTTTATTAAAAGTAAAAAACAATATTTAAACTTTCCGGCCTTAGCCCTACCTGACGATTCCGTTACGGATGACAATCGTGTTCATCTTGACATTTTCAAATGTTCCCGAGAAATAAACATATTTTTCCTTTGAAATTTTATTTACATGCTTTTCCTGATTTGGGCGCATAAAAACTGCAACACTGACAGAAACAGGCACAGAGCGGTCCTTTTCTACAGATAAATTAACAACCGTGTCGCCTGAAACATCCTTAGAAACGCTTATTACATAGCCTCTTCCGGCAATATGCGCGCCTTTGTATTTGTCTTGTACTGTATCGAGTTTAACTTTAGGGATTTGGTTTTTAATTGCCGAGGTAATTTCGTCAAAAATTTCTCTGTCAGAAGCCGAAAGAGATAAACTAAAGCTTAAGGATAAACAAAGCAAAGCGAGCGCATGCGTTAACTTTTGTATGAACGCCCTCATTCGCCCTTTTCCTTAACCGTTTTATATTTCTTGTTCAAAGGCCCCGTATAAACAGCGCGCGGCCTGAAAATACGATTATGTTCAAGATACTCAACCACCCGTGCTGTCCAGCCAGAAACGCGGCTGACGGCAAAAACAGGCGTAAACATCTCAACCGGAATACCCAGGCAAGAATAAACAATTCCTGAGTAAAAATCAACATTGGGGAATATCTTCTTCTGGGCGCCCAGGGTCGAAACAACTTCTTTCTCTAATGTTTGCGCTGTGCGCAATAACATCTTTGCATCTCTATCCCCATGAGCATTAACTAAATAATCAGCAAGAGGCCCTAAAATGCGCGCCCGTGGATCATACGCCTTATACACACGGTGGCCAAAACCCATAATTTTCTTCTTCTTGGAAATCGCCTCTTTATACCATTTTTTTACATTTTTTGAAGAGCCGATTTCCTTAAGCATATGGAGCACTCTTTCATTCGCCCCGCCGTGAAGAGAGCCGTTTAAAGCGGCTATGCCTGAGCCTACAGCAAAATAGATATCTGACAATGTTGATGCAACCACCATTGTAGAGAAGGTGCTGGCATTCATTCCGTGGTCAGCGTGCAGGATTAGGGCTACATCCATAATTCTCTCTTCTAAAGGCGTCGGCCTTCTTCCTGTTATCATATAAATTAAGTTAGCGGCAAACCTCAGTTTAGGGTCGGCAGATATAGGCAGCATATTGCCTCTTATTCTGGCAACCGCACCTGTAATAACTGCTACACCGGAGAGCAAATGATAGCAGGAATCCAATCCCACAGATGAATAGCATACCTCTTTAGAGTTAAGGCTTCTTTTGATTTTCTTTTTAAATTCGTATATAGCATGCGCCTCGCCTCTTGGAATGGTTTCCATGGGTATTGAATCCTCATCAACACTAATAGTAGTAGAAATGTCCGGTTCATAACTGTCGCTGTCTATATCGGTAAATTCAAGCCGCATCAGCGTAACACCTATACGCAGAGCTGCCATTGCATTCATCCGCTCAACAGGAAACCCCATAAGAAAACGGATTGTGTTGCATAAATTTTGGTAACGCCTTAACTTAGCGGTATAATCTTTGAGTTGCTTCCCGGAAGGAAAACTGCCGTGCAAGAGTAAGTATGAGACCTCTTCGAAATTTGAATGCGCGCAAAGATCGAAGATATCATAACCTCTGTAAATCAACCAGCCCTGGGAGCCGTTGACATATCCAACCTTGCTTTCACAAGCTATAGCCCCCTCAAGCCCCGGGCCAACTAAACATTGAATGGGCCATGTAACCGGATTCGTGTAAGTGGATTCCGGCTTTCTGCTGGTTTCTTTTCGAGCGCGCTTGCCGGCTTCTATTATTAATTGAGTGATTTTTTTATTTTCGCTATCAGCGCTCCCGTAATTCATTTTAAGTCCTCCGATATAAAATATGTTTATTCCGGTTAAAAAGCCGGGCAATGGAGTTTTTATTCTATATAAATAACGCCGTTCTTCCTCAATATTTCCTGCCCGCGTGTTACAAAGCCGTTATGAACGAATATATTCTTCTCTATGCTCGAAAAAGACAAAAGGGTTCCTGAAAAATATACGCTTTCGCCTAAATTAATTTTACGGACATTTTCAAGCTGATCTTTTGCCAGAAAAATTGTTACATAAACCGAATCTTTTGAAAGATAATCTTTTTCTAAAGACAAACGGACAGTGGCGCTGCCGGGCAGATATGTATTTACCTCTAAGACATAACCCCGCCCATTTATCTGCTTTCCGACATGTCCCCTTTCAAGGGAATAAAGCTTTAAACTGGTTGCACTATCCTTTATCGCATGACATACAGTATCAAAAAGATAATTAGCAAAAGCTAAGCGGCATATTAATAAACCTAAAATAATTACAAATGAAGATTTTCGCATTTACAATATAAAGCGCAGGCGTTATTTAGAATTAAGAAATTTTAAGAAAGTTAATTTGTTTATTTTCTTTCGGTCCACGGGGTCAATATTAATAATTTTAATGCCGATAACATATTTTGATGCTGTGGCGGAATTGCCCGTTTTCCCGGCATTTTCCAGTTCTTCCCAAACCACTTGGCCGTAGAAACTTACAGAATCTCTGTTGGGTAATACTAAATTTGCAAGGATCTTTTCTCCAACATCTAGCTTGGTATAAGAAGATATGCAAATACCGCCTTCGGAAATATTTTTAATTATCGCAGGATAAGAAGACACATTTTGGCTTTTGGCAGGATATTTTTTCCACCGTGCAAGGGCAGTAATATTAACTCTTTTAAACTTTCTACGCTCTTTGATACAACACCTCTTTTCTATACAATCTTTAACCTATTTTAGCAAATTTTATCTAAAATGCAACTTTACCCCCTGCGCCGCGCAATAACAAAGGGATATTATTCCTGCATAAGCTTATGACGCATTTATAAAATGGTCTATCGATTTACGCGCATCATCGGATATATCCACATATTCCAAGCCGATATTCTGAATCTTTTTTGTCTTAACCGCATCCTTATGGACATCCGACACCCAAACTGCCTTGGCTCTGGCATAAACCGTATTCTTTGCCGCTAATCCAAACTGGAGCTGGAAGCTGTCTCCGGCAACGGCCGGCTTCTCGTTTGCCGCGGATAAACATAGGCCGCCGGCTGAAATATTTGTTGCCTCATCAATATTATCCATGGTGTCGATTTTTCTCCATAGAACCTTTCTCTCGGTACTTATTCTGGGGTATTTTCTACGCTCTTTCATTCTGCTGTGCCTCCTTTAGAATATTTTATATTTTTTTATACAGAATTTAACCTAAGGGCCGCCGAACTTTAATAAGCACTGCTCTGAAACGGATTCCTTTGGATACAAATCAGTCACTGGTTATTTGATAATGATTATACAGTATTTATGGTGAGTTTCAAGAAAAAAGGGATTTTGTCTATTTTGCGTTTTTTCATGCGTATACACTTATTTTAGCTTTAACGCCTCCCTTTAATAACATTTACATGTCTAATGCGGGCGTAAACGCGGGTTGCCCTTGATTATCCTCTAGGGCGTCAGCCTGTCTTTCTAATTCTAGAATCTTAGCTGTAATTATCTTATAAATCATTCTTCTCTCTATAAATCCCACAACCTTATTTTCCGAGGTAACCACTGGTAAATATTCAAGGTTGTATTTAGCAAGAAGGGCTTTAACTTCCAACAAAGTAGAATCCGGTGAAACCGAGATAATAACCGGCTCTAAAACATCAGCTGCTAAAATTAACTCGCCGGCGCCTCTTGCCATAAAAGTACTCTTTATGCTGTCAACCGTTATAATTCCTATTAATTTGGTGCCGGAATCCACTACCGGATAATAAAGGCTTATGCTGTCACCGAAGATATCGAGAATCTTGTTTAATGGCGTGTTTTGATATATCAAAGGGGAATTCTTGTCCATGACGTCTTCTGCTTTCATCATATAAGCAACATCTTCTTCGGTAATATTCAACCCAACCTCACCGGCCTTAGTGACGGCAAATTTAACAAACCAGGGGCCGATAATTTCAAGAATAAAGGCTGTGGCAGTTACGATGACAACTATTGAATCACCGATTCGCCCGGGAAAATACTGGCTGGCTAAAATAGATAAGCCGATCGCAACACCGGCCTGACTTAGAAGGCACAAAGGAAGGTATTTTTGAACCGAGCGGGGAGCTCCTGATATCCTTGCGCCAAAATTTGCACCAAACCCCTTGCCAAGAGTTCTTGCAATAAGATATACACAGCCCAATATGACTAGAGGCCATGTCATATGGCTGATATTTAATTTTGCCCCTACAAGCACAAAGAAAAGAATATAAATAGGCGGTGTAAATCCTTTAACCAGTTTAAATATATTTTGGCTTTTACGCGGCGCGAAATTTACAACAATAGCCCCTAAGCTCATTGCCGCAAGAAGCATATCTACGCGAAACGCTAAAGATAAACCGCAAACAAGAAGAACTATTCCGATAGAAAACGCCAAAAGCCTCTCTTCTTCCGTGTATTTTTTAAGGAGTTTGTTGAGAATTAAACCTCCTATTGTGCCTAAGCAAATTGAACCTCCAATCTCATAAAGAGGATGCATGAATCTTTTTAAAATGCTCCCGTTAATATTGCCCATTAAACTTCCGGCAATACTTGCGGCAATTGCAAAAAGTAAAAGAGCTAAACCGTCATCCAAGGCGACAATGCCTAAGACAGTGCGGGTCAGCGGCCCGCGGGTTTTATATTCCCGCAATACCTCAGTGGTAGCCGCAGGTGCCGTTGCTGAAGAAATCGCTCCCAGCAACAAAGCAAGGGACCAAGAAAATTTCCAATCACCAAATATAAAATGGCCAATGACACCGGCAAAAATAGTTACGGCGAGAAATGCGCCGATTCCCTCGAGCAATAGAATATCCGTGAACTGTTTTCCGTACTTAGCCAGGACGTTTTTCTTAAGTTCTCCTCCGATCATAAAGCCAATCAATCCTAAAGCGAAATAATTAAACGGCTGAAACTTTATAACCGTATCATGGTCGATAATCTTAAGAAAAGACTCGCCAATTACAATTCCTATGGCAATATAGCCCACAACCTGAGGAATACGTAATTTCTGGAATAGACGGCCACCGATCGTACCGCCGAACAAAGCCAAACCCAGAAGAAACAGCATGTTTAAATGAAATGCCGGAACTTTAGGTATAAAACCGCTTAGGCCTTCAAACATAAATCACCGCAACCAACATATCTTCTCCCTTTAATACGAACAGATAAAAATTTAGACAATATCAATTATGGGTAGGTTTAAAAATTAGATGGCGGAGAATGATTAAAATAAAGTGCCTGCGCATTATCCACTTCTAATATAACCAATTATTATTGCTCAAACATACTAAATTGCAAGTAATTTTAGAAACCAAATCAACAACAAAACATCGTTTATCATGTTAATTATTTTTATAGATAATCTGGTTTAGGGCGCGCTTAGCTCATGAGTCCGCTGTTTTTTACTGCGAAAAACTATATTTAAAGGCCTCTCGCTTCGCTCGAGATCCGTTTTTCTTCCCTTTTTTGCTTTCTATTTTCTTTGTTTCGTTAACCAATACATCAAAAGCATTTCCTTTTTTATCATACGCAATCTGTCTTTTTTTAGAATATTTTTCATATTCTTTATTTGCTGTTTCCATGGCAAGCTGATGCGATGTTTTTCCCGCATGTGTTAATGTTTTTCGTTCGTTAAACTGTAGAAAGCTATCCAATTTTTTAATCCAATCCCCCATATGCATTGGGATACGTCTCATTGCCTGTCCTTCGGCAAAAATCAAATATTGTTCAGCTAAATTATTCAACGCCAGCAATTCTTCTTCATTTAAATAGTTTTTCGCAATCTCCACATCATCTTTGCGGATTTTTACTCCCCGCCAATTTGTTAATCCCATATTTGGTTTCTTGCTATCTGCCCTTTTATGAATAATCTCTGCCGCGGTTTTTCCTGTAATCGCCCAGTGCATCTTATTTTGTACAGTTTTAAAAAACTCAATACTCATCTCATCGGTCGGGTCATAATCAACGCTTGTAGCGTAAATATCGGTTATTTTTTGATAAAATCTCCGTTCAGATGTCCGGATATCCTGGATGCGCCTGATTAGCTCATCAAAATAATCAAATGGCTGATTCGGATTCTTGAGCCGTTCGTCATCTAAAACAAACCCCTTAACTATAAATTCCCTTAAATGACGCGTTGCCCATTGCCTGAAATGTGTTGCTACTTTAGACTTAATTCGATATCCTACAGATATAATCATATCAAGATTATAAAATTCTACTTTGCGCCTAACTCGCCGGCTGCCTTCCTTTTGAACTGTCAAGAATTCCTTGACAGTTGCCTGAGACAACAACTCTCCATCTTCGTAAATATTTGCAATATGAAGGCTTATGTTTTGCTTAGTCGTTTGGAATAGTTCTGCCATCAATTGCTGAGACAACCAAACTGTCTCATCTTGGAACCTAACGTCAATCTTAGTCTCACCTGTTTCGGTCTGATAAATAATAAGCTGTGATTTATTTCTGTCTGATATCATCTACCCCTCTCTTTTATCATATCCCTACATCATCCTTATCCCTAATCTCTTCCTCAAACCATTCTTTAACCTCGGCACCTTGAACTCTAAACGTAACCATATCGCCTTTTATCTCAGTTCGCCAATCAGAGAAGGTAAAATACTCCGTGTTTGCTTCTTTGCGATAGCCAATTAGATGATATTGAGTAAACCCCATTTCTGTTAGTTTCTCAGGGATATCTATTCCACGGATGCTGGCTAATCCTTCAGAGGAAGGTATCTCTTTTGGTGTTTCATGGGTGGGTTGAGTGGATTCAATAGCTTGTTTCTGTGTAGCACAGGCGGTGAGGAGTAAAATTAAAACTGGGGAAAATTGAAGTTTCATATATTTTATCTGTTATAGTCACCAATCGAGGCTTTTCGCGCTCAATAAACGGCCTTCTTGAAATGTATACCGGTATTTCTTCCCGTCTTTTGCTATAAATACATACGTATTTTCTGACGAAGACAATATTGAATCAGAATATATTCTCAGAAAATCTTCCTCGGTCTTTGGGAAACCCCTCAAGGAATTGGTATAGTCATAGGCATGTATTCCCATAAAGGGGGTCTTCTCAAAGCCAAAGTGCTCAAATCTTACCAAAACACCTTCACGAAATATTACTCTCATTTTGTGTTTCGCCTTGCCGTATTTAATTGGCCTTATTCCATAAATTACGTATTTATTTTCCTTCTTATTTTCTTTCCGGCTGATTATATATGGACGGTATTCTAACCAGTTATCTTGCTTCTCAAAGAGCTTAACAAATTCTTTTTCGGGCATCATAAAATAAACTATATCTGTTATATATTTCTTAAACCACTTGCTCTGGTCTTTCTGACCTTGTTTCAACGCAGCCATTTTTTTCCTTGCTCTTTCTGTTGCAACTTTGTCTATCTTCCGTATTGCCGCGCAAGATGTAAGATTCAAAACAGAAAATATAGCCAGTATTCTTATTACCCAAGCAACTATTAATTGTTTTTTATTCATTTAATCCAAACAGGTACTTAGCCCATTATGTTTATATGCTCTACGAATCAGCAGACGGCCCCTGCTCAACAATAGCCTTCTCCTCAATCTTCCCCTGATTAACCAAGAAAGCATGTAAGGCCATTGTCATCGGGGTATCTAAATATTCATCTGGGCAACCGGCCACAAACTTATTCAAATACGCCGATAACCCCCAAGGATCAAATTCAATATCTGTATTGAGTTCTTTCTCAAGCCCCTCGATATATTCGCCAACAAACATAACTTCTTGATGGTCTGTCAATTTCGGCCATTCCTCAGCAGTGATTTTTGTGCCATCCCAGCGGGCTTTATCTACCGGGAAGAAACATATCTCAGGAATATCGTCTTGGCTATATTCAAAGACAGTGCCTCTGTTTTGCGGAAAGGGATCAAATTCTTCAGGATCGTACCTTTCAACTTGATAGGTTGGGTGAGCGCTTATGCCTTGGGAGAATAAAGAAGTACAGGCCAAAAAGAATAATGAGATCATTATAACTAATGTCTTCATTTATTCCCCTTAATTCTTAACAAAGAGAACAACCTTATATCAAATATTGTCCTACTTCTTCTTATCACTTAAGAAAACTACAACTCCCATTACCCAAGCTAATATTAATTGTTTTTTATTCATTTCTTAAACTTTTTAAAGGCAAATAAAAATTAGGTAACAAAGATTATACGGTTATTACAATTACTTAATTAATTCTCTCAAGCTGTCCTATCTTCTGCCATGTTGGGTCAGGCTCTAAGACTACAGTAACATAAAGTACCCCATCTTTAGATAAGGAACTTTGATTGTTAGCTTGCAGGACGGCATTAATTTCGGTAGGAGTAAGTTTATATATTCCTCCTGAAATTGCATCAACGGCCAACCCTATAAGGCCACCAAATGCAAGATTACCCCACACCCAACCACTTGTACTACGAGTGAAAGTAGTTTCATACGGTAGGTATCCATCCATTTTTATTTTTACAAAGTGATTATCTTTACGCTTTAATTCAACAACAATTGGGGTCTTCCCTTTTTCAATATTATCGACTGTAACGTCTGCACCCGTTGGAGTACTGGATATTCCTACGCCTTGTGTTGTTCCTTGCATAATTGTTGCACAACCCGAAACAAAAACAAACATGACTAAAGTAATTATGCTTATGTATTTTTTCATTGGTTTTAATTCACCTCCTTTGCCACAAATTTAATCTTTGTTACCTAACAATTTTCTCTAAATAAAAAAGCAACCCCTCTTATTTTTAAAGTTGCTTTGAATAATTGTCGTTTGGTATATATTCATAATATCCACGCCTTTGTGGGCACAGCTAAATGATACTACTTACCCCGGCTTTTGCCAAATAAAATGTTATGGTCTGATCCGATTAAGAACATCTTGTTCTCCGCCTTATGCTGAAAAGCTAATGATTTATTAAGCATTTCTAGTAAAGCTATTTGGTTTTGTGCCCAAAGAGAGCCTACATCACGATTTATAGTCTAATATTTCATTAAAAAGATTAAAATCCCAGTTCTTTGCTATATATCCCACTTTATCCCCCAATAAACGCTTAGCCTCTACGCAATGTTCTTCGTTAGAATTAATATACGCAAACCTTAAGCATTGTGCGGTTGAATACTTTGAATGATTCCCTAGAAACCGCCTTATTAAAATATCTGAATCGGGCAATGAATATCCCGCTATTATTATAAAACTTGCATTTTGCAAATCTTTGGATGATAAGGTTAGTAATTTGGTAAATAATTCTGTGTATTCTTTATTAACTAAAGGCGGGATCAACGCGGGTGGGGACTTGAATGCTACGTATGGCACATTAGAATAGTCAAAGTTTATGTTATAAACATAGGTTTGCCCTTCATTACAAAGAATGGGTGGTTTAGCACCATCTTCTCTTTGCAAATGTGGTGTATTTGCCTTTAACCAATTAACTGAGCCATGCAATTTTCGTATTATAATATCCTCTTCTTTTGGATTATTTAAATAAACAATTCCCCTTCCAATTTCAGAAATAATCTTCTCTAAAAGTAAATCGTAATTTAAGGTTATAAATCTGAATTCAAAATTATTTAATTTACCAATTAACCATTCTTTAAATTGAGAATAGTTAGGATTCATAGGGGCTTTATCCCCATATTCTAATAAATGTCCACAAAGATTATCAAGATAGGCTTCATAATGACCTCTGCTTGACGTTTCATTGTTAAAGTCAGGGAAAGTTCTTTCATAATTTGCTATGTATGCTGACCATACCGAAAGTAAAAGTTCTATGTCAGTAATATTATTCTTGCGAAAATATGATAAGGGATATTTATTTAATCGTTCTTCAAAATACCCCTTTATATCAAAGTTTTTTGATGACACTGCAAGGCAATCTTGCCATAGCCGTTGAAGATTAGGGAAGCCAAATCCTTGAGCGAAGCCATTGCCTAAAACAAAAACACAGATTGGTTTACTCATTTTACTAAATAATCAAAACTCCAATTTCTCCACAGCTCGATCTACGTGCTCGTCGGCGAGGTGGGAGTAGATCATTGTGGTTTTTATGTCGGAATGGCCTAAAAGCTTTTTTACTGTGGGCAGATCAACGCCTTTCATGACGAGGTGGCTTGCGAAGGTATGGCGAAAGGTATGTAATTTGGTTACATCCGGGAAACCACATCTCTTGGTTAAGCTCATTAACTTTTTCCTTAAACGATTCGGCTCAATACGCTGGCCTTTCCCATCGTGGAAAACATACGTCCCCTGTTTAGCCCTCTCTTTATGTTGCTTAAGGGTATCGCACAAGCCATTATTTATGGGTATTTCTCGCTCCGAGGTTTTTGGATGCCAGTCATGTTTGAAACGAATTTTAATCTTGCGGCGGGCAAAATCGATATCATTCCACTCCAGATATTCTAATTCGCTTTTGCGCATACCCGTATGCAAAAAAGTATAGAATATGGGATATAGCTTATCCCCACAGTTTTCTAGTAACGCTTTTATTTCTTCATCATTAAGAAACCGTGGCTTTACGTCTTTTTCCTCCTTGAGGGGCTTTACCCCTCTTACGGGATTATCCTTCGCATAACCCCACTGGACAGCAAGGTTAAACATTGAATTAATAACTTCCCGCTCTATATTTATGGTTCTATTCTTTACTCCTGCTTTCTTGCGTAAGGCTTTATAGTCTTCTATTGTTTTGGGAATAATGTGAGATATCTTGGTAATATAGGGATATTGCCTCAAGAAGCCCTTAAAATGGCTTATAATGGCTCTGTAACGCTTCTGGGTGGACGGTGAATGGTTAGTGCCAGAATAGATTAGGTATTCGTCAAACAGCTTAAATAGAGTGGCATCTTGAGCTTCAAAGCCTAATTCTTTCTTAGCTATTTTAACTTCAATGTCTTTTAAGGCGAGGTCTGCTATCTTTCTTGATTTGCCGAGGACACGGCGGACACGCTTGCCGTTTAAGCGGTAGTCTGCGAAATAAGTTCCTTTTCTTTTACGGAGAGTTGCCACAATTTCCTCACATTTTCATATTCATATGGGCACATGTTGGGCACATGCCACCACAAATAAAAATAGCACAGCTAAAAAGCTTTGTCAAGCATTACTTTTCGACTGTGCTATATAAAATGGCGGAGGGGAGAGGATTCGAACCCCCGGTGGGTATAACCCCACAACGGTTTTCAAGACCGCCGCGTTAAACCAGACTCTGCCACCCCTCCGAGAAATTTACTGCGTAAATTTCGAGGATTTCGAACCCACCAAAGGTGGGTGAGAAATCTTATTTGCCTTTTGAATCAATTAACGCCAATTTCTTATCACGACGCCATCTTTTTATCTCGGC
Source organism: Candidatus Omnitrophota bacterium (assembly GCA_043820815.1). GTDB lineage: Bacteria > Omnitrophota > Gorgyraeia > Duberdicusellales > 4484-171 > JBDRDJ01. The sequence goes on from JBDRDJ010000005.1 coordinate 105,629, forward strand.
TTCACGTTTAAGCGCACTTGAACGATCACAAAATTGTTCACAATATAGCAATCTTACCGGCTTACGAAACCTAGTATATCGGCACTTAACAGTAGTATTGTGTTCTTTTATACGCCTATTTACATCATTTGAAATGCCAACGTATAGTTCTCCATTCCTACATTTGGCGATATAAACATTCCAAATATTAAGATCCTTCGTCACTTTCGTTCCTCAGGACTAATTCGACTACAGGCTTTTTTGCCTTCGGCTTCAAAAGCCTAAGTCTCATTGAGCTCTGCCACCCCTCCTAAATGGCAAATCGTAAGATGCATAATTATAGCATGCTTTGGGGGTTTTTCAAGAAGGTAAAAGGGGTCACACCTATTTTTGATGCTTAGAGAAATTTAGAAAAATAGGTGTGACCCCTTTTACTCAGTCAGGCGGGATTAATCTTTCAATCATTAGAATAAGTTCATCAACTATAACCGGCTTTGCCATGATATGGTGCTTACCACAGCGCTCCATAGTCCTTGCTTCTGACTTATTCATAATTCCCGTTAGAAACAAAATAGGAATATTCGAGGTTTTGGGATTTTTCGATAAAAGCGAAGCGACCTCGCCTCCGGATAGATCAGGCATAACTATGTCAAGGATTATGAGGTCAGGCTTTTTAGAAAGGGCTAAATCAAAAGCATCCTTGCCTTTAGAAGTTACAACGACCTTATAATTGTGGCGCGAAAGTATATTCTTTAGATACTCTAAAATGCCGGCTTCATCATCAACCACCAATATAGTTTTCTTTGCTTCACTTTGCATATGCTATAAATACCACAATTAATTTTGCTTGTCAAGCAAGCTGTAAAATGGCATAAATTCCTATCTAAGAGCCTGGGTAAAAACATCCTGAATCAGGATTGCTCCGTTTTTCATGCCCTCCAATATTACTTTTCCGGTGTATATATTAAAACCTATGCGTAAATACAGGCTCAAAATAATAAGATTAAGAATAAACAGGATGCTGAACATAAACAAGTAATTTACACTTGAAGAGAATGAACTGCCTTTTATCTGGCGGGCGATAAAGATAAGATGCATGCAAAAAGAAAAACCGCCCACAAAGATAAAAATGTCTTTATTGATTGAAGTGTTGGTAATTTTTGGCACAAAGAAATAACCAATACTCAAAATAACCAATAAAGAGGGAGAAAACAAAGATACATACTGGGCGCGGAAAAAGAAATTCTGGATTTTCTTATAGAATCCGTCTAAATCGGATATAAAAGTATAAAACGCAAAAGTTGAAATTATCGATAAGACTAAAATATCCAGGTTGAAAGCGTCCTGGGAACGCAGTTCACCCCAAAGCCGGGCTGTCAACTTTACGAGAAAACAAAGAATAAAAAGAAAAAGAATAAGCTTTATAACGGTAAAGAAATAATTACTGCGTAAACTGTGCTCTTCCATTTCTTTCATTCTTCGTTATCAATCTAATAATGGATTCCGCCCTTCGGCCGCATTCCGAAACAAAGCTATTTCTTTATACAATCTTTGCCCCCCATATACTTTCTCAAAGCCTGGGGGATAACAACAGAACCGTCTCTTTGCTGGTAATTTTCCAATATTGCCACCACTAATCGTGCAAGAGCAACACCTGAGCCGTTAAGAGTATGGACAAAAATATTCTTTCCTGATTCTTTATCTCTGTATTTTATATTGGCCCGCCGGGCTTGAAAATCCTCAAAATTGGAACAGCTTGAAACCTCAAGCCATTTATCAATTCCCGGTGCATAAATTTCTATATCATAACATTTTGCTGCGGCAAAACTTATATCTCCGGTTGCAAGAAGAATAACCCTGTAAGGTATATCGAGAATCTCAAGTACTTTTAAAGCATTCTCGAGAAGATTATCAAGCTCATCATAAGAGTTTTGAGGCTTAACGAATTTAACAAGTTCAACTTTGTCAAACTGATGCACCCGCATAAGCCCGCGGGTATCTTTGCCGTAAGATCCGGCTTCTCTTCTAAAACAAGGAGTGTATGCCGTATAGCAAATAGGCAAATCATCTTCGTTCAGAATTTCGTCTCGGTGGATATTAGTCAACGGAACCTCGGCCGTAGGAATCAAAAATAAATCGTCATCTTTTGTTACGTACATATCTTCTTCAAGGTTGGGGAGCTGGCCGGTTGCGCGCATAGAATGCCTGTTTACCAAAACCGGTGAGAAAATCTCTCGATAACCATGCTCATTAACATGTAAATCAAGCATAAGATTTATAAGAGCGCGTTCCAGACAGGCACCGTCACCTTTGAAAAGCGCAAAGTTAGAACCGGCTATCTTTGCTGCCCTTTTAAAATCAATAATATCGTGGCTTTGCGCCAGCTCTATATGGTCAACGGGCTTGAAATCGAATTTCTTTAACTCCTGAGGTTCCTTTATGATCTCATTGCAAAACGCACTGCCCACAGGAACAGACTGGTGAGGAATATTGGGGATTCTATCACAATCCTCTCTAAACTTAACATCTAATTTATCGAATTCTTCCTGCAGTTGGTTAATCTCTGATTTTATCGCCTTGCTTTCATCTATCTTTTGGCCGGGGTCTTTTTTTTCCTTAAGGATAGCCTTAACATCAACATCTATTCTGTTTTGTGCGGCATTAAGCTCCTCTATTTTAGCAAGGATAGTTTTACGGTCATGGTCAAGCAGGAGAAATGAATCTAAATCAAAGCGGTAATTGCGGTTTTTAAGCGCGGCTCTGACAACCTCGTGATTCTGACGGATAAATTTTGGGTCTAACATATTTTAAATGATTACACAGATATTAAATATAATACAATATTATACATGGGTTCTTGAAAAAATCTATATTATTATGATAAATCGTATTAATAACGGGCGGCCACAAGGGCCGCCTAATATTCCTTCTTCTCCAACTTCCAAAGCCCTATCCAGCTTACCGCTATTGCCGTGCTTATGCTGACAACTACCCAAATCAATAATGCCTTATTTAGGGTATTATGAAAATAAAGAGATTTACCTTTAAAATAAAGATGTGTTATTGTACCAAATAAAAAAACAGTTATGAAAGTATACCCCACATTAATAATAAGTGCTACAAATCCCCCCAGGCTTTCAACAGCCTCAAGGTAATACGGCTGGGTAAAATCGGCAAAATATGCACCCAAGCCCAAAGAATAACTCGACATTGTTAATGTAGAGACTAAAGTGACAAACAAGGCAAGTTTTAAAAAGGCCGGATCAATATCAAGCATGCGGCTGGATGTATAAATAAGCAATCCTGCTATAAAAGCGATCGTAGTAAACGAAAGAAAAAACTTTTCAATAAACACTTTCTTTAAAGATACGGGCGCAAGCTTTAAAATCCAGAAATTGCTTCCCTCAAGGCTCCATTGCGGATAAATAAACCGTATGCCAATGGCTGAAATTATACAAAGAATACTGAACATATTTAAAAATGTTAAAATATTCTTCCATACAGGGACCAAAAGATGATAAGACATTCTGCGTATATTCAAGAAATAAAAGAACAATATTCCGAAAAAAAGGAAAAACTGAAGCCACTGGCTGGGCTCACGCACAAAAAGCTTTATATCTTTAGCTATAAAAGCACGCATCTTTATGGGAATAACTTTAAGATAACCGATAACAATTCCTAAATAATCAGTATTAGTTTTCTTATGTATAAGCCAGCGGTGCCTATGATAAATAAAAAGAAATGTTTTTGAGGGCAGGCTGATTAGGCTAAGCAAAAGAAAAGAAAGCCCCCAGAGGTTGACAAGGTATAAAAGAGATTTCTTAATATTTCCATCCTCGAAATAGGTTAAACCGTACCCCGGCCAAGAAGATGGAAAAAACCAAACTCTGGAAGTTTTTAAGAATGCGACTTCCTCGGAAAGAAAATAAAATAAATCTTTTCCTTGATGAAGGCTGCTGTATTTCAAATAAAGAGCAATGAAAATAGCCGGCACAACGGTTACGCTTGCGATAACAATTTTCTTTAAGCTAAGCCGCCGAAGAATCCAAAGCGCAAGAAAATATCCTGTTGCACACGATATGATAAAAAACGGGACAGAATAAAATATGCATGCCAACGAAAGTTTAACTCCGATTCCGCCAACTTGAGAGTAAGCCGTGATAAACAGAATTACCCCAAAAAAAGGAATCCAGCAGGTCATAAAAAGAGATTCGGCGAACTTATAAAGAATAATGTTTGCTGAATCAACCGGAAGGCTCAACAGGTATTGTGTTTCCTTACTCCTGAATGTTACCCCGTAGAAAAATACCCCGAAGCTTAAAGCCACCATACAAAAAAGAATAAAAAACAAAATAAAGATTATTTTCTTGACTATGACCGTGCCCAAACCGCCAAGCACAATAAGAAACCTTAGCCCCTCCCAAATTCCGATATATATCCCGAATATCGCAAAAAGAAGAAACAAACAAATAGCAAAAAATCTGAAAGGCGACTTATTATAGATTGATATGATGTGATTTAGAAAACTATTCAGGCGCTGAACAAATAAAGGCTTCATTAATTAAGCGGTTAGTTTCAAAAATGCCTCTTCCAGCGAATTGGCAGATAGTTGGGTCCTTAATTCATGCGGAGAGCCTTCTGCGATGAGCTTACCGCCATAAATAATACCCGCGCAATCAGCCAGCTCTTCGGCAATTGAAAGTATGTGGGTGCATAAGAGTATGCTTTTACCTTCTAAGGTTTCTTGCTTTAGGATCTTTTTTAGAGTATGTATGCTGTAAGGGTCGAGGCCGACAAGCGGTTCATCTATTAGATAAACTTTGGGAGAATGGATAAAATTAGAAATATATACTATCTTCTGCCTCATTCCGTGAGAAAGGCCCTTTATAAGATTGTTGCGGCTTTCGCCTAATTTAAAAAGATCAAAATAATAATCTATCTTCTCATAAAGATCTTTCCTTAAAATGCCGAAGACATCTCCTACAAACTCTAAAAACTCAACGCATGTCAAATTGTCGTATAAAAAAGGGGTATCGGGAATAAAACCAAGTATACTTTTTACGGAAAGATAATCACCGGGCGCGCTCACGTCTAACCCATCAACAAAAACTTTACCTTCTGTCGGCCTCATTAATCCTGTAATGATTTTAAGGGTTGTGGTTTTTCCGGCTCCATTGGGCCCCAAAAGACAATAAAACTCGCCTTTCTTTACTTGGAGGTTTAAGTTCTTTATCGCCCAGAAATCGCCAAACTGTTTGGATAAATTCTCTATTTTTATCATTGTTATTTATATTCTAACACATCAATTTTTAGATTATCAATAATTTTAGAAATTTCAAATTGATTCTTTAACCCTTTAAACAATTTTATGTGCGTTGCATCAGCAACAATCTGCCCTAAGGCAGGGTCGGTATCAAACCAATTTCCCGCATACACGGAAACCCAGGCATGGTAAAAGAACTTTTCTTTTTCATATACAATACCGACATTAACATACGAAGGAATGCCTAAGCTGCGCAAAAAACCAACAAGAAGAGCGCTTAATTCAGAGCAATCACCACTCTTAATTGCTAAGGTATCAAGCGTATTTGGAAGGGATAAAGTAGGTATCTTTTCAATATTATTATCTATCCACTCCGAGAGTTTTCTTACAGCAGATACGGGATTCGTTATATCCTTTACTATAGAATAAGCAGTTTCCCTGATAATAGGAGAATTTACATGGATATACCCGTCTTCTCTTAGATATTTTGAAAATCTTTCCTTATCGATTAAATCAATATCAATTATATCGGAAGGCGTATTTTTAAACACCTCTACAACAAAGCCATCATCTGTAATCACAGCTTTCTGGTTAAAGTCATTAAGTGTATCAACTGAATCGATCCCGCTCAGCTTAACTTTTAAATACGAGATATTTTCTTTTCCAGGTATAGCTTTTGACTTAACAGCGAAATATTCTATTATGTCTTTTTTGCCGGGATTTAACCGCCGGCTGAAAAGCTTATCAGGGTCTTCCTTGACAAATGAAAACCCCAAAAGCTCTTCCTTTATCATTCTACCCCTATCGTCAACATACATTGTTCCAGAAATACCTTCAGTGTCGATTTTAATAACATTGAGTTTTTGTAATCTGCCGCTTACGGTAATTTCTTTTTTGCCTTCGTTATACAAAGTAACCGATGTCTTTCTGTCAAGAAACGGATCATAAAAAGATAGGTTGGTTTGCCGGTTAAGGGGGACATAGTTAAGAGACATAGGCGCAAGCATTGAATTAATTAATTCACCTTTAATTGTAAGGGCTTTGCTGGATTTCTGAAAAGGTGTTTTTGTTGTAATTGTATAATTATCACCTCTTGATTGTTTTATAGACCCTTCAAAAAAGTAATTTCCTGAATTTACTTTAAATGCCGCGTCTTTAAGTTTGTAATTATTATGAAGATTAATACTGGCGTCTATGTTAAGCGGGGTAATATGCCCCAACAAAGGCAAAGCAAGACGGGAAGTTGTTTTCATAAGATATCCGCCGCCCTCTTCAACATCCTTTAATTTCATTAGATAATTTAAATATCCTATGAAATTATCTCTGAAATAAACTGCATACCACGAATCTTCGATAAGAAGATCCGGGGGCACAAGAGATGAAAAATTATTGACTTTTGACCTGTTTCTAAAGGGCCCTTCGGTGATGAAAAGAAGGCTGAATGATACGATGAAGAACACCAAGAAAATGAGCCTTTTGTTTATTTTCAAAGTTAGCCTTTAACCACGCACAGCGGCCTCATGCGGCAAACTTTCTTTGAAAGGCCTGCATTGTGCACGACGTCTATGACTTGATCTATGTCTTTATATGCCGAAGGCGCTTCTTCAACTATGGTTTTTTTACCTGTTGCCCTTACTTCAATCCCCTTTTGTTTTAATTCATTAATCAGTTTATCTAGGCTTATTGTTTTTAAAGCCTCATGGCGCGATTTTATCCTTCCGGCTCCGTGGCACGTAGAACTAAATGATTCTTCCTCAGCTTTCTTCGTGCCGGCCAAAAGATAAGAACCTGTTCCCATATCTCCCGGAATAATCACCGGCTGGCCGATATCACGGTATCTGTCGGGCAATTCAGGATGGCCAATGCCCAATGCGCGGGTTGCCCCTTTTCTGTGGACACATAACGCCTTTTCAATGCCGAAAATCTCATGTTTCTCAATCTTAGCTATATTATGCGCAACATCGTAAATTAAACTCATACCCAGAGACTGCCAGCTTTTGGAAAATATTTTTTCGAAACTCTGGCGCGTAAGATGCATTAAAACCTGCCTGTTTGCCCAGGCATAATTAGCCGCCGCGCGCATTGCACCTATGTAGCGTTTGCCTTCCGGGCTATTTACAGGTGCACAGACAAGCTGCCTGTCAGGGACATTGATTGAATATTTCGAAAGGCACTTAACCATGCCTTTTACGCTGTCATCGCAAACCTGATAGCCAAAACCCCGTGAACCAGAATGAATCATGACTGTGATTTGCCCTATATATAAACCTAAGCTTTGTGCTATTTTATCATCGAAAATATCTTCAATAACCTGAACTTCCAAGAAGTGGTTGCCGCTTCCCAGCGTTCCTGCCTGGGGCTTTCCTCTTTCATACGCCCTATCGGATACGCAATCAGGGTCAGCGCCTTCTATGGCACCATATTCTTCACAACACTCCAAATCTTCTTTTACTCCATACCCCCGTGAAACAGCCCACTTAGCTCCATCAATAAGAAGTCTTTTTTCCTCGCTAAAAGACATCTTAACATCGCCTTTTGAGCCTACGCCTGAAGGAACATTCTGGAAAAGGCTGTTTACAATCCTTGGAATCTTATCTTTTATGTCTTTTAAATCTAAATTTGTTTTAAGCAGCCTGATGCCGCAGTTGATATCATATCCTACTCCTCCGGGAGAAATAACTCCTCCATTTTCAGGGTCAGTTGCCGCAACGCCTCCTATTGAAAACCCGTAACCCCAGTGAATATCAGGCATGGCAAGGGAATTTTTAACAATCCCCGGTAAATGTGCAACATTAGCTACCTGTTCAAGAGCGCGGTCTTTTTTTATGCCTTCGATAAGTTTATCGTCAGCATATATAATACCATCGACGCGCATCCCCGCTTTGTAACTTTTAGGAATCCGGAATTTGTAATCACCGATTTTCTCTAAAGGACCATCCCACATACAAGCAACGGGCCGACACAGGTCGGCCCCTCCATATTTGATAAATTCTTCGGGCGATTACACGGAATCGCCTCTACAATATTATTTTATATTTTTCCTCTGTTTCTGGTTACTTTTTATACGCATTCCGCATTCCGCACACCGCATTCCGAAACTGCGGACTTTCTCTGTCTGGTTTCTGCCCAGCACCAGAACAAGTTCGATGCTGGGCGGCCCCGAACCGAACTATGTTCTGGTTCGGGGCTGGTTACTGTAGTCAGGTATCAAAAATTACCTCCACTATATATCCGTCTTCGCTATGATCAATTTTTAAATTATGAAAAGTTGCGGCTTTTATCTCCATATCGAGCTTGTTACTATATGGGTCAAAATCCTGGCCGGACACTACGGCGTTTAACAGCTTCTGGCCTTCTCTATCATCAATTGTGATAACGTATTCGGAAGGAAGAAAGTTTTCGGTGTAAAGAATTGAAATAAGTTCGTTTAGCCAGAAAACCAGCAAATCTTCGAGAGTTTCTGCTTCAACAATAATATTTTTCTGAATCTCTTTTAAAGGTTTGATTTCGATTATAATGGAAAAGAGCGCGCAGGCTGTATTTTGAAACAATTCGGCAAGAGTCGTTGCGCGGACACGTATTCCGATATCAGCAGTATGTTCGATGAATTCAAAATTTACCATGATTTGTATTGCGTTGTGCGTATTGCGTATTGCGTAAATTAATCATCTCATAACGGACATGGTAACGCGAAAACAATTGAGTTAAAAAATATTATAACGCAATACGAGAAAGTGGGCCATGAAGGACTTGAACCTTCAACCTCCGGATTAAGAGTCCGCTGCTCTGCCGAATTGAGCTAATGGCCCTATTATACGTTTTGCGGGGTGCGGGTTGCGGAATTCAATAGCAGAAAAAAGTCAAGAAATAATAATGAACACGAGCCCCGGATAAATCTATTTTGCATAACATCAAAAATTACGCATAGGCTAGCTTTTTACCTTATGCGATAGAGACTCGCGGACGGTGTGTTTTAATTCTTCGTTATCCCATGGCTTCTGAATAAATCTAAAGATCTCTCCTTTGTTAACGGCATCTACTAATCCGTTAAAATCATTATATCCTGAAAATAAAATCCGGATAACTTTAGGGTATTTTTGATTGACGATTTTTAACATTTGCGAACCGCTCATGTCAGGCATTTTTTGATCAACCATAACAAGGTCAATCTTTTCCTTTTCTAAAATTTCCAAACCCTCTTTTGCCGACCTGGCAGAATGAACCGCATAACCTTCTTTTTTGAAAATCTTTTCTAAGCCAGTAACGACTATCGCCTCATCATCAACGCATAAAATAGAATGTTCCTTTTCCATAAACCACCTCCAGCTTCATGAATCAATTTAGATAACATAAGAATACCATGCAAATATTTTAAACCCGATAAGAACAGGTGGCAAGAGTAATTTTTGGCCACTTCTCACATTTGCGAAAAAAGAGAAAGAACCTGATTGCACAGATTTTTTATTTATTTACAATGAAAATAATTTTGTCCCGATGGAAGTTTCTGATTTTTTTTAAAGCGGCGAAGAGGAATAAAAAAACCCGGCAACTACCTACTCTCCCACAACCTTGCGATTGCAGTGGTTCGACTTCGTCCTTCGACTCGTTTCACTCGCTCAGAACGACTCTGAGCGAAGCGAGAAATGGCATATAAAAAAAGCCCGGCAACTACCTACTCTCCCACAACCTTGCGATTGCAGTACCATCGGCCTCGGAGGACTTAACGGCCGTATTCGGAATGGGAACGGGTGTGGCCCCTCCAGTTTGGTCACCGGACAATATTTTTATAATAAACCAAATTATCAATTAGAACGGGTGTCATTTCAAGCGAAGTCGAACCATGGCCCCTCCAGTATAGACACCGGGATTTTTTCTTTTTTCTTGGTTCGTATTTCGCAGGGGATAAAACCCAGAACGAAACACGAACCAAGAAAAAAGTGGTTGGATATCAAGCCTATTGGCTTATTAGTAGTGCTCGGCTAAACATATTACTATGCGTACACCTGCACCCTATCAGGTGGTAGTCTCCCACCAGCCTTCATCCCGGGCGAACCCGGAAAGGGATTCTTAGTTTCGGGGTTAGCTTCCCGCTTAGATGCATTCAGCGGTTATCCGAAAGGAACATAGCTACCCAGCCTTTACTCCTGGCGGAATAACTGGTACACCAGAGGTTCCTCTGTCCCGGTCCTCTCGTACTAGGGACAGCTCCCCTTCAAGAATCCTAACACCCACAGTGGATAGAGACCGACAGTTTTGTTACTCTTATCCGATTTTCATTGGATAAAGGGCTAATCATTTCTGTTAGCCTCTGCACGTCGCCGTGCAGCTCGGACTGTATCTTCCTTTGACATCTTTGATGTCAAAGGTCCGGCGTACAGTCTCTGAGGGTTACAAAGAAGCAATTAGTTCCTTAAGAGACAACTTTCTATATTTGCCTCTACTATTCATAGAAAAAGCGATCTTAAGGATTTGTATTAATCCATCTTTGGCGAGGTGATTTTTCTCAAACATCATATTCACTACTTTCTTAAATTTAAGAAAATCTTGATGCTTACAAATCAACGGATAGCTATGGAAAAAAGGTATCACTCTATCTCTTAAGTTTTTTAAATCCCTCACCACAAAAACCCATGTCAAATCATAAGGATTTTTACTGTGATTTGGCTTTAAATAACCACAGTCAAGAGTTACCTTAATAAATTCCAATACTTGTGTGCGATTGCCATGCTGTGAAACATGAAATTCAGGAATAATCTGAATACCTAATCGCACGTTCTTGCTTCGTTGGATTGTGATAGAAAAACTACCTTCACCATCTACAAATCCCGCAATATAATCGCCAGTTTGCCTCTTTGTCCTTCCCTGCTGATTGTCTGCACCCATATATTGTCACTCCTAACTAATGTTAATCAATATATTTTACACTATAGAGACTAAATAGTCAAATAGTAATATGGGATACCCAGATTTTCCAGCATATAGCCAGATTTAAAGACAGCAAATCTCTTACTGTCTCACGACGTTCTGAACCCAGCTCACGTACCCTTTTAACCGACGAACAGTCGGACCCTTGGGACCTTCTCCAGCCCCAGGATAGGATGAGCCGACATCGAGGTGCCAAACCGCGCCGTCGATGTGAACTCTCGGGCGCGATCAGCCTGTTATCCCCGGAGTACCTTTTATCCGTTGAGCGATGGCGCTCCCACGCGCAACCACCGGATCATTAGGCCCTGCTTTCGCATCTGCTTGGCTTGTCAGCCTCGCAGTCAAGCACCCTTGTGCCCTTACACTCACCGTCCGATTTCCAAACGGACTGAGGGTACCTTTGGGCCCCTCCGTTACTCTTTAGGAGGGAACTGCCCCAGTTAAACTGCCCAACTGGCACGGTTCTCTGCACAACACAGAGTTAGAATCTTAACATAATAAGGGTGGTATTTCACCGGTGGCTCCTCCCGACCTAGCGGCCGAAACTCAAAGCCTCCCACCTATGCTACACATATTAGGCCAAAATTCAATACCAGCCTACAGTAAAGGTTCCGGGGTCTTTTCGTCCTACTGCGGGTAGACGGCATCTGAACCGCCACTACAATTTCGCCGAGAGCCTCGCTGAGACAGTGTTCCCATGGTTTTACCTTTCGTGCGGGTCGGAAATTACCCGACTAGGAATTTCGCTACCTTAGGACCGTTATAGTTACGGCCGCCATTCACCAGGGCTTCGGTTCAAAGCTTCTTCTGACGAATCAGAATAACCTTTTCCCTTAACCTTCCGGCATTGGGCAGGTCTCAGTCCCTATACATCCTCTTGCGAGTTAGCAGGGACATGTGTTTTTGCTAAACAGTCCCAGGAACCATTTCTCTGCGCCCATGACATAAATGTCAAGGGACCCCTTCTCGCGAACTTACGGGGTTATTTTGCCGAGTTCCTTAGCGAGGTTTATCTCGAGCGCCTTACCATACTATGGCAGCCTACCTGTGTCGGATTCCGGTACGGTCACCTATAGACAACTTAAGAAACTGTTTCTTGGCACTCAATCCTGATGGGTTCGCCCGCGCCGTAGCTTGGACTCCTGCCGGTCCCTTACGGAACCGAAAACGGACACATCCAACAGTCCGACCATCGCATCTTGTGCGTCATCTCTTAAGTTAACGCCTATAGGTGGGGGGTGAACTATTAACACCCTTACCCATCGCCTACTCCCGTTAAACCGGGATTTGACTTAGGGACCGCCTAACCTCCGTTTGACGAACATTGACGGAGAAACCTTAGGCTTTCGGCGCACCGATTTTTCATCGGTGTTTTCGCTACTCATTCCAGGATACTCACTTCTATGCGCTCCAGCTTGATTTACATCAAACCTTCAGTGCGCGTAGAACGCTCCCCTACCCCTTCCGATTATTCATCGGAAAGCCGCGGTTTCGGTAACAGGCTTGAGCCCCGATCATTTTCGGCGCAAAATCACTCGATCGGTGAGCTATTACGCACTCTTTAAATGATGGCTGCCTCTAAGCCAACATCCCGACTGTCTTAGCAACTTCACATCCTTTAACACTTAGCCTGTGTTTTGGGACCTTAACCGGCGGTCTGGGCTGTTTCCCTTTCGACTATGGAGCTTAGCCCCCACAGTCTCACTCCTCGGGTAAGAACAGTAAAGATTCGGAGTTAGGTTGGGTTTGGTATGGACTCTGTCCACCCTAGCCCATCCTGTGCTCTACCCTCTACGTCCAATCCCGAAGGCTGACCCTAAAGTCATTTCGGGGAGAACCAGCTATCACCAATCTTGATTAGCCTTTCACTCCAACCCACAGCTCATCCGAGCCTTTTTCAACAGACACCAGTTCGGGCCTCTATCCCGCTTTCGCGGGACTTCACCCTGGCCATGGGTAGATCGACTGGCTTCGGGTCTATTTCCTACCACTAAAACGCCCTGTTAGGACTCGGTTTCCCTACGCCTGCCCCTTATTAGTTACAATAAGGGTTAAACTCGTGATAAAAAATAACTCCCTGGACCATTATGCAAAAGGTACGCCGTCGCCACGCCATTGCTGACGGGCTTCGACCGCTTTGTAAACTTATGGTTTCAGATTCTATTTCACTCCCCTCACAGGGGTTCTTTTCAGCTTTCCCTCACGGTACTAGTACACTATCGGTCTGATGCGAGTATTTAGCCTTGCCCCGTGGTCAGGGCGAATTCCCACAAAGTTTCTCGTGCTCCGTGGTACTTGGGAATACATGCCAGAGAGTTTTTTCCATTTTGCTTACAGGACTATCACCCTCTATGGTGCCGCTTTCCAGCAGCTTCTGCTATAGAAAAAATTTTTGACTCTCCGAGAGCACTGCCGCGCTCTCCACTTGTACCCCGTAACTCTCAAAAAGCAACACCGGCAGGCTTATAAACTTTTTGAGTTTGGGCTGTTCCCTTTTCGCTCGCCGCTACTGGGGGAATACTGTACGGTTTCTCTTCCTCCGGCTACTGAGATGTTTCACTTCACCGGGTTAGTCCCCTTGATATTGTCATACCAAGGGTTTCCAGGCATTACCCTGGAAGGGTTACCCCATTCGGGAATCTGCGGATCAAAGAAAGCTTGCCTCTCCCCGCAGCTTATCGCAGCTTGCCACGCCCTTCATCACCTGCATCAACCAAGCCATCCTCCATAAGCTCTTAGTAGCTTGATACCCAACCAAATTTTCAAAGACCAAATTTATTTTTTTCCTCAATGGACCTGAGGAGACTTGAACTCCTGACCCCCTGCGTGCAAAGCAGGTGCTCTCCCAGCTGAGCTACAGGCCCTAATAGCTAATGGGCTCAGGTGGGATTGAACCACCGACCCCCGCGTTATCAGCACGGTGCTCTTCCAACTGAGCTATGAGCCCACTTTAACATTGGAACAGCTTCCCAGCACTGACCCTGAACAAGCCCAAGCTCTGTTTATGTGAATGGGCGCGTCGAAGGGTCAGCACGGTGCTCTTCCAACTGAGCTATGAACCCAGAACCACGGAATCGCGGAAAAAAACGGAAATACTTGAAATAATTACTTCTAAGTATTTCCGTTTTTCCACATTTTTCTGTGGTTCCGTGATATAAAGACAAAAGCCTTTGAAGGGGTGTCCTTCATGTATTTTTTTACCTCGTTCCTTCGAGGTCATTTTCTAGCCGCAGAAAGAAAGTTAAGATTTCTCGCTTTCGCTCGAAATCATTTCCTTTATCTACGATAAAGAAAATGAAAGGAGGTGATCCAGCCACACGTTCCCGTACGGCTACCTTGTTACGACTTAGCGCCAATCATGAATTTCACCGTGATCTCGCATGCGCGAGGCTTCGGGCGCCACCCACTTTCAGCGCTTGACGGGCGGTGTGTACAAGGCCCGGGAACGTATTCACGGCGCCGTTGCTGATGCGCCATTACTAGCGATTCCAGCTTCACGTGGGCGAGTTGCAGCCCACGATCCGAACTGAGCCTGCTTTTAAAGGATTTGCTCCACCTTGCGGCTTGGCGCCCCTCTGTAGCAGGCATTGTAACACGTGTGTAGCCCAGGGCATAAGGGCCATGCGGATTTGACGTCGTCCCCGCCTTCCTCCCACTTAACGCGGGCAGTCCCCTTAGAGAGTGCTTTCAAGTGTAAAACACCTGAAGTGGCAACAAAGGGCGAGGGTTGCGCTCGTTCTCCCACTTAAGGGAACACCTCACGGCACGAGCTGACGACAACCATGCAGCACCTGTGCTGGTTCCTGACTGGTTACAGATCATTTTACCTTTCGGTGAAATTACTTCCAGTATGTCAAGCCCTGGATAAGGTTCCTCGCGTAGCATCGAATTAAACCACATGTTCCACCGCTTGTGCGGGCCCCCGTCAATTCCTTTGAGTTTTAGCCTTGCGGCCGTAGTCCCCAGGTGAGGCACTTATCGGGTTACCTTCGGCACCCATCCTTACGGACAAACACCTAGTGCCCATCGTTTACAGCTAGGACTACCAGGGTATCTAATCCTGTTCGCTACCCTAGCTTTCGTCCCTCAGCGTCAGGTCTGAACCAGAGAGTCGGCTTCCCCACAGGCGTTCCTGCTAATATCCACAGATTTCACCCTTCCACTAGCAGTTCCACTCTCCTCTTCCAGCCTCAAGTCAAACAGTTTGAAAAGCAGTTTTCCGGTTAAGCCGGAAGATTTCACCTTTCACTTGTAAGACCGCTTGCGGACCCTTTACACCCAATCAAACCGAGTAACGCTCGCCACCTCCGTATTACCGCGGCTGCTGGCACGGAGTTAGCCGTGGCTTATTCATCGAGTAAAGTCAATCTGCAGCAATTATTCACTGCCGCAGCCTTCCTCCTCAATAAAAGAGGTTTACAATCCGAAGACCTTCATCCCCCACGCGGCGTCGCATCCTCAGACTTTCGTCCATTGGGAAAGATTCTCGACTGCAGCCTCCCGTAGGAGTCCGGGCAGTATCTCAGTCCCGATGTGGCTGGTCACGCACTTACGCCAGCTACCCGTCTTTGGCTTGGTAGGCCGTTACCCCACCAACAACCTGATAGGTCGTGAGCCGCTCTTAAAGCGATAGCTTACATGTAGAGGCCATCTTTGCCCCTGGTATCTGCGATACCGGGGGTGTATGGGGAATTACCTCCGATTTCTCGAAGCTATGCCCCTCTCTAAGGTACGTTACCCACGTATTACTCACCGGTTTGCCGCTATCTATCTTCAGCAACACCCCAACAGGCAAGCCTGCCGGAATATTGCACGAAGAAAGATCGCTCGACTTGCATGCCTAATCCACGCCGCCAGCGTTCACTCTGAGCCAGGATCAAACCCTCCAAAGGCTATTTTTCCATAATTAGAAAGAGCAAAAAAATATAAACCTCCCTTACAGAATAAGGGGGTTTCCTTATCTTGCCAACTAACATTAAGATGTTAACTAATTCGCTATCTTAGGTAAGCAGGTTTTGATTTAGATATAGTTTTCCCACTCCGAATAGTCAAACTTACTTTTAAAATGAGCATATAATATATACTATTAATGAATGTTTTTGTCAAGATATTTTTTTAAAAACTTTTATGCTATTTATTTAAAAAGAAATATGCTGACTATCGAAATAAAAAAACAGTAGTACCCGAACATGTAAAAGCGTTGATTTTCCATTAATTTTCTTAGGATTGCCAAAGCAGATATCCCGGTAATAAGCGCGGCAAAGAAACCAGCGAAAAGCCCGCTAAAAGCGATATTTGGCGGTTTAAAAATTTCACTTGATTTAAGAATAAACGCTCCCGCGGTTGCCGGTATTGCCATAAGAAACGAAACGAAAAAAGCATCCTTGGGCCTTAAACCCCGCAGCAGCAGGCCAGAAATAGTAATGCCTGAACGCGAAAGCCCGGGCAAAACAGATAAGCCCTGAAGAACCCCTAAAAAAATAGAGTCCTTAAAGCAAAGTTTAAGGCTGTCTCTTTTTATGGATAATTTCTTTGTAGAAAGAACGAGCGCACCTGTCACACCAAGGCATATTGGGACAAGCAGCCTGCTTTCAAAAAACGGCTCTATGAATTTATCAATACAAAGGCCTATCACTGCTGTAATAAAAGTAATTATTGCGATATGTAAAATAAAGTTTTTATCTTTTAGGGCAAGGGGAAGTTTCTTTCTTAAAAAAATAAAGATGGCAAGAAGAGTTGCGATGTGCAGAAAAATAAAAAAATAAAGATAATCCCCTTTGGCACCGAATAGCTTCTTTAATAAATAAAGATGTCCCGAGCTTGAAACCGGAAAAAATTCCGTAACGCCTTGAATAAAACCGTATAAAAAGAAATCTGACATGTCAGGGTATTTTTATCTTTTGAAGAGCAGGGAGAGGAAAAATAAAATAGCGATGATACAACAAAAGGCGATTATATACTCCCACGAACCTGCTTTAGAAGAAACCGCCGGCTTAGTCGGTTTTTCAGTTTGGCTCGGAATAGGAGCCTGCGGCTGATCCATAATCTGGCTCAGAAGCTTACGGCACAGGTCACAAACACAGAGGTGCTCCTCTACGCTCTTAACCTCGCCGTCAACGGCCCTGTGATTAATATAACGGGGTATTATTTCCTTTATCTCTTGACACTGCATTACCGCTTTTTCTTGTTCTTCTCCCTGCGTTTCTGGGAAGGCTTTGTATAATACTGGCGGTCTTTACAACGTTTTAGAATTCCTTCTTTCTTGCATTGCGCTTTAAATTTCCGTAAAGCTCTTTCAAAATCCTCTTTTTTTTCTATTCTGACTTCTGCCATTTCTCCTCCTAATTTTTTTTATTTTTGCAGATTGCATTATATCATGTTTGGATGATTGCACAAGAATAATTTCCCACACAGAAAAGGTAATAAATTTCGGGATGGTTTAAAAAATGGGTTTTTTTGAAAGAGTTATAAAGGGTAATTATAAAGGCTTAAATAATTTCGGAAAATTAGGTGTGCCCCTTTTTGCTAATCAGGGGTACAGCAGAGGTAAGACGGGCTGCAACCCATGGGAACTCCTCCATTATTCCACCATTGGCTGGTTGACTGAGCACAGCCGGATCCTGAAGGATGATGGAAAGATGCCAAACTACTGAAGGTATCTTTGCATTCCCCTGTATATCCTAAATACTTCTTTTGAACAAAATTGAGCGGACAAAAATCGTATTCCGGCAAAGCAGCCTTATTCACACAAGGCTGGGATGCTACGCCATTATTAGTGCCGCAGTGATAGACAAAACAAAAACCCGAAGCTGTGCCGCCTTGTTGACTTTCATCACTCAAACCTTTTGAACCCAAAACAAAAAATATTGCAATAAAGAATATTGCAAAAACACTGCCGATAAACAAACGTGAAATTTTTCTTCTCATTACAGCCTCCTTTTATCCATTCGCCAGAAGACCACGCGCATGCGCGCGGGACTCCATTTACAGCCAAACTTTAATAAACTTAAAAAATACGATTATTTTATACAAATATAAACACGGTCTCCGGGATAATATGTGAAACCGGCAAGACAGTTTCCCCCGGGCGGCGTATAATGAAAATCAGAGCCTTTTTGGCAGAGGCCCCAAGTACCAAGATAAACCCTCTGTTTATATTCACCGGGACAAAAATCCTCTGCCGGAAATACCGCTTTATTAACACAAGCAGGCGCATATGAACCGCCGCAGTAATAAGTAAAATATATTCCTTCTTCTCCTATGGCCGCCACCCATTTTTTCTCATCACCGTCATAAACCTTAAGCATATAGTAATCCGGCGGGGATATAATTGCCGGTTTCCCTGCTAAAATATTTGCAGGGCAATCCCCATTATCATCAACCGGCACAATTACCATATCACCTGTTTCTGGATTCTGAGGATAAATTGCCGTACAATGATCGGGACTCAAAAGTTGATTTAAAATGGGGAGCGGCTGAATACGGATACCATCAGAAGTCTTAATATGGAGTGTTCTTTGAGGGCCTCCTTCTGAAATATCAAGGCCAATACCTACTCTTCCCTTATCGCTCACGGATAAAATATCCATGTCACTTCCGGCATTACGCACTCTTAAAGCATACGTATCTGCATTATTGCCGCTGTTCTCACCCCTTATATCAAAACGAGCCAATTGAGCCGGGTCGGTTCCCGCAGACACACCAACAGCAACCTGGCCGCTAACTGTAAGGCCTCCCGGTATTAGGTCTCCGGCCTGGGCATGATTGGCAGGATATGTCGGCCTCTGGATTTCACCAATACTTTGGCTTTCAACAACAACGAGATCTTGATATGAACCATAGGGTATAGGGTAATAAGTAGTTAAGGTAATTTCTTTATATCCCTTGGATTTTACCTGGCTTAAAACCGGAAAAATTATTAATGCGTTAACAGCTAAGAGTAAAACCGCAACAATAACAAAAATTTTCTTTTTCATCATAACTGCCTTGGTTAAATTATTTTACTTCTTCTCAATGATGTAGCCGCCGGGAACACACAGATAAGCTTCTCCGATATTTTCTAAACCCATGTGTTTTCGGCAGCCTCCGCCGGGAGGACGATAAAAATAATCCTTAACAACAAAGCTACCCTCCTTATGGCAATAGCCCCAATTGCCAAGAGGCATTACTTGTTTAAAACCAACAGGGCAATACTTTTGAGGCTCACCTGCATCAATACAAAGACGTCCGCCTTGACCGCCGCAATAGTATGTAAAGGCATACCCTTTGCTTCCGGCCTTAGGAGTCATCCATACAGCCGGCTTCTCTAAGTTTGGATCAGCGTCTGGAACCGATTCCTGATATAGCCACTTAAGCTTATTTTTATCGCTTTTATCAATTAAGATATCGCCGGGCTTGCCGTCAGGCTTATTGCCTACAAGGGGAAATACATTAACATCGCTTAGGTCTGAATGTTCAATCCTCATGCCGTTATCACCAAAAATATCAAGCCGCCTTCTAGGCTGTTCATTAAACACATTAACGCCAAATCCAATCATAGAGTTATTTCCAACTGCCAAAGCATATTTACCGCTGTTACTGCTATCGCGCACACCAAATACATATTCACCGGCTGAATCATTTTGCCTGGACACATGAACAGTTGTAACAGGCCTATCCACGCCAACGCCTACTCTTCCCGAAACAGCTAAAAGGCCTCCGTTATTAGGCATAACAATTGGAACAACCGCAGGCAAATCATCCCTGTCAACAACACCGTCATCATTAACATCGCCAATAACCTGCCTGGTAACATACAAATCTTTATAAACTCCGTAAGGAGCAGGATAAAATGTTGTTAATGTAATATTTTCGCTCTGATTTTGAGTAAATCCGGGCAAACTTATAATAGAAATAAAACACAAAATATAAATTATTCTTCTCACAAAATAGCTCCTAAAATAAAAATATTTGTTATCAAAATTCTCCACAGATATACGCCTTGCCTATAGGAAGAGATTTAGTGTCCCCTGGAAAACAGCCTCCGCCGGGAGGATGATAATAGGAATAAGCCGGCGGCCACCCCCAGGGTCCCTT
The DNA here is from genome assembly GCA_043820815.1 of Candidatus Omnitrophota bacterium. Lineage (GTDB taxonomy): Bacteria > Omnitrophota > Gorgyraeia > Duberdicusellales > 4484-171 > JBDRDJ01. Next base: position 125,871 of record JBDRDJ010000005.1, read on the forward strand.
CGGAACTTCACAATTACCCCATTCCCCCAGATAAACTTTTTCTTTAAATTGTATATTGTTTATAACCGGGCAATGGTTCTCAATAGGAGGGTTATCAGGTGGACAAAGCCTGCACGTTTCATTTTGCCCGGTACAATTATAACTGCAGTAATAATCAAAATGGACATTAGTTCTTCCTGCGCTTCTCCATTTTTCTCCGTCGTGCCAGCTAAGCGCATTGCCATTGCTTAAATCAACTACAATATCGCCGGTATCGCCTTCAGGTTGGTTGTTTACGCGGGGAAAGCTGTTAAGGTCAGCGGCCTTGAGCCTTATTCCGTTAACACCGCCGACATGAAGGGTCCTTTCTGCATCGTTAACACCAATGCCTATTCTACCGTTGCTATTTATAAACATTGCAAAATCAGCTTTGCCTGGGCTGCTGCCAATACCAAGAGGAAATTGTCCGTGGACACTATTTATACCGGTATCTCTTACAATATCTAAAGTAGCGGCAGGGGAAGTTGTGCCAATACCTAATCTTGAGGCAACAGTCAAGCCTCCAGGTGTTGGCTGGCCTGCGCTTGGATGGCCAGGGGGTATCTAAGCATATCCTCGGAATCAACATCGCCGTCACCGTCAACATCCCCTATGACTTCGTGGTTGGTAACGATTATTTCTCTATATAATCCGTAAGGCGAGGGGTAATAGGTAGTAAGGGTTATTTTTTCATCAGCCTGCTGGCAGAAAAGAGAGGATTGAAAGGAAAAACATAAAAAAGATACGAATAAAATAAAAGCAAACTGTCTTAACATTCCTGCGTCTCCCCTGAATATCAGCTAAATTAGTAAATATGAGTACCATATAAGTGTAACATATTTTTTAATTAAAAACCACCTTTTTTTATGAACTAATAGCGTAAAAGGGGTCAGTGTGACCCCTTTTACGCAAGAAAAACATAAGGGGTATTAGAAGACGGGTGATTTCCAATTTCGACATTAGTTTGATAAACATCTTCGATTATTGCCTTGGTGATAACTTGGCCGGGCAAGCCTTGTGAATGGGCTTTTCCCTTATTAAGAAGAACCAATCTGTCACAATATTGAGATGCAAGGTTTAAATCATGTAAAATCACAATAACCGTAAACCCTTTTTCTTTATGCAGCCTTTTTAGAAGGTTTAAAATCTTAACTTGATTGCCTATGTCAAGATGGCTTGTTGGTTCATCTAAAAGTAAAAGCAAAGGTTCCTGGGCCAGAGCTGCGGCAATGCTCGCAAGCTGCCTCTCGCCTGAGCTGATCTCAAGCAAAGACTTACCTTTAATATGTTCCGTATGAGTGCCTCTAAGAGCAGAATGAACTGCGGCTAAATCATTTTTAGTCTCAAAAAACTGAAATCTTCTAAAATGAGGGGTTCTTCCAAGCAGTACATATTCTTCAACTGTTATGGGAATATGCTCTTCAGTTTGGCTTACAACCGCGATTTTCTTTGCAAGCTTAGTTCTCTTTATATTAATTAAATCCTCATCGTCGAAAATAATCTTGCCCGATTTTATTTTAAGAATCCCTGCGACTGCCTTGAGCATGGTTGTTTTGCCGGAACCGTTTGGGCCGATTATTCCTATAAAACCCCCCTTCTGAACAGTTAAATTGATCCCTGATAGAGAAAAATTATCATAACCGCACTCAAGATCAAATATTTCAAGTAATTTAGAGCTCATAAATATCTCTTTTTGCCCAAAGCATATATAAAAACTGAACCGCCGATTATTCCCGTAATTACCCCTACGGGAAGCTCAAGAGGTAAAATAATTGTCCGGGCAGCTATATCGCAGGAAATAAGAAATATTGCCCCTGCCAGATAAGAAGATAATAAAAGTATCCTGTGGTCACGGCCGCAAACTATTCGCATAAAATGAGGAACAACTAACCCGACAAAGCCTACGATTCCGCAGACAGAGACAAAAACTCCCGTTAAAAGGCTTGCCATAAGAAAAATTATCTTTTTTAATCTCTCAACATTTAAACCTAAATAAGCGGCCTGTTCTTCCCCCAAAGACAAAGCGTTCAACCGCACAGATAAAAAGCAAGCTGTTATCAGCCCGAGGAATGAACACAAAGCGGCAAGCTGCGTTAATTTCCAATCGGCCTTGCCCAAATAACCCATTGTCCACATAACAATACCGTGTAAATCTTCTGTCTTTGAAAGCGCCATTACAAGCATAATCAACGACGAACTTATATAGCTTACCATGACTCCTGAAAGCAATACGCCTTTTAATTCAAGCAGGCCTTTTCGCAGGCTGATAGAATATAGAAAACAAACAACCAAAAGCGAGCCCAGAAATCCGGATATAGCAAGAGAGGCATTGCCTAATATGGCAAAACTTCCTCTTAACCCCAAGCTTAAGCTGACCCCCAGACAAGCGCCCCCTGAAATACCTAAGGTGTAAGGCTCAACAAGCGGGTTTCTAAACATCGCCTGAAGCATAACACCGACAAGGCTTAATCCCCCTCCCACAGCTAAACCTAAGACAATCCGCTGAAAACGCAAATTCCATATAATACTGAAGGCAATAGAATCATGTCTGCCAAATAATGAAGCTATAACTTCTCTTGCAGAATATCCTATCGTGCCTGTTTTTAAGGAAACAAAACAAACTCCTAAAAGTATTAGCAAAAGCGTAATTATACAAAAAGCGTAGCGGATTATCTTTTTATTCATTGTCAGGATGAATTATTTTCACAAATTCCTTTAATGCCTGTAAGAACGCAGCCGGGTTCGGCCTGGTTACAACATCGGCGCAAACGAAGTGTATCCGATTGTTCTTTACCGCACCAATAGATTCAAAACTCCTCCACAGCTTCATTTCTTCTTCCTGGATGATACCCATTGACGCAATAATGATAATATCGGGGTTTTTCCTAAGAACTTCTTCGCGTGAATAAATCCCCTGGGGGCTGTCTTTGGCAATATTTACTGCCCCGGAAAATTCAATAAGGTCATTAACAAAAGAGTTCTTATTAACGGTAAAAAGGGGCTTTGCGCCGATTTGAACGAAAACCTTCGGGCCTGCTTTACTTGATACAGAACCGCGTATTTCATTGATTTCGTTTTTTACATCACCTATCATTTCTTCTGCTTCTGCTCTTTTTCCTATTAACCCGCCAAGGCGGATAAACTGTTCACAGAGATCATCGAAATTAACAGGCTCGGCAAATACTGCCGTATTGATATTAAAATTTCTAAGAAGATTCTTATCATTATCAGAAAGCATAGTTGTAACCAAAACTAAATCCGGCTTCATGGCCAAAACCTTCTCTATATTGATACCGGTGAGAGTGCCAATTTTTTCTTTTTCTTTAGCAAAAGCCGGACGCGTGCAGTATATCGTGTCAGCAATAAGTTTATCTTGGGCACCAAGAGCATAAATTCCTTCGGTCAATGCCGGGCTTAATGAGATTATTCGCGAAGGCAATTTATCCTGTGTGTAACCGTAATCACACAAAAAAATGAAAATAGCTGCATAAATAAAATTTAATTTTGATAAATTCATAACGGAAGAAAATCGCAATAGCAAAACCTGTCGTCTCTTAACACAATTTCACCTTTGACAAAGGCAACCGGCTCTTTAAAAATTGGCCCGTCAAAGACAAAAGAGTGGAATTCTCCGTTTTCACCGCAATGGTCAACTCCCTCTGGCAATTCAGAAACAAGGCCTTTTGAAAATAACCTCCCGGTGAATTTCTTATCAAGCCTTTTTGTATCTACACAAGATAAAGCAGCCTTGAACCCATAATTTATAAACGAATCAGCAAGCTTTTTTGTATCCTTTCCCCAAAGAGGAAAGATTGCTTTTAAGCCTGCCTCGCTTAATTTATCCTCCCGGTAACGCCTTAAATCCTCAAGAAAAATATCGCCGACAACAACAGATTCAACCCCGTTTTTCTTGTAATTTAAAAGGGTATTTTTCATTTGCGCTTCATAATCTCCGTTTGCAGCGTCTTTGGTAATGAAAACTTTTTCAAGACAAATACCTAAGCTTAGGGCTTGCTGTTCAAGAAGAGACGTTCTTACGCCGTGCATGCTTATTCTGTCATAATCGCGGGTAACTGTTGTAAGCAGGGCGGCGACTTCATATTGTTTTGTTTTTATTATTTCATAAAGCGCGAACGCAGAATCTTTACCGCCACTCCAAGAAATTAGGACCTTTTCTCGCATGATTAATTAACGGTGCAGGCAGGCCTGCACCCTACAATCCAATTATTAGAATTCGCATTTAAAACCGGTGTAGAGAGATAGTTTTTCTTCCTGATAACCCTTGATTCTTTCGTAATCTTTATTTAATAAATTATTCACCTTTATAAACAACGTTGATTTATCATTAAGCCGGTAGTTGCAATTTAAATTAACTAGAGTGTAAGGCTTCATAGGAACAAAACTATCCACTGCCCCAACCCATATTCTATCAGTTCTCGAGCCTGCGTAAATAAAATCTAAAATTGTTTTTAATTTCTTAAATTCCCATGTAATATTAAAATATGCCTTATGCCTGGGCACGCGGATTAAGGCACGGCTGAAAATATCCACTAAATTATCGTCAACAAAATCCTGCTCACCGTTTAAATGCGTATATCCGGTTTCAATTTTTAAGGCTTCATCGGGCTTATAATCAAAAGAAATCTCAACTCCCCTCATTTTCTGCTTAGCGGCATTTTTGTATTCTCCCTGATAAAGCGAAGGATTTGTAAATACAAAATCAATTAATCCTTTCAAATTGGAGTGAAAGTAGGCAAAATTAAGCGATATTTTATCGCCAAAGGCTTGCTTGAAGCCGGCCTCCCAGGTTTTTGACTCTTCCGGTTCAAGATTGCGGTTTCCGTTTGATGAAAACAGCTGATACAAAGACGGTGCTTTAAACCCCTCTCCGTAAGAAAAGAATAGATTAGAATTATCAATAGGGCTGTAAGAAACTCCTGATTTCACAACAGAATGATATTTAAAAAGAGGGCTGTATTCACGCCGGTATGAAAAATCTACATTTAGATTTTCCCATGGGTTTATAATCTGCTCAACAAACCACCCCTTGGCATAGCTGCTTACCTTAGGCGAATCAGAAGCATACCCAAAAGCCCAGGCGTAATCATAGGTATACCTGTAGCTGTCCATATGCTCCTGGGTATAATCAAAGCCTACGAGAGTCCTGTATTCATTTAAAGGCCGCAGCTCGAAATGGTTTGACAGCTGATAAGTGCTGCCTTTATACCAACCTCTTGTATATTCATCAGCGCCGCCCTCATTGTCATCAAAAACTTTCCTGTAAATCCTGGTATAGCCGGCCTGGATTTTATAATCAAGGCAATCGAGTAAATTTTTCTTAATGTAAGTAGTGCCAAAAAACTCATTACCTATATTTAGATTATCAGGGTCATCTTCGGGAAATCCGTCTAAGTTATCGTCATCATCTATCTCAGTTCTGGAATGTGAGCCTCTCATATAAAGGGCCATCTCAAGATTTTGCGGTTCTTGATAATTTAACCCCAGTGTAAGATTTGTATTCTGGTAGGGGTCACGTTCAGGGTTGTTATTCTTTTCTTTTGCTTTTGAAATACCTTTTGAATCAACCCGGGCAATATTAAAAAGATAGGATAAATTATTTGATTCTCCGCCTAATTCTAAGCTTTCTTGAAATGTATCGTGAGAACCGGATAAAGATGAAATATTGATATGCGGCCGGCCAGCAGGCCTTTTAACAAGAAAATTAACCGCACCTCCTATAGGAGAAGATCCGTAAAGGGATGAAAGGGGGAATTTTACAATCTCTATTTTATTGAGGCCGGTTGCGAGAAAGTCCGAAGGCACGTAGTAGGCTGATGTATTTGAAGGGTCATAGATTTTTAATCCTTCAAATAAATAGGCAGTATGCCTTGTTCTTGCTCCTCTTATATAGATTCCCTCAGAGGAACTTCCGAGCCTACCTCCGCCTATAACATCAACGCCGGTTATGCCTGAAAGAGTTTCGCCGGCAGTAAACAGGTTTTTGCCTTCAATATTCTCTTGGCCTAAAACATTAACATGAATATCGTGATATTTTGACTCTACCTCAGTCTTTGAAGGCGTGATTACTAAATTGCCCAGGTCAACGGGATCCTGGCTGTAACAGACCAGGGATACAAGACACAAGACCGCAGGCAATAATAATTTTTTTAATAATTTTGGCATGTTAACCTCCTTTATTTGTTGTTATTTATTACGGGCGGCCGCAAGGGCCGCCCGTACAATAAAAAACCCCCTATACCGCTCGCTTTCACAAGTGATATAGGGGTGCACCCTTATTTACTTTGCCCTATAATTAAAAAAATTTAGGTTCTATTTCCGCGCAAAACCTAAAGTCACATACTTATTCAGCAGGTCTTCTGACTTACCCGCTCTTTTAACGCCTTCCCATCCTAATTTATTCGGAAAGTGGCTTAAGTGTTAAAAGAGTTTTCTCATCTTAAGAGAAACAGGATCACAGCTCCGGGAGAGCTGCCGAATTTCACGGCATTCCCTTTTAATCCATATGGCACTGAATCAGTAAATTAATCAAATTTTTAAAGAGCTGATTTATTTTACATGAAGGAGATGTTGTGTCAAGCTTTTTCGGAATACGGATAGCGACCGAAGGGAGTCCTGAGCGAGACCGAAGGTCGAGTCGAAGGGCGGATTGCGTGATGCGTTATTGTTCGGTGTTGGTTATTTGCAGGCACGCATTATCAAGCACCAGAAAGGTAAGACTTTACCGTTTTAAGATAATCGCTAATTACTGCGGGGATATTTTGAAGTTTATCGTAAACAATTTCGTGGTCTAAAGCCGCGTATTCGTGAACAAGTATATTTCTGAACCGGGCCAGGTCGATAAGTTTTTCTTTTAACTCACTGTCAATAATATTATTTTCAAATAAGATTCTTGGTATCTCAGCATAAGTATCGGGCTTGCGAAACTTCTTTTCGCTGATAATTATTTCTCCGATAGTTAGATATGCTTCCAAAGCTAAATGAAGCTCCCTTTCGGCCAAATCATGAATCTTCCAATCAGAAAGAAATTTATCACGTGAACATTTCTTAAGCTCATTCAGCTGTTTTGCATAACGCTCTAACTCTAATAAATACTTGGCTATTTTTTCCTGATCAACCATAAAAGTTAACCATCTTTTATCGCCTGCCTTGTATATTTATCAAGATAAGGCTTCCAGTCCAGATATTTAAGTATAGTTATCTGCTCATAATCAAGTCTCAGTTTTTCATCGGCGCAGTAAATAAGTTTGCCGTCACGCAGAATTCTTTGCGCTAAGAAAGGGCTTGCATTGTTTAAAAGCACAAGGTCTATCTCGTCAGTCTTAAGGGCATCGTTTAACCGGCCAAGCAGTTCTAATTTCTTTCCGGAATATTCCTTCCTATCCAATCCTCCTATATACAAAGCAATGTCAATATCACTCAAAGGACCGGTTGAGCCTTTTGCCTGTGAGCCAAAAAGATAAGCAAACACAACACCGCTATCTCTACATACAGCGTTTATCTTCTCCCCGATCTCTTCTCTGTTATGCTTTGCCATACAGAGAATATACCATATTTTAATGGGGACATCAATGAAAAAGGAACGCGATTACGGGAATGGGAAGAGACATTGTACCCCCCTCCCCGTGAGGCCGCTGAAACCACAGAGGCCGCAGGGTGTAGGTCGAGTAGACCCGTATTTCAGAGCCCCTCACAGAACCGTACGTGCGGATTTCCCGCATACGGCTCTTGAGTAAATTTCCATCAGTATACGATTATGCGTATCACATTATCAACCCCTACCGCTTTATTCCTGTCAAGCGTATAGAAGCTCGCCTTTAAGGATTCCTTGTTAACATGTTGCATTATGTTGACAAACTTTCGCTTAGAATCCCTTGCGGCATACTGACTTAGTGTGGTTAATTTCGTTCCCACTGTTTTCCTTTGAACTTTGAGTTCATACAATGTTTCCTTAACCACATTCAACTTACTCCTAACCCCTTCGAGCAGCTTTAAGCTTTAGCGGCGTTACCCGCTATTGACTCTAATATGGATTAGTCCGACTACCATTCATGTCGTACTATTGCCTTACTTCTTCAGCTTAAGCACTAGCTTAATTGGAAACATGATGGTCATCCCAAGTTCCAATGCAAACATTCGATAACCCACGGTGGCTTACTACCCCGGCAGGACAACATATCCTTGCCATAGCGTTTATGCTGTTACTGGTTTCCAGCACTTGAAAACTTTAACCCACTGCTACATGTCTATTTCGGGGCTAAAAATCCTTCACTTGTGTTACCGTTGATTATCTCCTTCCCCTTGGCTTTGCACGATTTGTTACCGCCTCGTACACAAGGTTCAGTACCTCCCTGATGGCTAATCTTTAAGAGAGTTAGCTTTTACATACTAACCTGTCTGCATCAGCTTTCTTGGCGCACTCAAGTTGAGACTTGACCCCCATTTTCTAAGGCACAAAGACACAAAGGCTTAAAAGTAATATATTTTAATAACAAAAAATCTTCGTGATCTTTGTGCGAGCATAGACAGCGTAATTCTTCAAATACATTTTTCGTGTCAATTCGTGTTATTCGTGGTTAAAAAATGAGAGGTTTCCTCATCGGCTTGGTGCCTTGGCAATAGAGAAAAATTGCGGTTACGGATTTTAAACTCAGTGGCTACTGTATGCCCTGTGGTTAAATAGGCTAATTTCGAGGCTTTGTCTCCATTGTTTCATCAAACATGATTAAAAACAAGGTTCCTTTAGACCGGAACAACTCAGCGATATCGTACGTATACCACCTACCGCACAACTATTTTGACGTTGCCAACCACTAGCATTGGTATAATACCAAACCCAATTATCAGTACAGGAAACCCATTGTTTAGTCTTTATAGCATCAACCTTGGTATAACCTTCAAGTTCGCATAAATGCTTAGCAGTTGTATTGTCGGCCCTTGTCTGTTCCGAATCATCAGCTACTGGTAGACCTGCACCCTCGCTGCCTGCAAGTTGATTAATTCTACTTTCACCAAGAACAACATTCTCCGGTGGGCACCAACACGGAATCCATACTGCTTTTCCAGCGCCATCTGACTTAAGACAATCACCTTTCTTGCCCTCTGCAACCGGCAACTCATATCCAACCCCAGGGGCACCAATATTTACCTGCCCTTCTAAGAGAGCTGTACCGACAACATCAAGATTCTCTCTAGGTTCACGAGTCCCTATGCCCAAACTGCCAGATAGTGCCAAACTTCCCGGCAAAGGATCACCGTTTATGTCAACAGCCATGTCTGCATTAGTAACTTTACCGTCTCCATCAACATCTCCAAGAACAACGGTGTTGGTAATAATGAGATCTTTATACACCCCGTAAGGTGCCGGGTAATAGGTTGTAAGTGAAATTTTCTCGCCATCAGGCTCCTCTGCCTTAGGCTTAGAAAAACCGGTAAACACCACTGAAACAGCGAGAAACAAAAATGCAATTAGAATAAAGGCTCTTTTTGACATATTCCCCTCCTTTTTAACCACGAAATCCAATATTTGAATACTACATATTTATGAAAACTATACCATATAAATATACCATATTTTCGGCGGAAAAACCACCTTTTTCGGAGAAAAAGGAAAAAGGGGAAGTTCAGTGCAACCCCTTTAATACTCGATGCCTTTGCGGGCGATAAGTTTTCTGTCAAAGGGGTGTTTGATCTTCTGAATATAGGAGACATAATCGGCCATGGCGATTATTGATTTAGGGGCTTCTCTTCCGGTTAGAACAAGCTCAACTTCTCTCGCTTTTCTGATTAATTCCTTAATTCTTTGCTGTTTTACAATTCCCAGCTCAAGGCCGTTTAAAAGCTCGTCCAGTATAAACACATCGAATCTCTGTATATTGAGGTCATATTCAATTTTTTCCAAGGCTTGCCTTACGGATTCCTCTGTCTTTTCTTTATCAAAATCACCGTCTTTTAAAAACATGGGGTGTGTCTGGTATTCAAAACGCTCTATCTTAAAAGGAAGCTTATATTCCTTAACAATATTCAGCTCACCGCAAGAAGAATCCAAACTTTTTAGAAACTGAGCAATATAAACAGACTTCTTCCAGCCTGCCGCCCTTAGAGCCAACCCTAAAATCGACGTTGTCTTTCCTTTTCCGTCACCTATGTATAAATGTATCATTTTATTATTATTTTGTTTCGTATTGCGTTTTTAATTCAAGAATTTAAATATCCCAAGTGTTCCGAGCGTTACAAGGATGCCGGCGATTATCATTCCTATTAATATAGCAAGAAAGGCTCTTTTTAGTTTAAATTCGAATAAAGTTGCCGCAACCGCGCCTGACCATATGCCTGAGCCGGGAACCGGGATTGCAACGAATAAAGCCAGGCCCCAGAACCCGTAAACCTGCACAATTTTTGACTTTTTATGGACTTTATCAAACCACCATCTAAGCCCCTTACCTATATACCTTATATTCTCAAGCCTTTTTTCTGCCCAGCGTAAAAAAACCAATAAAGGAACAATCGGGATAAAATTTCCTAAGAAAGAATAAAAACAAACGCTCTGCCATGGCATTTTAAACGAAAGTATGCCTAATGGTATTGAACCGCGAAGCTCAAAAACAGGCAATGCCGCAACCACGGCAACTGCAAATTCTTTCGGCAAAGCTAAAATCCACTCAGGGACACCCATTTAATATTTAATCCAATTCTTCTGCCACCAAGGCCTTTTAGAATCTGTAATCTCCCATCACGGTTTCGCATTTTAGATATCACATGTTTTCTTGAAACAGGATGAACTTTGTGGCTTAGTGTGAGATTATTATTCGTGAATATTTGTGCAATTCGTGGTTAAGAAAACATATAAAAGTCCCTATAAAATTCATTTTGCGTTTTCTTCGCTGATGAGAGGGACGAAAATGCAGCCGCCGGCTCTTTCTTGTTTTACGCAGCCGTGCGCATCTTTATTCACAACAATTAAATCTTGATGAAACCTTTCTCCAACAGGTATTACCATTATGCCGGGGCTCTCAAGCTGTTCAATAAGCGCAGGTGGAATAGCCGAGGCTCCTGCAGCCACGATAATCCTGTCATAGGGGGCATATTCAGGCCAGCCCAGGGTGCCGTCGGCAACTTTCATATCAAAGGTATAACCCCGGGAATTTAAAATTTCCTTAGCCTTCTTCGCCAGCACGCCAATGCGCTCAACGCTGAATACTTTTGCTCCTAAACTGCATAGAACCGCTGTCTGGTAACCGCTTCCTGTTCCTATCTCTAAAACCTTGCTATCGGCATTTACGTTTAATAGCTCACTCATCAGCGCGACCATGTAAGGCTGAGATATTGTCTGGTCTTTACCTATTGACAGGGGCCGGTCATGATATGCGTATTGCCTTTGAAACCTGGGGACAAAAAGATGACGGGGAACTTCTTTCATCGCCCGCAAAACAGACTTATTTACTATGCCGCGGCAGCATATTTGATCATCAACCATTTGAAATCTTTGTTTGTTATAATCAGTCATTTACATATACGGTGTGAATCAAACATTTCTTGATATTTGATTTTCTTTATTAATGCTGATTGCGAAACGTATAAATCGAATAGTATCGATAATCGGATTGATCTTGCTCGGGCGGTTTTTAAAATAAATACTTTTTATTGGTACGCTTTCAATCGTAAAATTGCCTCTTGCGGCTTTAATAATGATTTCTGATTCCATTTCAAACTTATGAGTCGTAATCTCAATATGCTCAAGGACATCTCTTTTGATAAGCCTAAAGCCGCACTGGGTATCAGGTATGCTCTGGCCGGCCAGCTTTGAAATAAACCAGGACATAAAAGTATTTGTAATTACCCTGATCTTAGGCATATCCTTTGGGTCATCCATGCGGTTACCCACGACAAATTCACAATTTTCCTTTGCCTTCTGTATGAAAAATTCAATATCAGCCGGGGAATGCTGGCCGTCGGCATCCATAGTTACAATATGGGTAACCGCGGGATTCTTAAGGAGGCAATTTATCCCCTTAAGCAGCGCCGAACCCTTCCCAAGATTATGATTATTCCTAACCACATCGGTTGCGTGAGTTTTTGCAACCTCATATGTCTTATCAGTCGAACCGTCATCGATTACAAGGACAGAAATTTTAAGCGACGAGAGTTCTAGAAGTAAATTTTTTAAAGATTCAGCTTCGTTATAGGCCGGAATTAATACCCAGATATTCATATTACCTGTTACGTGTGACGTGATACATTTTTTTCATCTGACGCCTGCCCTCTGACTTCAGAGGTTTGCCCCTCATGCGGTTCGTCGAGCCAGTACTTATCAAACATAAACCACTGATCAGGGTACTTTCTGATAAACCTCTCTAAAACAGGTACGTAGTGTTCAATTATCTTAATTTGATCTGACTCAGAACGGCCGTCTTTATTTGAATCCCCTTTGGATGAATTATCATTTATATCATTTAAGTCATTTGTGAGAGGTTCTCCTAAAATAAACTTGAAATTGAATTTGTTTTCTCTGACAACAAAAGCCGGAACTATATAGGCGCCGGTTTTAAGCGCAAAATAAGCAAGCCCCTTAGGAAGACAGACGCTTCGCGAAAACATCTTGGTTCTTAATCCGTTACCTGAGAAATCTTTATCTCCTAAGAAAGCAACAAACTCGCCCTTTTTAAGGGCCTGGTAACATTTTTTGACGGCAACGCTTGTGGGGATAACCTTTATACCGAAAAAACGGCGCTGATTATTGAAAAGCCGATTCGTTCTTCTGTCTGTGTGGGTTAAAGCCACAACACTAATGGGATACCCCAATAAAGAAGTAACAACCCCTCCAAGCTCGTAACTGCCAAGATGAGCTGAAAGAACAATAACTCCTTTTCCTTCAGAAAGCGGTTTATTTAAATTATGGATACCTTCAACCTTAATATACTTTTCTACAAATCCTTTATCGATCTTTGAAAAGCTCAAAAAATCAACGAGGTAATACGAAAAGTTAATAAATACCCTTTTCGCGCAGCGCAGGCGCTCTTTTCTATCGCCTATTATAGCCGAAAGATTGTATAAAACATATTTTCTATCATTTGGACAGAAATAAAAATGCAAAATTGCGCAGAATTTAGCTAATGAATAAGAGATATTTCGCGGTAAAACAACACTGATAAACCTTCCTAAAACGAATAGATAATACATAACCTTTTATCAATACAGTTAGAAAAATCAGCCGAGCAATCCTGAAATTAAATCGTAAATCCGTAAAGATGAATCGATAAAAGATATAGTCTTTGCGTTTTCCTTAAGGTTATACATCTTTTTTTTATCGAGTATAAGCGATTTAACTAACTCTGCTGAGTGATGCGGGTTGTCAGCTTCGACAATAGCCTCTTTCTTAAGCAAATATCCTACATTCCTCTCTTCCTGGCCGGGTATTGGACGGGTTATTATTATACTTAAGCCTTTTGCGAGAGCTTCAGATACGGTTATCCCACCGGCTTTGGTTATTATAATATTGGAAAAATCCATGATTTTGTTGACACACTCTATGTAACTAAAATAAAAAAGGTGCTTTTTAAATTTTCGCTTGTTTCGCGAAAACCACTTATAAAGTTTCTTATTTCTGCCGCACAGGACTATGATCTGAAAATCTAAATCTAACCTCTCTAATTCCCGTGATACTTTTTGTATAGGCCCAAACCCTGAGCCTCCTCCCATAAGCAAAACGGCGGGTTTAATTTTATCCATACCAAAAGAAACAGCGGTTTCAGAGCGGGAAAACGTACCCATAAACTTAACCGATATAGGGATTCCTAAAAGTTTTATCTTAGATTTATCAACGCCTTCTTGAACTAAAACTTCTTTTGCTTCAGGGCAGGCAACAACATATTTATCAATAGTTTTATGAATCCAGAATTTATGAGGGTAATAATCAGTTACGACTGCAACGAGAGGGATATCAAGGGATAACTTCTGCTTATAGTCAGCTACCAACCCGCAGGGAAAAGCCTGGGTCGCAATGATGCAGTCAGGCTTAATTTTATTTATAAGACGGGAAAGCTTTTTAAACGCAAGTATGCTTACGAACTTGCGGCAGGGGGTCAATCTCCTTACTACCGGCTCTCTGTCGTAAATTTTACCCCATACTGAAGGAATGTGTTTGATTACTGCGGTATATAAAAAATCAATAATTTTCTCCCAGTATGGAAAAAAATATCCTAAACCGTTCATGGTTATGACCTGGGCTTGCGGGTCGCGGTATTTAAAAGCTTCCTTTATATTATCCGCGGCTTTACTGTGGCCTCCGCCGTCAGATATGTAAAATATCAGTATTTTCTTCATCTATCTCCTTTATCGCCTTAAGAAAAGCATCTACTACAGGTGGTGAAAATTGCTTTTTCCGGTTTTTCTTAATCTCTTCCAGAGCCTTAGCTTTGGTTAATGCTTTACGGTAAGGCCTATCGGTTGTCATAGCATCGTAGGCATCAGCAAGCGCTATAATTGAGGCTATGAGGGGGATTTTTCTGCCCTTTAGGCCATAAGGATACCCCCCGCCGTCGTAACGCTCATGATGATACTGGATACCATGCTGAACTTCCCCGAACCCCTTAACGTGGTCGATAATTTGAAGCCCTATCAGAGGATGAACTTGAACAATTTTCAACTCTTTTTCGTCGAGCGGCGTAGTCTTATTAAGAATATTTTCGGGGATGCCAATTTTTCCGATATCGTGAAGAAGAGCTGATATTCTCACATCTTCATGAAACTTTTCCCAATCGGAGGCGATTTTTTTTCTTTTTAAATTCCTTACTATTGCCAGAGAATATTCAACCACGCGGCTCGTATGCCCGCTGGTATACCTATCCTTGGCCTCGATGCTCGAGGCAAGGGCTGAAACTATCTGCAAGAATAAACGTTTATTAATCTCAAGCTGTTTATTTAAATCTTCAATGAGCCAGGCATTCTTTAACGCCATCACAACATCTGAAGCCAAAACAGATAAAAACCCTATCTCTTCTTCTCTAATAGGTTTTTTATTAATTTTCTCGCCTAAGAACAATACCCCTATAAGGTCTTTTCTAAAGAAACCCGGTATGCACACTTTAGCCTGATACAAGAAAAGATTTGTTTTCAGGTTTTCGATAAACCGCTTAAGCCTTTTGTTTTTCTTAACCGAAGATGTCCGGGCATAACTCTCAATCGCCTTATAAGTTAATATGTCTTTTGGAAACTTAAGATTTCTATCGGTAAAATAGCGTATAACCGGGTTTTCAACGCTAACCTTTACAAATCCGGAAGGTATTCTAAAGCCCGGATGGCCGCGGGATATTCTTACGATATAGGCATCTTTATCAGAATCGTAAATTAAAATCCCGGCATGTTTAACCCTGATAGTCCTTATAACAGTCCTTAGAATTATTTTAACGAGAGTATCGGCATTATGTATGGCAATCATTTGCCGGGCTGCCTGTTCTAGCTTTTTTCGATAGTTAACCATGTTTAAATTCTTTAAAGAACATATTTATTTATCTTCCTTCGTAACTGCTCAAGGTCTATGGGTTTAGTTATATAATCAACCGCACCGTACTTTTTTGCATTATCCTGAGATTTCTTATCATCCCTTGCGGTCAACATTATTACTTTGCAGCGGCTGTTTCTTTTTTTCATTTCTTTAAGCACAGTAAGGCCGTCCTTATCAGGCATGCATATATCAAGAAAAACCCACGCAGGGATTTCCTTATCATATAAATCCAACGCGGCAACCCCTCCTGTAGCTTTTACAACCACCAGGTTAAAACGCCCCAGAAATTTCTCCATAAAATCAACAATTTCTTTCTCATCATCAACAACAAGAACTTTTTTGCTCATTTATACCTCCTCGGTATTACCTTCGTATTGTCTAAAGGTTTTTCTTTTATCCTATTTACCACTCTTTTTTTATATACTTTCATATTATTCTTGATAAAATCTTTAGTATATGTGTACAAATAAATATAATACCATAAATACCTTGATGGGTAAACTGTTACATCTTAAGGCTTATAACATATTCTATTTTTACTGAATCCCCAACCTTGCTTAAATCTAAGATTTCCTTTTTATCATGGGGAAAAATTACTTCAACGCGTGGGGCAAAAATATTATCGGGATTGATCTCCCGGACAACTGCGGTTCTGCCGTCGTTTAAATGCACGATTGTCCCAACCGGCCAAACACCTATAATTTTAAAAAAACCTTCGAGCAGGTCAGGGCTAAACATACGCCCTCTTTCTTTCATCATTAGCCTGTATATCGCATCAGGAGGATAATCCTGCTTATAAGTCCTTCTCTGGATTAACGCGTCATAAACATCACAAATAGAAACAATCGACGAAAACACATGGGGCCGCTGCGAAAAATAAGTTTTGGGATACCCCTTCATGTCAAAACGCATATGGTGTTCAAAAACTACAACTATAGGCACTATGCCTAAAGAATCCTTGTATTTTAAAAGAATTTCCGCTCCAACAACAGCATGGCTTTTCATGGTATCGAATTCTTCATCGGTTAACCTGTCGGGCTTCTGAACTATTTTTCTCGAAATATAAAGTTTTCCGATATCATGAAATAACGCTGCAATTCCGATATCTAAAACATCTTCTTTGGCAAAACCGAGCTTTGAGGAAAAATACATAGATAAAATAGATACATTTAAAAGGTGATTAAATGTTAATTTATCATAACTTTTAGCGGTGGCAAGGCGCAAAAACTCATGATAACTGCCAATAAGTTTCTCCATAACATTTGTTACGGTAAGCCTTAGCCCCAGATAATCAACCGCATCATCCTCAAGCGTCGCGTTAATCGATTTAGAAAGTTCACCAATTGTATCTTCGTAATATTTAAGGTTACTTACGGTTTCTGATATATCTATTTCGGCTGCCTGAGTGGATGCCTTAAGTTTACTCACTGAAACGTTACGGATTCCAAGACGGTTAAATAATTTTTGTAAACTTTCTTCAGGATTTAAGTTGTATTTAATTATTGTGTTAATGCACCTTGCCGTCTCATCTTTATCAATACCCTGAGAAAACGCTAAACGCTCTATGCCTTTTTCCTTTAAATAGGTAATCATTGCGCTTAGGCGTTGGCTTAAATCAAAGAATATCTCTTTTTCAAAAGCAAACTCACTGCCTATTATGCCTATAACGACTTCCGGCCTTTCAGTAAGAATTTCCTGAAGTTTCTCAAAAACATTATCAACGGATTCGTTAAATTTCGGGTGTTGTGAAGTATAAATACGCCCGACCTGCAAGCTTAAAATAAACTGCTTTAAGAATTGTTCGATTTCTTTATGCATTCCACCCCTCAATAATTTCTTTTGCCTTATCCCGGATAGGTTTATTCCAGAAAAACCGGCACCTGGCAAGTGAATTAATAAATGGTTCTGCCTGGGCTAATTTGATATCCTGAATAATGCGTAAATGAGTAAGGATAATTCTGTTTCGAAAACCTAAAAAGTTATTAATTCCAAGGAGTAATTTGGCCGCTGTTTCGCTCTCCGGCTTATATCTTGAGATAATTTTTAAGGCCTCTTTCTTTACAAAAGGGTTACTTTTTCTAACAACCGAAAATAAAAAACCTTTATCTATGCAGGATAGATTGCCCATCGCTTTTATGACTTCAACCTTAACAAAGGTATTTGAAACTGAATAGATATATTTAAGAATTATAAGGCTGGAATCAAGGTTTACATCCATTAGGTATGCGAGAACTTCCTCTATAAATGCAACATCATGGATCACCTTCTCAAGCCTGGCGCAAAAATCATTTATTTTTCCGGGAAAAATATTCAGAAACAAAAAAAGTGAATTGTGCGCCATTTTTCTTTCTTCGAAAAATTTCTTAAGGTAGAATTCATAACCAAAGGCGCTTTCAGTAAGTGAGCCAACAAATGCGCTTATATCATATGCGATATCTTCGTCAAACACCAAATCTTCCACAAACTCCGATATACGCCTGCTTAATCCGTCAAATACAACTGAAAGGTGAGGGTTTTCTTCTCTGCGCTTATTAACTAAGGCCAAAATGCTGGCAAGGTATTCAAAATCTTTCGTTTCAATGATTTCATCCCATTCTTTAAGTATTGCATCTAAAATAGTATTGACACGTTTTTCCATATTTTCAATAGCAAGAATGTTAAGCAGCACATAACGGTAATTACTCCTTAAAAGATTACGGTCAAAACGTATGCCTTCACCAGCAGAGATATCCTCAAGCAGTTTCAAAAGCGTATACCGGTAAGATCCTGAAGAAACGCCTCCTTCAATAGTAAATAACCCCTTTATTTTTCTCTGGATAGATGAGTTCTTAAACAATGTCTCATCGGTGCTTATCCTCTCTGCTAATGCGGAGGCAATATTTTCCTGCTTCCCTTCGTCAATAAACTGAGAAAAGAATTTAAGAGTGAGGGGATCCCATTTGTCTTCGGTTACAATCTCACCCCAAAGAACATCCACAAGATCTTCTTCGCTTACCCCCTCAAAAATATTTTTTAACCTTCCTATGTTTTCCGAGGTTGGAAGAGATTTATTCTTCAAGATAACTTTAATCAATACTTTCGAACAACGGCGGAATTTAGCGGTATCAATATTTTGCAGATAATTGAGAAAATTATGCAGGTTTTTCTGTAATTTACTTTCGCTTAATATGTCACGGATATTAAATTTACTGACTACCTTATCGAAATTATTTACAAGCTCATCTAACTCGCCAACGTTATAACTGCTTACGGCTTCTTTGAGAAGATACGCCCAGACATCGGCAACGCTTTCTCCTTTATCTTTTAATAATACCGAATAATCAAGCTCTTCTATCAGAATATGCGGATTTAAAGACAGGGATAAAACGCTCAGGATGCCGCCGCGTTTATCGATATCTTGAGGTGTCATAGAAACTGCAATAATAAAATTTATCAGCTCTTCAGTAGTAATCCCGGCCCTCAGCTCTATGCTCTTAATTTTTTTTTGATGAAGCATAAGGGCAAACCTTTTATGAAATGCTTCTTTCTCGAGATATTCACCCTCTATCAATAAGGCTTGCGGAGCAACCGAAAGTTTAAACGGGTTTACAAACGAAAACATATTTTCTAGGTTAGCTTGCAAAACTTTTAGTGATTGTTTAAGGGTAGGGTGATCTTCGGGATAAAATGCGGCTTGATTTATCGCAATTCTTAGGCAATTAAGCAAATCTAAAAGGATATGTTTCTTATCTAGCGTATCTGCCATAACTCGTATTATTAAAAATAATCTCTTAAAACTATCGCAACACGATCAGCAAACGAGTGTCTTTTAATTCTTATCTTTTCAAACGTCTTAAAGACAGCATAATTCAGGCATCCAACGGCAAGGGAAGATCCTCTATCGGCAAAAATTTTATAAATAGAATCGGAAATCAATTCATGTGAAAATTTCTCAAAACCATCTTGAGAATTAAGCCTGCCGGTAAAATGAATTTGGTATTCGCTGCTCTCTGCCATTGAACATACTTTATCAAATATTTCTCTAATTCTGCGCTCAACGTAATTACAAACCAGAGAGTTTAAGCTCCGTATGCTTATTTTGATATAGCCATAATCTTGGCGCATAACAATTTCCTTATCTAAACTGTTTGCGTTATTAGGTTCATAACTAAAATTAACATAACGCTCAAACAGCTCCTTTGCCAGATCTAATTCCAAGGAGAACTTGCCTTTAATTATTTCCAGGACATGCTCTAATCCAAAATCGATGCTCATAACATTATTTATTCTGCCGTTTCTAACCATCACAATGTCGCTTTCGTAAAAGCGAATATTTATAATTGCCAGATTATCCAGGTTATTTTTAAGTACGGAAGAAAACGCCGCAAGAGTATGTACAACAATACCATCGAGTTTCAAGTGATACTCATCTAATATATTGCAAATATCATGATAGTCTTTTTGCTTTATCCAAACCAAATATAACCGTAATTTTATTCTGTCAGCCAAAACGCCTGCCGGCGGGCTGTAGTATACTGTTTTATTTACTGTAAAATTACTTATGCAGCTATGAATACATAAATCATCCCAGCCTAAAACCTTTTCTTCTATTTCTCCCTTAGCATAAAATATGTCCTTGCTTGAAATTTCTCTCCTCTTCGGAAGACATACGGTTTCTTCAACAAAGCCACTGGACAGGTGAGATGGCGACAGGCAAAGAAAGGTTTTTTCGAACTTTAAACGATGTTTGTTTTCTTTTTCTTTAATACAGCCTGCTATTCTAAATCCGTTATTCTTAAATAGCTCAATTACCCCCTTAGGACTGCTTAAGCTGTAATGCTCTTTGTCCAATAAGCTGATTTTAGGCCCTCTCAATGAAGCAAAGCATAAAGAAACAACATCTGAGTCAATCGCTATAGAGCAAACACCTTTCATCATTAATTTCCTAACGCTTATATCCTATAAAAACCCGCTTAAACCTAAGGTCTATACGGTCGATTAAAGTAAGGTCATTATTTAACTTCTTTTCTAAAACCTGTATCAAACGATTTATTTTCGTTTCAGAGTCATGCTTGCCTACAAAAACTTTTGTGCTTCCGATAAAAAAATGCAGGTCATTGATTGTAGCTGCATTAACAAAATTTATGCCGTAAGATTCTAGTAAATTATATTTCATTAACGAATCAATCAGCTTAAATGAATATTCCAATCTATCATCATTAAGCCTATTTCCTGTTTTCAAATCTCCCCTGATATCTCCTATGCTAACTACAACCAAAGAGTCAAGCTTCTCTATGCTGCCGGAATCGAGAACTACGCCTTCCCTGTCTATGGGGAAAAAGATCTTCCCTTCTAACTGGGCGAAGGGTTTTCTTTTTGTAACTTGCACCCTCAAGGTTGACGGCAGTTCCTTGTAGATAATAACATCTTTATATTCAGGGTAATCTTTCAATATCGAGGAATAGAATTTCTTTATATCAAGGTTCAATATGGGTTTGCCTTTTACTATTTTGTGAATATTTTTGTTAAGGGGCTCATTGGAATTTATTGCCTTTACGGTAAACAAATCAGATTCATGAAAATACTTGACGCAAAACACGCCGGCAAACGCCGCAAGCAATAGCATCCCTGCAATACTCAACACGCGCTTTGGAGGCGGTGTTTTCTTTGAGTTTTTATTAAATTTACCGCGGAGGTAGTTATTGCGCTTTAATTTCTTGATTTTTCTTCGATTCATCGTTAGCTATCTGTAAAATACTAAGAATTAATTCATCAAAATTAATACCCGATGCTTTTGCCGAAAAAGGCAAAAGGCTGTGTGAAGTAAAACCCGGAATGGAATTTGCCTCTAAAACATAAGCAATGCCGTCATCGCTAAGCCTGAAGTCTACCCGGGAGAAATGGCGGCACCCTAAAGCTAAGTGTGTTCGCAAAGCAAGGCCTTGAATCATATGATATTTATCAGAATCAATATTTGCCGGAGCTATAAATTTAGTATTTGGGTCGTTATATTTTGCAAAATAATCATAGCACCCGCTTTCCGGTATTATTTCCACGACAGAAAGAGGCTTTGAACCAAGTATGCCAACGGTTAATTCTCTGCCAGAAATAAATTCTTCTACGATAACTGCTTCTGTACGAGGTAAGCCATGTAAACCTTTCTTGCTTATATTCATGGCTTTATAAGCAATATCTATAGCCGGCAGCAACTGCAAGCTGTCACGGACAATGGTTACCCCTAAACTTGAACCGGAATAATTAGGTTTTACGACAACAGGCTTGGAAAACTCTATATTTGCTTCTAAGCTGCTGGCTAAGAAAAACTCAGGGGTTGGTATAGATTCTCTAAGAAATATTTCCTTAGACGATATTTTGTCCATTGCCAGCAAGCTGGGCTTAGGCCTTGAACCTGTGTAAAGAACTTCCAATCTTTCAAGAATAGCCTGAATCCTGCCATCCTCACCGAAATAACCGTGAAGGGCAATAAAGGCAATATCTATGCCTTCAGAAAAAATCATCTGCTTAATTGCATTTTCATCTTCGGTATTAATATCAATAAAAACCGAATCAATTCCGCTGCCTTTTAATGAGGCAAGGATATTATTTGCAGACATTAGGGAAACTTCCCTCTCGGAAGATACACCCCCTCCTAGGACACCGACCCTCATGTTTTTTAATGAATTTTTAATCATATACTTTTTAAGCGGGCAGGGTAAACCCTGCCCCTGCTTCTGGATTACGTCCAGCGCACAATTTCTTCTTCCAGAACGACTCCGTGTTTTGCGTAAACTTTATCTTTAATCTTCGCGATAAGGTAATCCACATCACCGTAGCCAGCCTTACCTTTGTTGATTATAAAGTTAGCGTGTTTACCGGACACCTGAGCATCATTGCAAGATAAGCCCTTAAGCCCGCAGGATTCGATTAAAAAACCTGCAGGAATATCATTATGGTTTTTAAAAATACATCCGCAGCTGGGAAAATCAAAATCCTGGCTCATTATTCGTAATTGTATAAATTTAAGTATATTATTTTTAATATCGGTGTTTTTTCTTAAACGAAACCATGCCCTGAGGATAAAGAAATCAGAAAGAGATGAATTTCTGTAACTGAATTCAATATCTTTCCTATCTATGACATCGATTTTACCTTCCTTATCGATTACCTGAACCCTTACAAGGACGGAAAATAAAGAACTGCCGTATGAAGAAGCCCCCGTAGCCAAAAGCCCGCCAATCGTTGCGGGTATGCCGGATAAGTTTTCAACGCCGGAAAGTAAATTTTTACTGCAGAAACCCAAAAGAGAATTAAAAGGAATGGCGGCGCCGGCCTCAACCAAATCACCATATTGCCTTACATAATTAAATTCACCGCAAAGTTTTACAACCGGTTTTTCAATGACTCCGTCCTTTATTAGAAGATTGGACCCCGCGCCAAGAATATAAAAAGGCCGGTTGAGCTCTCTTATGATTGAAAATAAATCTTCGGTGTTTCTAACATGGAAAAAATATTCGGCATAACCGCCTATTTTTATTGTAGAGTATTCTCTCAAGCTAATACCACGGCTTACTTTAGATAATATTGCTTTCATTTTCTTTTAAAGATATTTATTTTTAATTCATTGTAGAAACGCAATTAATCACGCCTCTACGCTCTGCTACAATTCTGACCTCGAGATTTCTGCATAAACGCATGCCTAACCTCTGCCATTATGTTGTTGATATCACCTGCCCCTAAGGCTAAAACTAAATCCCCTTCCTCAATAAGCTCCGGTAAATATTGCGCCAATTCGCTCCCGGGAATATAAATAGCTTTGGGAAAATAATTACGTGTATCCTCCCAGAGCAGCTTTCCATTGATTCCGGAAATTTCGGCTTCACCTGCACTATAAATATCGGTGATTACCAACTCATCGGCAAGTTTAAAACAATTAATGAACTCACCCCAGAGTATCTTCACGCGGGAGAAACGATGGGGTTGAAAAATCGCAAAAATCCTCTTTGGTTTTAAATAGGCAGCGGCTTCTAAAACCGCCCTTATCTCTGAAGGGTGATGCGCATAATCATCAATGAATTTAACCCCGCCTATATTTGCTTTAACTTCAAAACGCCTCGCAGTCCCCTTGAATTTACTTAAAGCAGCTTTTACCCTGGCCACATCATATCCTAAGTAGTTAAAAAAAGCCAGAGCAGAAAGAGCATTTAAACAGTTATGCTTACCCAGCATAGGAAGTTTAAATAATCCTTTTTTTGTATTGTTGATTAAAAGCTCAAAACACATATAGCCTTTATCGTAAATAATATTATCTGCGCGGATATAATTATGAGGCTTAACCCCGTAGCTTATGCCGCCGAATTCCTCTAATATATGCATTACATAAGGATCATCACCGCATCCTATTATTTTTGATTTTGTTCTTAGCGCAAACTCCTTAAAACTATCCCTTAGGTGTTCGATGCTTCGGTAATAGTCCAAATGCTCAAAATCAATATTGGTAATTATTGAAACCCAGGGAGAACAAAACAGAAAACTTCCGTCGCTCTCATCAGTTTCTACGACAAAATAATCACTTCCCCACCAGGCATTACGACGGCAATCGACAGGCAATCCTCCGACAAATACAGCAGGCGCATAACCTAATGAAATTAATATATGGCTTACGAGAGATGAAATTGTAGTTTTGCCGTGGCTTCCGCTAACCGCAATTGTCCTTTTACCATGGCAAAGCTCTGCTAAAAGCTGCCCTCTTTTTATAACAGGGATTTCCCGCTTTCTTGCCTCTAATATCTCAGGGTTATTATCTTTAACTGCGGAAGAGCAGCACAAAAGATCTATGCGTGAATCAATATGATCGCTTTTGTGGCCTATATGAATCTCTATTCCGGCCTCCGTAAGAGCCGTTATGCGCGAATTCATGCATTGATCCGAGCCTTTAACGCAATAGCCTCTTTCGTTGAGCAAAAAAGCTAAACCGCTCATGCCCACACCGCCGATACCTACCAGGTATATATTCTTTACTTTGTGTAAAATTCCTTCCATTGCTTTTCAAAATTAACTCTGTTACGAAAAGAATGATGAAAACCTTTGGCAAGGGCTTCATCTACTCCGTGATCCCTCCTTAAAAAAAAGAGAAAACGGGAGAAATTGTCATTGCCGTATTTTTCAACCAAGAAGTTGATAATAGAAAATGACTGAATATAAAATAAGTTAACATAATCCGAAGAAACATTTCTAAGGTCTGTTCCCGTTATAACCTCAAGGTCAGAAAAAATAATATAACGGTCTTCGGTGATAACTCTTTTAAGCCACGGAATTCTTTTCTTATGGCGGCCGTCTGAATATTTATCTTCAATGTAAGATGCAATAGCTTCATCCAGCCATAAAGGCACCCTTCCAGAATTAACATATTCCCGGAAAATAATATGCGTCATCTCGTGCGCAAAAAGCGACTTAAAATTATTTTGATGAGGGTATGTGTAGATGATTTTGGAATCATACTCGACACAAGCGCCAGACCAAGAGGGACAGCTGAAACGATTGAGATAATCTTCGCTATCCTTAGCGATAAATACCCGCGCCCTGTTTTCCCACAGCCAAAGCTTATCTCTTATAAGCCTGAATTCCTCGGTAATTTTCCGATAAAGGTCTTCAGACAGGCTCTTAATTTCATTTACATAACCAGTGTCAACATCGCTATGATATTTAATTATGAAATGTTCTGAACGTAATTCTTTAAAATCATTATGATCAGCAAAGCAAATTCCGGCTGACAAAAAAAACACAAAAATTAATATAGTAAAAAATTGAAATTTCTTCTTCAAATTATTCATGCAGATAAAACTATTAAGACCCCGACAGCGGTATAATGCCAGAACCAGCGAAATCACAAATCGCCGGCCATAAGGGAATTTACCTTGGCCCGAGGTGTTCCCTGAGCATGAATTCTTGCGGGCTGAAACCCAACTTTATACGGCTAAGATTTCCCGCCAAAACATCTCTTCTTGCTCTATCAAATAAAAGGCCTTCTATTGACCTTCCTAACTCTTTAAAAGAAAAATTGCCTTCTTCAAACATTAAAGCTGCGCCCCGCTTAACGAAAAATAAGGCATTTTCTTTCTGGTGGCTTCGGGCCCCGGAAAAAGGAATTAATACTGCCGGGATTCTAAAGAAAGTTACCTCGGCAAGTGTAGAGGCACCGCTTCGGCAAACGACAACATCAGCGGCGCTATATAAAACTTCGGCCGATAAATAGAAATCACAGACAAAAATAGACCCCTCTATTTTATTATAGAATGATCGAATTGAAAAGTATTCTCTTTGGCCTGTTATATGAATTATCTGAATTTTAGAGGCGGTATTTATGGCAAACTTCTTGCAAATACGGTTTATAAAAGAACATCCCTGGCTGCCGCCAAGAAACAAAATAGTCGGTAAATCTTTAAGGTTAAGCCTGCGGCGGGCATTAAACTTATCAATTCTGAGTATATTTTGACGCAGCGGCACTCCGACGAATTCACTCTTTTTATCATGTTTATCTTCAGGAAAACCGCGTAAAACCTTAGGCACCAATAATGATAATATTTTATTGGCTTTTCCCAATCTTACGTTAGCCTCGTATATCACAACATTAAGCAGAAATAACCGGCTAAAAAGAACTAAAAATAAACTATCTCTACCTCCAAGGCCGACCACATGGGTGGGCCTGATTTTAAAAATAATAAAAAATGCCTCGGGAATTCTGTAAATGAGTTCGATAAAAGCATTTCTTTTTGAAAAACACCTGCCAAGCACCTCATACCCTTCCTGCTCGATATATCTTTTAAGCTTCGGTGCCGTAACAAAGAAATATATTTCGTTATTTTTACCTATGCTTTGGGCCATAGAAAGAGCGGGAAAAATATGGCCTGCACTGCGCTCGCAAACAAATAGGATTCTCATGTATTATTGGAAATATTTATTACGGGCGGCCACAAGGGCCGCCCCTACTTCTGACTTCTGACCTCTGACATCTGGCGTCTGGGTTCTGGCTTTTGGCGGGAGGCGTTAAAAAATAATCCTAAAAGCATATAATGCACAATTAGATTACTGCCCCCGTAGCTGACAAAAGGCAATGAAAGCCCTTTTGTGGGCAGAAGCCCGCAGCTAACACCGATGTTTATGGTTATTTCCAGGAAAAAGATAAGTATTACTCCCCATAAAATACTATTTTCATACGAAAAATGATCTGATGAGGCGGAGTTTTTCCTAATCAGCATTATATAATAATTCGTCGCTACATAAAACATTTTATAAAATAATAAAGCGAATATGAAAAGCATAAAAAAAGACCCTGTTATACCGAACTCTTCTGCGATTATTGAGAAAATAAAATCAGTGTGGGCAGCAGGAAGAAAAAATAACTTCTGTTTACCCTCTCCGAACCCTGTACCCCATAAGCCGCCCTCACCGTAAGCTATCTGTGATTGTATTGATTGGAATCCCGAACCTTTGGGGTCGGAAAAAGGATCAAGGTAGGCAGCCATCCTGCGTATGCGGTAAGGGTATATAACTATGAGGATTAAGCAAAGAAAAGTAGCTAAAGCGATAAAATATCCCAAGTGGCGTTTTCGTGCATTATGAAGGAAAAGAAACAGAAAAACAAATAGAATCCAGAATATTATCGTCCCTAAATCAGGCTGCAAAACAAGAAGAAGGCATATCAAACCAAGGACTATACCCAGAGGCACAAGGCCTTTAATGTTTCTTATAGCTGCCCCCTTGTTTTTAAGGTAACTGGAACAATAAAAAAGAAAAGAAATTTTCAGCAATTCTGAAGGCTGAAATCCAAAACTGTAAAAATAAAACCATCTTTTTGCCCCTCCGGTTCTCTTGCCTACAACAAGAACAAGAAAAAGCAGAAAAATAGTAAATGTAAGAATTTTTGCGCTGTGTTGGCGCAAAGTTTCTAAATTTGTAAAGAGAGCGAGGAAAAAGAAAACCAATGCTAAAGAAAAAGAAATAATCTGGCGCTTGAAGAAATAAGCGGAGTCGGAAAATGCGTTAAAAGCATGAATGCCAGAGGCTTCATAAATCATAAGGGAACCTAAAAGGGTAAGCCCCAGAACTATTAGAAAAATTGTCCGCCTTTCTTTTCTAAAATATATTTTCTCCATATTTAATCTCGGTGTTCGTATTTATTACGGGCGGCCGCCCCTACTTGCCAAGGGCATTGACTATCTCAACGAATCTTCCGCCTCTCTCCTTGTAATTAGAAAACATATCAAAACTTGAGCACATGGGAGAAAAAAGGACAACATCACCGCCTCGGGCATATTGAAAAGAATTAAATACTGCTTCTCTTAACGAAGTGAAGGCATCTATATCTACGCTTTTACCCAAGGAATCTTTTATCCTTTGCGATGCCTCTCCGAAAAGATTTATCTTTCTTACTTTTGATAAAAACTTTTTTGTCTCAGAGTAATCCAGCCCTTTATCGCGCCCGCCTGCAATAAGAACAATGGGCTGGTCAATATTCTTTAACGCCCATACGGTTGAAGATGGGTTTGTGGCTTTAGAATCATTGATAAATTTTATACCATTTATTTCCCGCACAAACTGCATACGGTGCGGCAAACCTTTAAATTTGGAAAAAACAGACCGGCAATCATCCTTGCTAACGCCTAATATTTCAGCTATTCTAAAAGCGCAGGAGAAATTTTCGTTGTTAAATTCATCTGAGAAATAAACTTTTCCGGCATTGACCCGGCTTTCAATATCAAAACTTACCGGGCTAATTTTATTTAAAACGGCCCAATCATCTTTTGTCTGATTTCGGAATATATTCATTTTTGCCTCAAGATATTGATCCAATTGAGAATACCGGTCAAGATGGTCACAATTGAAATTGAGAAGCGAAGCGATATAGGGCTTAAAATCAATAATCGTTTCCAGCTGGAAAGAACTAACTTCAAGAATAATAATATCGCCTTCTTTGGTTTTATCTACGAATGAGGAAAGGGAAATTCCAATATTGCCTCCCAGAAAAACCCTATCGACCCTCTGCTTTATTGCCTGATATGTAATAAATGTTGTGGTTGTCTTGCCGTTGGTTCCGGTTATGGCAATAAACTTTGCCGGAGTCAACCACGATGCAAATTCTATTTCTCCAACACATTGGATATTGTTAGTGTTAGCGATTTCTAAAATATTTGAATTATTTAAATTTACCCCCGGGCTTACAACTATCAAGCCGGCGTCTTTTATAATATTATTGCTATGGCCGCCAAAATCAAAAATTACCCCGTAAGAGATAAAACGGTTTATGATAGAGCTATTAAACGATTTTCGATCCTTGAGTTCTGTAACTATGACCTCTTTTTTTAGCGACAGTAAAAGCTCACAAAGGGACCTTCCTGTTATGCCCCAGCCGACAACGCATACTTTTTTAATATTGTCTAAATTTACCATATTAAAACCTTTATAATACCACCGGCAAGAGCCTGCTGCGTTTCTAACGGGGTAAATATCTTATCTAAGCTTAAGGGTGAGCAATGCAGTAATAACACACAAAATTGACACAATCCAGAACCTTACGATAATTTTCGATTCATGCCATCCTTTTATTTGAAAATGATGATGCAGGGGTGCTGCAAGAAATATTTTTTTCTTACAAAACCGCACAGAACATATTTGCAGAATAACACTCAGGGCTTCCATAACAAATAGGCCGCCGCTTAGAAAAAGGAGAAATTCTTTCTTGATAATCAAAGCTATAACGCCTATTACACCCCCCAGAGCCAAAGCGCCCACGTCACCCATGAAAATCTCTGCCGGATGAGCATTAAACCATAAGAAACCCAAGCCCGCCCCTGCAATAGCAAGACAGATGACTGCCAGCTCTCCGGCACCGTTTACATACGGTATGAATAAATAATTTGAGAACTTTATATGGCCGACAATATAGCTCAAGAAAGCAAAAAGTAAAAAGTTAATAATCAATGTGCCTACCGCTAAACCATCTAACCCATCGGTAAAATTAACGGCATTACAGGTAGCTACAATTATCAGAGCAGCCCAGAAAACATAAAAGTAACCCAAATCAAGGGCAAGGTGCTTAAAGAATGGGAAATCCCAGGTGGTAGAAAGATTATTATTAAGCGCTATCCAAAACCCTAAACTTATTCCTACTGCACATTGCATTATTAGCTTATCGCGGCGGCTTAAGCCATAGGTTCTTTTTATCTTTAAGAAGTCATCGATAAACCCTATCAGGCCTAAAGCCAACATAATTGATATACAAAGCCAAATCAAATGGTTATCCCACCGCCCCCAGAGAAACACCGTAGATAATACCGAAAATAGTATAAGCACGCCCCCCATAGTAGGAGTCCCCTTTTTGGCGCCATGAAGCAATTCAAGCCCGGCATGTCCATACATGTTTATATTTTCTAAATATTTAAGATTTCTTAATTTTTTTAAAACCGGTTTAGCAAACAACATTACAAGAAAAAAAGAAGTTACAAAAGCACAGCCTCCGCGGAAAGTAATATACCTGGTAACATTAAAAAAAGAAAAATATTCGGTTAATGGGTAAAAAAGATGATAAATCATTTTAATTTACTTTAAGTATTTTATTATTTTATCTAATTGCATTGCACGCGAACCTTTTAGAAAAATGACTGTACCTTCAGGAAATTTTCTATCAATACATTTTGCCATGTCTTTAAGTTTCTTGAAATGAGTGAAATTTCTAAACCCTTTGTTTTTTAACTCACCCTTAAGAAATTGAGTATATTTTCCGACAGCCAAACAGCTCATTACTCCAGACTTTATTATATCGCCGGAAAGCAATTTGTGATAATAAATACTTTTATTGCCTAATTCCAGCATATCTCCTATGACGGCGGCTTTGGGATTCGGAAATTGTTTAAGAATGCTTAACGCCTGTTTAAAAGAATAAGGATTTGCATTATATGCATCATTGATGACGATAAAACGGCCCTTTCTTACAAATTGCATCCGGGATTCCAAATAGCCTTTAAAATTATTCATTTTACAAACCAGATCTTTAATTTCCAACTTTTTAATACTCGCCGCAAGCAGGGCAGCCAATACATTATTTATAAAACCCTCATAAACAAAAGGCATATTAAGCCGGTATTTGTTACATACCTTAAAGACACTCTCTTTGCAGTTTCGCCTTACCAGCCTGGCATATACATTTGAATCAAAAGAACTGCCGAACCACAGGGCTTTTTTAGAATTTACTTTACCAAGGTATCTATCGTTACTGTTAAGCACGGGAATAATTGCGTTATGGCTCCTAATCAAAGAAATCTTTTCGTTAAAAATACCTCTTAGGGATTTAAATTTCTCAAGATGGACAGGCTTAATCGCAGTAATTATACCCACATCGGGAGTGGTAATTGATGCTAAATCCCCTATTTCGCCGGGAGAATTTGTACCGAGTTCAATAATAACAGTTTTTTCGTTTCTTAAGGCGAACATCGTTTTAGCTACTCCAAAAATATTGTTTTCGGTGCCGATGTTCTTAATATGAGGGTATTTATCCTCAATAAGAAAACTCAACATTTCTTTTGTCGTACTTTTACCGACTGAGCCGGTTATGGCAAATATAAAAGGCCTTTTAATCCTGCGGATAAACTTAATTAGACTGCGCAAACAGGCAAAAGAATCCTCTACTACAAAAAAAGCTGTTTTAGGACGATGGGGAAGATAGCGCTCTGCGATAATGCATGAAGCTCCTTTTCTAACAGCTTCAGAAATAAAGTTGTGGCCGTCGGCGCGGCTCCCTTTAAGAGCTATAAAACAATACCCTTTGCTGATTTTGCGCGAATCAATTGAAAATCCTTCAATGCCCCGGAAATGATAAAGATTATAAATATTTACCGGTTTTACTATGCACTCTAACTGTTTAAAATCTGATATTAACATTAGTTTCGTGGTTAGCGGCTAGTGGTTCGTGTTTCGTTATCTCTAATATTTCGCAGCAGCGAGCGTATTGCATCCTTATCCTTAAATTTAATTTTTTTATTGCCGATTATCTGATAATCTTCATGGCCCTTGCCGGCTACAAGAACGCATGAATTCTTATATTTACGGCTAAATATCATTGCCTTGTTTATAGCAACTTTCCGGCTAAGGATAACCGAATAATTATTTTTATTAAAACCTTTCTCTATTTCTTTGCATATTTCTGAGGCCGATTCTGTTCTGGGATTATCAGATGTTATAAAAGTAAAGTCTGCCATAGTGCTTGCTACTTTACCCATGAGCTTACGCTTGCCCCTGTCCCTATCGCCGCCGCAGCCAAAAACACAAACTATCTTATCATAGTTTACTTTCCTTAAAGTCCGTAATACATTTTTAAGGGCATCGGGGCTGTGTGCATAATCAACAAATACATTTGCCTCTATGCGCTCAAGCCTTCCTTCAACAGCCTTGGCAAAAGGAAGGCAGCTAACAATATCTTTTAAGCCGGCACCTAAAGATAAAAGAACTCCGGTAGATGCAAGAGTATTGAAAACATTATGGGTGCCTAAGAATTTTGATTTTACCCTTATGGAATCCCCTTTGTATAAAAGGTCAAAGAAAGTCCCGTTTTTTGTAAAAGTTAAATTTACGGCCCGGATATCGGCATCCTTGTTTAAGCCATACGATAATGCCGAGGGGAATTCCCTAATGAGCCTCTTTCCGTAATTGTCATCGGCATTTAAGATCAAGGCTGCTTTTGGATTAGCGATAAATAACTGCCTTTTAGCTTTAAAGTAGGCAGGAATTCCCCCGTGATAATCTAAATGATCCCTTGATAAATTTGTAAAAACACAACAGGAAAATTCAATTCCCTTTATTCGCTTCTGGTCAATTGCATGGGAAGAGACTTCGATTACGGCATATTCACACCCAAATACTGAGGATTGATACAGAAGTTTTCTAAGAGTTAAGAAATCAGGGGTGGTATGGGTTGCTTTATATCTTATTTTACCTATGAAGTATCCCGTTGTTCCGATGAGTGAGGCGGTTTTGCCTAAACGCTTAAGTAAAGAGTGGATGAGATATGTTGTTGTTGTTTTACCGTTTGTGCCGGTTATCCCGATTATCTTAAGAGGCCGGCCGCAAATACCATAGTAAACTTCAGCTGCGTCAGTTAAGGCGTTATCTATGTTATCGACTGGCACAACCGGCTTTCGCAAGTCTTTTAATCTGGCGGCGTCTTTGCGTTCTATCACGAATGCAGCGACTTTACTCTCAACCCCTTTTAGCGCGGAGAAAATATCAAAATTATTTGTCTTTTTGACAAAAAAAACTTCTTCTCTGGCGGCTAAACGCGTATCATCGCTGATTCCCTTGATTTTCAAATTGCCTATGCCACCTTCGACGATTTGATTAGGTAAAATATCGCGAATTTTCATAAAGTTAATTATCGTTATTCCCGACACCGGATAAACTAACTTCTTCGGCTCTCTCGTCAGGCTTTAGCGTTTTGGCTAAATCAGATACGTTTAACTGATAGGCTAAAACTTTTGATGCAATCTTCTTAAAAACCGGTGCGGCAACAACGCCCCCGAAATGCGACTTTTGAGGCTCATCAACGCTTACGCCTATGACAACGGGCGGGTCCATACTGCTTATAAAACCTATAAAGGTAGCCCGGTAATTTTTCGGAGAATAACGCTTGATAGCGGGGTCGTACTTTTGAGCTGTTCCGGTTTTTCCGCCTATCTTCTGTCCTTCTATAAAAGCACCTTTTCCTGTTCCGTCTTCAACTACTTCAATTAAAATATCCTTAGCTATTGCGGCAACGTCTTCGGAAAACACCCTGCTTCTTATGTCTTCTGTTTTTCGCACAACGAGCTGGGTACGAATGTCTTTGGCGATATAAGGCTTAACTAAATAACCCCCGTTACAGACAGAAGCAAGCATCCTTACAAGCTGAAGCAGATTAACTCCTACTTCCTGGCCCACTGGTATAATGTATCTTGACGTATTTGACCACTCTCTCACAGGCCTTATTTTACCCGCAGCCTCACCGGGCAAATCTATGCCTGTTTTTTTGCCAAAACCTAATTTTAGAATATATCTGTAGAAATCATGCTCTCCTATCGCGGCTGCGATTTTACTGACACCGATATTGCTCGATTTCTTAAATACTTCACGAAAAGTAAGATTACCGTAAGGCCTGAAGTCATGAAGCACGCTTCCCGGTATCTTTAGCTTGCCGTTCTCGCAAAATATTATATCGTCTTGATTAAATTTGTTATTTTCGATTGCCGCAAGCAGGGTTACAACTTTAAAAACTGACCCCGGCTCAAACATATCACATATCGCAGCATTCCTGGTAACCCTGCTAACCGCAGCTTCGCTTATTTTTCCTTTCTTATGACTTGCTATCGCGAGCAGCTGGCCTGAGTTAGCATCCATTACTATTGCATCAGCTCCGCTGGCATCAAACTCTTCTAAAACTTCCTGCAAATAGGTCTCAAGCCAATACTGAATCTGCCCGTCTATGGTCAGCGCCACATCAGTCCCGCACTGAGGATCAATAACCTGCGGAGATAAAATAATATCCCTTGAAGCTGAATCTTTTAGAACCTCAACCCATCCGTTTTTGCCTCTTAAATAGCTGTCATAAATAAATTCAAGCCCTTCTATCCCTATATTGTCAATATTTACTGCACCAATTATCGATAAAGCCAGCTTTCCCTGGGGATAAAAACGCATTTCCTCGCGTATGAAACCGATTCCTTTTAAACCCAACGATTTTATTTCCTCTTTCTCCTGCCAGGAAATTTTACGTTTTATCCATACAAAACGTTTTCCGGAATTTAGCTTGCTGAAAAGTTTCTTTTTAGGTAAATCAATATGCTGTAAAAGAATATCGGCGGTTTTCAAGGGGTTTTCAATAAGCAGCGGTTCACAATAAACAGAATATACATTTATGCCGGTGGCCAAAAGCATACCGTTACGGTCAAAGATCTTCCCGCGCTTACTTTCAAAGGGAATTCTTTTGTAATATTGGCTTTTGGAAAGTTTTCGCAAGAATGTTTTCCTGAAAATCTGAAGGTAATAAATTCTAAACGACAAGGCCAAGAACAAGAAAGTGAAGAAATACAGAACTAAATGTATTCGAATTAACCTATTCTTCAAGTTTGCAAAATATCTCCCTTAATAAAATATTAAACTAAAAATATACGATCCAGGTTATGGGCCAGAAATCCCGCGGATAAAATTAAGGAGGGGCTCTATGTAGATTTTTTAGCCTTTCAATATCTCTGCATTCGAAATATTTCCGAGCCGCTTGCCAGCTATTCTTTGTCGTCGGCCAAGACCGTTGATGTAGCTGCTGGTACTCGCAAGAAACGGTTGATTATCGAAGCTAATTGAGTCTTTACTGCCGGCTTTTCTTTATCTTTATTCAAACGCAAAGCCAAAACCTTTTCTTTGGCCACGGGGATAAAATTATGGCCTTCTGCCCACTGGTTAATTTTAGACAAAGAAACTTCTTTTTTAAAATTATACACCAAGTAATCCCTATTATCAACCAATTCGTTATAAACATAAAGATTCTTGCTGAGACGGTATGCCTCAACATAAATACTGATTTTCTGGTGCAGATAAAGAAAAGCTAAAATAAAAACTAAAATAAATAATAAACAGATGCCCAAAAAGCTTAGCCGGCTTATATCTTTAATATTTGAACGATAGAGTTTATAGTTATTGCCGGCAAAAGCATTACCTGCATTAGCCAAATTACCTATATGAATTCCTAGTAGATTATTCTTTTCTGAAATTGTTGTCTTCATATTTCGAATTAGCTTTGAAAAAATAACATTTAATAGCTATTCTCGGCGACTCGAAACTTTGCTGAACGGCTGGGAGGATTTTCTTGTTTCTCTTGATCTTGAGGAGTCAACGGCCGTTTTGTAATTATTTTTATTTTGTTGAGCGATGATTTTTCTCTGAATGTGTGTTTTACAATTCTGTCTTCCAGCGAATGGAAAGAAATCACCCCAATCCTTCCTGACGGAGAAAGGGAATTTACTGCGGTAACTATTCCTTTAGGTAGGGCTTCTAACTCTCTATTTACAGCTATGCGCAAAGCTTGAAACACACGGGTCGCCGGATGTATCCTTGATGAATGACAGCCAAAACCAATTGCTGAAATAACTGCATTTGACAATTCTAATGTTGTAGAAAATGGCCTTCTATTGCGGGCATTGATTATATACCGGGCAATCTTTCTGGCATAGCGTTCTTCTCCGAATTTGAAAAATATACCCGCCAGTTCAATCTCACTAAGATTGTTTACTAAATCGGCCGCGCAAAGGAAATTTTCTCTGTCCATACGCATATCTAAAGGGCCGGGTTTCAAAAAGCTAAATCCTCTTTCCGTATTAGCCAATTGATACATGGAAATTCCTAAATCAAAGAAGAAAACATCAGCCGATTTTATCCCTATCGAAGCTAAAGCCCTTTCAAGATGATAAAAGTCATCCTTGATAAGGACGAATCTTCCTTCGTACGCTTTTAGCCTCTCGCGGCTTAGCCGCAGGGACTCTTCATCCCTGTCAATTCCTATGTAAAAAGAATCCTTTCTCATAACTTCAAGGAACCTTAAAGCATGAGATCCAGTCCCCATTGTGCAATCGACTATTATTTTCGCCTTGGTTATCGATAGTAAATCTATCGACTCTTGGCACATAACAGGATAATGTTGAAGCTCTGTCATTTCTTCTACTGTTAATGTCATATTGGTCATCGTAGCTTTTTGAATAACAAATTTTACATTAAGCCTTAAATATAACGTGTATTACTCAATGTCCACTTTTTGTATTTAACACTGCGCTGTGCCGGTTTTCTTTCACATATCTCACAGATATGAAAACCGGAAAGAGCCGATAAGGAATGGTTATGAAATTTGGATTTTAATGATTTAAAAATAATTTTTTTATCATCGGGGCTCTTTGAAATATTTATTTTCACCGGCCACCTCCCATTTTTTTAATGAATTTTTTTTCCCGTGCTCTGCCTAAAACAATTTCTCTGCCAGATTTTCAAAATTTTTCTTATTTTCCTTATAGAATTTTTCCCAAATTTCCTTGCTCCAAATCTCAATGCTTTCAGCCACGCCAATGATAACTATCTCTTTTTTAATCTGAGCAAATTCCCTTAAATGTTCAGGAAGAGTTATCCTGCCCTGATTGTCAATTTCTACTTCGCATGCACCGCTAAAAAATAGCCTGTTAAAGGCGCGCGAGTCAGTCTTGGTAAAAGGAAGGGACTTTAATTTTTCTTCCCTTCTTAACCATTCTTCCTCGGCAAATATAGAAAGGCATCCTTCGAGCCCGCGGGTTATATAAAACTTTTTTCTCTTGAGTTCTTTTGCCTTTTCGCGGAACTTTGCCGGCAGGATAAATCTTTCTTTATTGTCTAATGTATGTATATATTCGCCATACCACATTCCACTTCACTCCACTTTACTCCACAACACAACTATAAAGCCCCACATATTTTTTGTCAAGCGCTTTAATCAAATAAATTCTTATACCACAATAAG
Source organism: Candidatus Omnitrophota bacterium (assembly GCA_043820815.1). Lineage (GTDB taxonomy): Bacteria > Omnitrophota > Gorgyraeia > Duberdicusellales > 4484-171 > JBDRDJ01. Next base: position 162,944 of record JBDRDJ010000005.1, read on the forward strand.
TTGTGTAAGTTTTCTGGGGAAGATACTATATATTGAAGAGGATTAAAAGAGTTAAATTGTGTGGAAATTGCAGGCTTTATTGGACATGAGCTGAATATCTTTAGCTATTTGAGCCTTAAGACCATAAACTGAGGAAAACTTCTTTTCGTTTCTTATCCTTTCTAGGAAAATAATTTTAACATTGCGGCCTAAGATATTTCTTTGAAAATTAAGTATATGTGCCTCCAGCGTAATTTTATCGTTAAACCCAAAAGTAGGTTTATTGCCGATATTGACTGCACAGAAGTATTTAGAAGGCCCTAAAATCGCATAAGCACAATAAACCCCGGGGCGGGGAATAGTATGCCCACCCGTATTAATGTTGGCTGTTGGAAATCCTATTCTGGTACCGAAGCCGCGTCCGGCGGTAACTTGCCCTTTAACCAAATAAGGCCTTCCCAGAAGTTTATTTGCGCGCCTAAAGTCACCTTTAAAAATATATTCCCTAATACGTGTGCTGCTTACCGGGTGCTTTTGCATTTTCTTTTTTTTGATTACAGAAAGCTTAAAATTATACTTGCGAGAAAAAGTTTTAAGGTCTGAAATTCCCGATTTACCATGGGATCCAAATCGGAAATCATCTCCCACGATAAGATGCTTTAAGCTAAAATACTTTGCCACAAAAGACAGATACTGTTCTGCGGACATTTTAAGCAGTGACGGCGATATCTTCATCGCCCATAGATAATCTATCCCGGTACTCTTAAACAATGATTTCTTTTCTTCTAAATCGGTGAGGTATCCTCTAAAGCGGCTGGACAACACAAGCTGCGGCGGATAATCAAAAGTAATAACTAAAGAAGGGCTTTCATATTTTGAAGACAAACAGGCAAGTTTGCTGATGATATAACGGTGGCCCATGTGAACGCCGTCAAAAATACCGATAGTGCCGACGCATCCAATACGCCTAGAAGGTAACTTTCCGTAGATGACTCTCATTTACGTTATCTAAATCTACTGCCTCATCTAACTTAAATGCCCCTATACTTAGGCGCTTTATGCTTATCATATGGGCTCCGCATCCTAATACTTCCCCGATATCCTCGGCTAGTTTTCTAATATATGTCCCTTTTGAGCAATATGCATAAAATTCTACATGAGGCAAATCGATTGAACGCAGCTGAAGGGACTTGATAACTATTCTACGAGGTGCCCGCTCTATAGCTATACCGCGCCGGGCAAGGCTGTATAGGCGTTTTCCGCCTATACGGATAGCACTGACCATTGGAGGAACTTGTTCGATTTCTCCTTCAAAACGCGAGAAGACATCGCGTATATTCGACTGGGTAATTTTTGTGTAACCGGCTTTTTTGGTAACTTTCCCTTCGCTGTCCCCGGTAGTTGTAATCTCGCCAAGCTTAAGCACGCCTAAATATTCTTTATCGAAATTAGCGAAGCGATTAAAAAGTTTTGTGGCCTTGCCGACCAAAATAATCAATAATCCCTCAGCGATGGGATCGAGCGTGCCCGTATGCCCTACCTTACGCATAGACAGCCTGTTGCGGACGATATCCACAACATCATGGGAAGTAATGCCTCTGGGCTTGTTAACCAGAATTATACCCTGTTTTGGGATAATATAACCTGACATTTTATCCGCCATCACATAAACCCTAATATATTATTCAGTTTCGTTTTACTTGCGTAACCTTGATCCGTTAGTATAGCGCCTAACAAATGTAATGACTTTCTTCTGGGCACTCTCAAGAGTATCTTCCATGGTAGTACCACTTGCTCTTTTATGCCCTCCGCCGCCAAAAAATTTAGCAACCCTATTAACATCAACAGACGAACGTGACCGAAAATTTACTCTTATCTTATTCTTTCCTGCTTTCTTAAAAAGAATAAAGACTTCTACTCCTTTGAGCAATCTCATAATTGAAAAAAGAACCTCTGTTAAGTCATAGTTGCCTTCTCGCCATCTGGTTATAGGAGCCCAGCAAATTCTTCTGCTTATATCAAATTTAAGAGACGAGACCACCTTGCCCATAAATTTCAGGTCTTCGAGCTGACATGAACTATGTAACTTAACATAAATATCGTGAGGATTTATATTGTAAGACATAAGCTTTGCCGAAATATTAAGTGTTTCGGGCTTAGTATTAGCATAAGTAAAATTTCCGGTATCGGTATAGATACCTGTGTATAAACATATTGCGATCCTCCTGTCCATGATCTTTAGATTACTGGCTATTTTATAAATCATTTGAGCCACAGAGCTTGCTGCGGGATCAACCCAGTTCATATCGCCGAAATTGGTATTACTTATATGGTGATCGATATTTATTATGCTTTTGGCTCTGCTTAAATAATCCTTTACCCTGCCTGCGCGGGAAGAATCGGAGCAGTCTAAAACTATTGCCACATCAAACACTTCATCATCTAATGTATTTCTGATAATATTTGCTCTGGGAAGAAATCCGTATATACGGGGCGTTGGATCATTATTGCATATTATTACTTTCTTCTTAAGCTTCTTAAGGAGCAGGTAGGTTGCAAGCTCTGAACCTAAGGCATCGCCCTCTAAATTCATATGAGCCGTGATTAAAAAACTTTTAGAATTGTGAATTTTATCAATTATCTTCTTAATCATGGAAGATCCTCTTTAAAATCCGGATTTGTTTTGTTTTTTCTTAATTCTTCCTGAGATCTCACTTCTTCAATTTTCTTATAAATATCTACACTGTATTTTATAGAATCATCATGTATAAATTTTAACTCGGGTATGAACTTAAGCCTGACTCTCTTTGCTAAATTGAGACGTATAAATTTGTTCATTGCATTAAGGACTGACTGTGCCTTACCTATCTTTGTCTCATCGAGCATACTAAAGTATATCTTACTTTCACTCAAATCAGGGATAGTCTTTACGCTGGTTATTGAAATCATTTCGCAAGCGGGGTCATCTATCTCCTCCATGATTATAATTGTTATCTGCTTGCGTATTTCGCTGTTAATCTTATCCATCCTTAATGACATATCTTCAATCCATGGTTTAGTTTTGTATTGTAAAATAGGAACCCCATAAACATATGCTAAGGTAAAGGGGCAAATTATAGCGTAAATTCTCAGAGTTGACAACAATTTTAACTGCCGGCATATTTTTTTATTTTTAGCAATCTCTTATATATACATTGTGCGGCCTTTAACTCCTGTTTTTTAGTCCTGAAACCTTTATCAATCTTTGTATCGAGCAATTTACCCATTATCTTACTATATATCTTTGTATGTGTCACTCCGATTGCCTTAAGATCATGCCCTTTTGTCAAAAGGCGTGCGTGAACGAGCTTGCCTAAATAGCGGTCAATATTATTCCTGATCCTTTTATCCGGACAGCAGGCATAAAAAAACAAAATTGCTTCGAGGCTTAAACCCTTTAGAGTTCGGTACACCCTGTGGGGCAAAACCGTTTTATTTAAGCCATTAATCTTAGATTTCGACGTTTTCATTGACAGCAGGCGAATACGCTCATTCTTTTTTAAATCAAACCTCTGGAAAAAATATGCCATATTCTTTTTGGAAAGTTTTACGGAAAGCGCCCCGAGGTACAAAAGCCATCCTTCAATCCTAAGATGCTTTGGAAACTTTTCTTCATACCATAAAAGCGTTTTTTTAATTCGCGACAACAGAGCATAGTCATCCTTTGCTAATTTTATCCTGGCGTCTAAAAAAAAGAGTCCATTGAGTTTATCTATACGTTTTATACAATCTAAAGGCATGGGCTCTTTAAGAATGAGTATGATTTCGTCCCGCAAACGATGAGGATGAATAAGCCCTAATGCTTCAAGAGAGTTGGCTTCTTTCATCAAAGTAAAGGTGCGGTGCTCAATTTTAAAGTTAAACCGCTGCTCAAACCGTATTGCTCTTAAGATTCGGGTTGGATCATCAAGAAAACTCTCATTATGAAGGACTCTTATTGTTCCTTTCTTTAAGTCAGAAAAACCTCCATGGAAATCAACCAATTTACCGTAATTACCGCTGTTTAAACTTATTGCCATGGCATTTATGGTAAAATCCCTGCGAAATAAATCATCTTTTAATCCTGAAGGTTTAACTTTGGGCAAAGCTCCGCGGTGAGAATACACTTCAGACCGGGCCGTAGTAAAATCTATCTTGTGGCATTTATAAAATACAGAAGCGGTTCCAAATGCAGGATACTTACGCAAGTTTGCATTAAAATGAATACTCATTTCTTCAGATAATTTTATAGCATCACCCAAAACGGTTATATCTAAATCGAACACCGCTTTACTTAATAATAAATCCCTGACAACCCCTCCTACGATATAGGATTGAAAACCTAAACGCTCAGAGAACAACGAAGTAGTTTTAAGAAATTTCCTGAATTCCAAAGGCAAGGTTTTTAACTTATTTCTCATTTTATTGTTTGTTTTGACAATGATTCAGTATTAACGGCCGGCTATGGTCTTGGATGAAATTTCCTGTGAATCTCTTTCAGCCGAGAGGCGTTTACATGCGTATAAATCTGGGTTGTAATAATGCTTGCATGGCCGAGCATTTCTTGAACGCTGCGCAAATCAGCCCCGCCTTCAAGAAGATGCGTTGCGAAAGAATGCCGCAGCGTATGCGGCACAACCGGCTTACGTATGCCTGCTTTCTTAACCGCAGCCTTAACAGCCTTCCAAATGCTTTGACGGCTTAGTTTTCTTCCTCCCTGAGCAAGAAAAATATATGAAGAAACTTTCTTTCCCAAAAGCTTATTTCGCGATTCCGACAAATATCTCTCTAAGAAATGCCCGGCAACTTTTCCTAAGGGGACAATCCGTTCTTTGGAGCCTTTTCCTGTTGATTTAAGAAAACCTACATCTATATTTATGTCAGAAACCTTAAGCCCTGACACCTCTGAAACACGCAATCCGCAGGCGTACATTAATTCTATAATTGCCTTATCACGTAAACCTCTGATATCTTTAATGTTTGGAGCTTTGAGCAATCGTTTTATCTCCTGGTGCCCTAAAACAGATGGAATGTTCTTTTCTGTTTTAGGTGATTCTATTAATTCTGTAGGATCAGAAGAAGATATTTTCTCACGTAAAAGAAAACGATGAAAACTCTTTACCGTAGAAAGAACTCTGGAAATGCTTGTTACCGAAGAACAGATGCGCAGAGAGAAAAGAAAATCAGTAATAATCTTTGGCGTAATATCTTTTGGTTTTATTATAGATTTTTCCTTAACATAATCGAAATATTTCTTTAGGTCACAATTATAAGAAATTATAGTGTTGTGAGACAAACCCTTTTCTACTCTTAGAAAATCCAAGAAGGATTCTTGATATATTTGCATGTCAAAACTCCAGGCTCAAGAGTGAAAAAATCAAGATAAAAGACTAATTCCTGTAACTATAAGTATGGGTTGCTTTTTGCCTCATCGCCTATGGTGGTCGATTCTCCATGGCCGGGATAGACAATTGTATCAGGCGGTAAAACAAGTAATTTATCCCTAATAGACTTAATTAAAAGATCATGGGAACCTAAGGGGATATCCGTCCTGCCCACTGACCGGCAAAAGAGCGCATCGCCGCTAAAAAGCCGATTACCTATATATACAGATATTGAGCCGGGGGTATGTCCGGGAGTATGAATCGTTTTTAGCTCATGGGATTCAAACTGGATTATACCATCTGTTTCAATTACATTAGGCTCCCTTTCGATGATAAAGGGCGCGCCAAAGAAAGAAGAGCCATTTAGGGGTGCTTTTCTAAGAAACGGCTTGTCTTCTTTATGAACATAAAAAGGCACACATATATCACTTAAGCCTCCTATATGGTCAAAGTGGGCATGAGTTAAAACATAGAAACAAATATCTATGTTCGCTTTTCCGGCAAAATCCTTAACCTCATCTAAAGGACATGGCGCATCAATTACAAATCCTTTTTTCGATAAAGGATTATAGACAAGGTAACAATTAGTTAAAAGATCGCCAAGGGCAAATTGTTTTAGCTTTAATTGATTCATTTCTTTGAAATGATTACAGTGATTATATACAGATTACAACGATGAATCTTCAACCCATAAATAGCCTTTGCTGGGCCGCAATTTACTTTCAAATTCCCTCTTGAAGATTATTAAGCGATTGATTAATTTATAACGCCCTGTTTCTGTCATGTTTGGCCGGCGCGAATAATCCTGTATTATAGATACCAATTCAATTTTTAGCCCGTTTACGGCAACTTTTCCGCTATCGGTGAAAAAACTAATCATCTGCTCAAAGAGAAAAAGCGCTTCCTCCAGTGATTTCTTTTCTCTTTTAAAATTATTACCGCCCTCTAAAGAATTTATACATTCATCAAGCCATGCCTTGATAATGAAATAAACCTCCTCATAGGCTTCAAGTGACATACCTTGAGGATAATCCTTTAAATCAAGATAAACAGAGAAATCGGTTCTGGGTTTTCGTTTGCGTATAAATTTCTTGCGTATATTATAACACCCTGAAGTTAAAAACAAAACTGCGATAAGAAAAATTGTAATAAATCTCATGTATATTCCCTTTGACCGTAAGCATTATATCATATAATACGTAAAATTGCATACAACAGAAGCTTAAAAAATGTTATTTTAGCAAGGGGATAATGATTGTTGTATGCGGGTAAGCGGTTATCAGCGGTAATACACTTTTAAAAGGCATAACCCGCCTGCCAAAGCGGGCTTGTTACTGTATGGCTTACTGCCGTCAAGTATAGGGCGGACATCTGACTTGTCTATCTTACCCAATCCTACGTTAACTAAAAAATATGCTAAGCTTCGCGCCATAGCCCGCAAAAAGCCATCCGCTTCAATGTCAATATAGACAAAACTATTTCTTTTTTTTATCGTAATTTCGTAAACATTGCGCAGGCAGTCTTTATAGCGTTTTTTCTCTTTGGCAAAAAGAGAAAAATTTTTTTTGCCTGTTAACAATCTTTTAGCGTTAACCATAGCCTCTATATCAAGAGGCTGGCTTAAATGCCATGCATAATTCTTTAAGAATACAGACGGTTCTTTGCGGTTAAACACTGTATAGCGGTACACTTTGGAAATCGCCCAAAAACGGCAATGGAAATCCAATGAAACGGCCTTTGTCTTTCTTATTCGGATGTCGGAAGGAAGAAATGAATTTAAAGCTCTTTTTATATTAACCAGCGATATTTTTGTATCAATACAAAAATTTATCCCTTGGGCTTTTGCGTGAACTCCTCTGTCAGTGCGCGAGGAAAAAGCAATCCGCACGGGTATCTTAAAAAGCCGCTCTAGGGCGCGCTCTATCTCTTTTTGGACAGTATTCTCAATCACATGGCTTTTATTCTGTATCTGAAAACCGTAATAATTCGTTCCGTCATATTCAACTTCACAGAATATATTTTTTCTGGCAGGATTTATGGGGTTATCAGGATTAATATCAGCCACCGATCCTTTCTTTGCCGCAAAGAGCACTAAGGCTCTTCGGGCGCTTCAGCACCTTCGATGTACAGCTCAAAATCTTTTAAGCCGTCATTAAGAATTACCGAATCCTCTTTTATATCAATAATCGTAACTTTGTTTATTGTTTCGCCGATGCCTAACAGATTGCCGTTTAATACGGCTTTCGGCTCTTTATCCCAGATAATACCCATTAACTTAACCGCAGGAGGCCTTTGTTTATCCGGCCTTAACATGAAAGGATTCCTGCCCCAAGCAGTAAAACTGCTCTTTTTTGCCGACCTGATAAAAGAGACTGTTTGTGCAGGGGGCATTTCAAGCTTATCATTATTAAGAATGATAGATTCACTCACCCCGGTTTTTAATATCCGCTTTGACGGAGAAGGCGTAAAAATACCATAAAATAAACTGATAAAAGCCGCTAAACACAAAAAAACAGCAATAGTTATTTTTCTTCTTTCCTGTTGCTTATTGTCTTTTTTGGCCATGTTTTCTAAATATTCAGTTAATATCTGCTAAATACACTTTGAGCTTCAGATTTCCCCTAAGAATTCCCGGACTATTTTCAGATGAATTTATGTTAAAACTTTCAACTACTACTAAACTCTGTTTTAGTTCGTCTAAAGAACCTAAAAATATAGCCAGTTTTCCATAAGAAGCTTCTATCCCAATTTCTAAAGGAAAAACACTGCAAAACGGCAGGGCTTTCTCAAGATTCTTAGGAACCATTGATGTAATTCTAATCTCATGAGTTTTTCCTAATCGTGTTAATTCGTCAAGCACAGAGGGAATATTTGCCTGGCATAAGAAGTCTTTTCTTAAGGGTTCTCCTTTCAAGGAAGCCAGGTTGCTTCTTGTCTTCATGACCTCTGCATTTAGAGCGTTTTTTTCTAACCCCGCCTTATCAATCTCTTTAGAAAGCGGTAAATATAAGATAAAATAGAATAATCCTGAAAAAAACATTAAAACAACAAAGGAAATAATCAAAAACTGGTTTTTATTTAGTTTCATTTAGCTATTAATTTCTATCTACCCAGCATTGCAGCCTGAATTTACTTCCCAAAGCCGGGTCAATATCGGCTATTTCGATAAGTTTAACATCCTTAAATATTCCCTTATCGAGATAAATCATAAAGTCAGAAAGCACCACTTCGGCTTCTTCCTTGATCACAACACCTTCTAGGGTAAACAATTCATTTTCCTTGCTAAAATTGGTCAAATAAATATCATCGGGAATAATGTTACTGAGCTCAATAAAAATCTCCTCCCAGTAAGGCTCATTTGAAAGAAGAGCATTAAAACTGTATTGTATGATTTGGGGATTTAGCGCTCTGAGTTCACGGCTTAAAGCATCTCGTTCTTTGCGGTAGTTTGAAAGCTTAACGCGCATGCCTATGTAAAGAAATAATGAAGAAACTAATAAAACTGATACCAAAACTTCAACGATTGTCCGTATAAATGTGCGTTTCTTTGCTTCTTTTATTTCCAAAGGCAAAAGGTTAATCCCCTTAGCCTCGCTTAATCCTGCTCCGATTGCGCAGGAAAAATAATGAACGGGTAAATCTGCATTTGTGCGGTCAAAATCGGCATTAAAACCATCGCCGGGTTTAACCAGGCTTACCGGCACATCGATACCTTCTGAAATAAAATCGATTAATCCTTTTAGAGCCGAGCTCCTTCCCGATAGAATCACGTAAGAAACTTTATCACTCTGTGCTGTCTGGTTATAATAATCGAGGCAGCGAATAATTTCATCGCGCAGCTGCTCAGCCTGCGGCCGTATTAAAGATAAAATCTGCGATGAGGATATTTTTTCATTAATAATATCCTGGGCATCGGAAGAAGGGATACCTGCTTGTTTTTTTATACTTTCAGCGTCATCATAAGAAAGCTTTATCAGCCCTTTGGCTGTTGAAAGGCCTTGCGTTAATGCAATTGTAAAGTCGCCTCCGGCAACGTGAATCTTTCGTGAAAACTCAACTGATATATTCTTGTTATTACCAGATTCACTTTTTGTAGAAACAATTACCGCCTCAGTATAAGTTAACCCTATATCAACAAAACACACTGTTTTATTTAGAGGGGCAGGAATCATAGAAGAAGTTTTAGAAAGGGCAAAAGAAACAGGCACAATTGAAGCGGGAGTTATGCCGACTTTGGACAATAGAAACAATAAATTGTTAACGGTTTTCTTTGGCGCAACAGATATGAGCAGTTGATAACGCCTTGACCCCTCCTGGGCGGTATCATTTACAATTGTAAAATCGAGCATGACATCTTCTATGGAAAAAGGAAAGTAATTCTTAATAGAGAGCTCAATGGCCTCTTTTATTTCTGCCTCAGGCATATAGGGAGTTATTATATTTCGTATTGCCGTGTTGGGACAATTAAAACTGACAATAAATTTAGAACGCTTTCTGCTGACGCCTTTTAACAGCGCCTTTAAAGATTTAGCCGCCAATTCATTATAAGAGTCATCTGCCTTTTTAAACGATATCTCCTCAAGCCTTAAGCCGGTTAAAAATAAACCTTTCTCATTCCTTATAAAATGAGCTATTTTTATCGAACTGGTTCCGATATCAAGGCCGATTAAAGATTCTTTAACCATCATTTTCTAAGAATTACCTCTTAAATTCATAAAGCAGGAAGTTCATCCCAATCTATCTGATCGTATGCTTCCTGACCGGCGTCGTCAACAGCTACGGTTTGTTCTATTTTTCTATTAAGGATATCGACTGCTGCGGTTACGGTAATTTTACTGCCTATTGCCTCAACAGTTGCAACTTTTACGCCAAGCGCCGTAGCGCCGCCTCCAGTCTTTGCCACCCACAGCCTAAGATAATTAACATTGGCCTGGGCAGGAAACTCATTTGTTACATCGAGGCTGTCATTATTTGTATCGGTATATACAGTTGTAAAGTTAACCCCGTCCGTTGATACATGCCATTCGTAAGAACTAGGCCTCTGCTGGCTTGCTCCCACAGGCACGACAAACCTGGCTTTATTAATTGTAAGCCTGTAAGGAAAAGCTATAACAATATTTTCATAAAACGGCGGCCTTGGCTTGTCTGCTGATTCCCACCATGTTGCATCATTCCCGTCAATTCCGTTATCCGGATCATGCCCTGCCTCGCTTGATGAAGCGGAGGCGGTTGCGTTGTGAGCAGATAGGGCCCAGTCCCATCTCTCAACTTCCATGGTGTAGCTTCCGGTTGCGAGATTTTCCGTTGTCCCAACAGTTGTCCAATCCTCTCCCCGGCCGCCGCTTGCAACAGGAGTCTTAAGATTCCATATCGCTTTCTGTAAGCCCGCCTCTGCCAGCCAGAAAGATTGAGAGCTTAGCTTATCATACCCTGAACCCTTAGTCCGGTAAAATACCATAGTTAGAAAACTAAGGGTAATTGCCACAATTGAAACCAGCACAATAAAAGTTAGAATTAAAATCACCCCTTTTTTCATCGCTTCCTTCTATCTATATATTCTACATCATCTAAACGGTTTTTATAGTAAATTTTGCGCTATAAATTACGCGGCATAACCCGGCTCAGCGAACGTATGGTTTCATCGCCTCTCTTGATACTTATATCGATAGTTGCGATATTGCCTGCGGCTGAAAGGTTTGTTGCAGGCGGAGCAAGGCAGTCAAAAGCAACCAGGGTGCCTGCTCCGTAAGTAAAAGTCCCGTTTATCCCGCCGGTTAGAGTTGCTTTTTTTATCTGGTAGCTATCCTGATCAAACGCAGGAGGCGGCACATAAGAATCAGCCGCGTTATATAAATAATAAATAGAATAGTTGCTTCCATCAGGGCTAAACCTTATTTCGTTGTAGCCGCTTGCCGAGCTCATCTCTCTTGCTTCCCTTAAATCCCTTACCATTTTTTCGATAAGCCAGTCACTGTCAATTGAAACCCCGGCTCTTATCTGCTGGCTGGCTGAGGCAAGAAGTATGGCGCGAAAAACAAGCATTACGGAGGCAACGAGCACAGAGAGCATAACTACAACTACCATAAGTTCAATAAGGGAGAATGCGCCTTTTTTAGTTTTTTTCATTTTCTTGTTAATAATCAGAAACCAAAGTTGTAAGAGTAATATTTGCCGCCCCGCCTTTAGTGTTCCAGGAAACAACAACATCAACCCGCATAGGGTCATCTCCTTCGGCAATATCAACGGTTACGCTAAATTCGGAAAAATCAGAATCTGCGGCCGGGCCGCTGTCAGATAAGCCGGCAAAAGAAGTATTTTTGATTTCTTCAAGTTTAGCCTGGGCGATATTTAAAGCAGTGTCAATATATTCGGTTTCGCGGGAAGAGAATAAAGCGGTGTTAAAAGCTTTTATTACCGAAATAACTCCTACAGAAAAAATGACAAGGGTAATAAGAATCTCAAGAAAAGTAAGGCCGGTTTTTCTTTTGAACTCAAGCATCCCATTATAAAATCAAAAATTAAATATTAAAAATTAAAATTACAATTTAGGGTTGGGTATCAATACCCATGTTTGAGATATAGATACAATCCGAGCCGTTTGTTTCGCTTACGGCATCGCTTGAAATAGCTGCACTTCCGGTTGCTCCGGGGCCGACTGAATAAATAATATAATACTTGCTGTTGGTTCCTCCCATAACATAGGCATAGTCTGCCCCTGATGAACTGAAAGGGTCAGTGGGCACAAAGTTAATGATGCTTGGAACAGCTGACGCTAAAGCGGTTTGAAGGGCTGCGGCGCCGGTTGCCGGATAAGCATTATTGTTATGGATATAATAGCTCTCAACCGCCGATTGAAGAGTCCTTAATTCGCTCTTTACCTTAGCGATATTTCCCTCATCGCGCATTCCTTTAAAGCGCGGAAGAGTTATGCCAATAAGGATACCGATTACGGCAATTACAATTAACAGTTCGATTAAAGTAAAACCTCTTTTCATCCACCCCTCCTTTTTGATAGTGCCATCTTTAAACTTTCTTCTATGCACGCAACAATTTGACCATATCAAACATAGGCAAAAGCAAACTTGCCATAATAAAACCTATTATACACCCCATTATGACTAAAAACAAGGGTTCAATTATAGTAGTCAGCTTTTTAACGGTGCGATCTATGTAAGTGTCATAAAAATCGGATATTTTATAAAGCATCGCAGATAACCGGCCTGTGGTTTCACCGGCAGAAACCATCTGAATCATATCGGGAGGAAAATGCTCGCTGTTTTTAAGCGACGCCGCTATGCCACGGCCGGCTTCAACCGAATCCCGCGCCTCATATACCACTGATGAGATAACTTCATTGCCGATTACCCCTCTTACAATATCTAAAGACTCAAGTATTCCCACTCCGCTTGCTAAAAGCGTCCCAAGGGTCCGGCATAACCTTGAAAGAGCAACCCTGCTAAGAAGCACACCCATAATAGGAACTTTTAGTTTAAAGGCGTCAAAATACACCCTGCCGCGCTTTGAACTTATAAATAATTTTAAACCCGCCCATATGATGAGTATAAAAGCGAAGCCTAAATACCAGTATTGCTTAATCGCATTCCCCACCTGGTACATAATAAGCGTTACTGCCGGCAATCTTATTCCGGCTTCGATAAAAATCTTCGCAAACTGCGGAATAACAAAGGTTACAATGTAAAGAGTAACGGCAATGCCGGCTAAAAGAAGTATAAAAGGATAAAAAAGAGCGCCGTTAATCTTCTGGCGAAGCTCCTGCTGCTGTTCACAAAAATATGCATAACGCGAAAGAATTGCATCGAGTTTTCCGCTGACTTCAGCCACGCTAACCATGCTTATAAAAATCTTTGGAAATACATAGGGGTGCCTTGATAAAGCTTTAGAGAAGCTGTCTCCGGCTTCAATATTACGTTTTACCTCGCCCATTACTTCTTTAAGCCTTTTATTTGCAATCTGCTCAGAAAGCGCGCCTAAGCTGTCAACTATTGATATACCGGCTCCGATCATATTGGAAAGCTGGATATTAAACATGACCATTTCATCTACGCTTACCTTTTTTAACCTTTCAAAAGCCGCCTCTATCGCAATTCTGGGAGGAGCCTGCTTAACCCGTGTAACCATGTAGCCGGCAGTTGTAAGGCGCTTTATAACATCCTCCTCGGATATACCGTCTAAAGCTCCCCTGGCCAATTTACCGTATGAATCGCGCGCTTTGTAATTATAAACCGGCATTACTGCTCCTTGGTTACCCGCAATATCTCCTCAAATGTAGTAATACCTTTTTTAACTTTTTGCAAGCCGTCTTCATATAAAGAAATCATCCCCGTTGATTTAGCATATTGCTCAATTTCATTTATAGATGACTTAGTAATAATCAAATCCCCTATTTTAGCGTCTATGTTAATCAATTCATAAATTCCCACTCTGCCCCTGTATCCCGTGTTAGAGCACTTAGGGCAGCCGTTTGCCTTAAAAAGCGTTATGCTCTCATCAGCCCTTAAGCCCAATTCTTCTTTAAGCTCATTTTGCGGCTCAAAAGCCTGTTTACAATGCACGCAGAGTTTTCTCACAAGCCTCTGGGCAAGGGCGCCGATTACAGAATACGCCACAAGATAAGGTTCAATGCCCATATTTATTATCCTTAATATTGCTCCTGCCGCAGAGTTTGTATGAAGGGTTGAGAAAACAAGGTGGCCTGTGAGAGCCGCGTGAGCGGCAATTTCTGCGGTCTCAAAATCCCTGATTTCGCCGACCATGACAATGTCGGGGTCATGCCGCAAAACTGAACGCAGGCCCGCTGAAAATGTCAGCCCCACTTTGGTATCAACTTGAATCTGGCGGATTCCTCCTAACCGGTATTCAACCGGGTCCTCGATAGTTACGATACTTTTTTCAACCGTAGAAATCTTGTTCAATGAAGCATAAAGAGTGGTTGTTTTACCGCATCCGGTAGGGCCGGTCACTAAAATTATGCCGTTGGGCGAAGTTATAAGTTTTTCAAATCCTGAAAGAACCTCTTTGGCAAAACCTAAGCTGGAAAGCTCGCGGCAAGCGTTAGACATGTCCAAAAGGCGCAAAACAACGCTTTCTCCGTATATGGTCGGTATGGCTGAAGTCCTAATATCAATATTCTTACCCTCAACATTCACATTGAACCTGCCGTCCTGAGGCAAACGCCTTTCGGAAATATCAAGGTTGGATAATATTTTAACCCTTGAAATTATTGCCGCCTGGATATGCCGCGGCAAAGACGGCTCCTCGTGCATTATCCCGTCAACCCTAAACCTTACTTTCAACTCTGTTTCTTCAGGCTCAAGATGTATATCGCTGGCATCTTGGTTTACGGCCTTTGCGATCATCAAATTTACCAGCCTTATAACAGCGGGCTCTTCAACCGCCCCTTTAAGCTGTTCAATGTCAATATCCAATACGTCCTCTGCGGCCGCGTTATCTTGTTTTACGCTTTTTACAATATCCTCAAAAGAACCCTTTGCACCGTAATATTCATTTATGACTTTTTTTACCTCGGTTTCCGTAGCAACTGCCGGCTCAATAATTAGATTTGTCTTCATCCTTACTTCGTCTAAAGCAAATATATCCCAGGGATCAACCATGGCGCAGGTTAGGCGGTTGCCGATTTTAAGAACCGGCACAAGATCGTACTTGCGGGCTAACTCTTCGGGAACCACATCAATTACCTTAGGGTCGATAACATAATTGCCAAGCTCGATTCTTAAAAGCCCGAGCTTGTTGCTTACAAAAGCGGCAAGGTCTTCCTCGGCAATAAAACCTTTTTTAACCAAAACTTTAATCAGCCGTTCGCCGGTATTTTTTTCTTCGTCGAGAGCCCCTTTGAGCTGTTCGGTTGTAATCGCCCCCTCTTGCACCAAACTGTCTCCGAGAGATTTCTTCGCAGCCATGGTTCCTCCTCGGCCTATTAATAAAGGCATTAAAAAACGAAACTACCTGCCCAATAGCTCATTGATTTTCTCAAGCAGTATCTCCGAACGAAAAGGCTTGGGAAGATAGGCATCGGCTCCCAGTTCTTTTCCCAGCTCCAAATCTTCATCCTGAGCTTTGGCAGTCAACATGATAATAGGCGTATTGGCAAATCTGGAATTTCTTTTTAACAACCCGCACGCTTTAAATCCGTCCATCTTAGGCATCATAACATCGAGAATAATAAGCGCGGGATTCTCTTTCTGGGCAACATCAATAGCCTGCTGGCCGTCACAGGCGGTTACTACTTCAAAGTTGTTAACCTCAAGCCTCGATTTTACGAGTTCGATTATATCCGGATCATCATCAACAATCAAAATTTTTTTCATGCTTACTCCTTAATAAATGATTCGATGTCTTTCAAGCTAAAAGGCTTCTCGATGTAGGCATCTGCGCCAATTGACTCGGCGAGAAAATCCGCCATACCGCCATAGCCTGTCAGCATAACGGTCTTGGTTCTAATATTGTTAAGCTTAATGTATTTAATCAGCTCCAAGCCGGTTAACTCCGGCATATTATGGTCGATAAAAGCAACATCGTAATTCTTATTTTTGATAAGCTCAAGTGCCTCTTTTCCGTCAGCGGCACAGTCAACGACACAGCCCCTGCGCTCCAAGAAAGACTGCAATATCCCTATTGTTTCGGTTTCATCATCGGCAACTAAAACTCTCATATCAAAAAAACTCCCGCTAAACAACAATTAAGAAAATTTACAGCAAGAAATTAACCAGCCGTAAGAACAGATGAATATCAATGGGCTTAGGGATTATCGGGATAATCCTCTCTAAAGTGTAGCCGCCGAGCCGGTCGCTATCAACGGCATAGCCTGACATAACAAGTACGGGTATGTCCTTTGTTTTTGCTTTGGATTTTAACCTCCCTATAACTTCATATCCGTTCATCTTGGGCATTTCCATATCCAAAATAATCAAATCACACGGCTGTTCTTCTACTTTAATAAGTGCTTCTTCTCCGTTACATGCCCCATTACAGTTTTTATATCCGGCGCTCTCCAGTATTTTCTGGACGCTGGCAACAACAGAAGGCTCATCATCTACAATTACAATTCTTCTTTTTACCTTTTTATCTTTTTCGCTGATTAGAGACTCCTGGGCTTTGGCTATTAAGCTGGTTGAATCTTTCGCGTTAAAAGGAAAAATAGAATATCCGTATAAGAAATCGAGGTCCTTTTCATCGGCTACCTCAAATATCGCTTCGTTAAGAACATTATTGATCATTTTCTGGTTTATTTCAGTGCCGTACCTGCTGTTTAATGCTCCCATAATAACGATTTCCTCTTCGCCGCGCGCAAAAACCTTATCCGGAGAGGAAACAATTTTCTTCAAAGCATCGATTATATAGTTACGTATTTCCTTAAATTCTTCAATACCGATAATCCTTTTAACTTTTTCATAATCATTAACTCTTACGATAAACAAAAAAAGCTTATCGCTCCTTAAGCGTGCCTTTTCGATTTCCTTATCCATAACCGAACAAATTTCGCTATCCATGGAGAATTTATCTAAAACAAATATAAAAACGGTTCCCGCACCCGGCTGGCTGTCTACGGAAATTTTTCCTCCCTGGGCTTCAATAATTCCTTTTGAAATGGCTAACCCTAAGCCTGTTCCCTTTTCTTCAGGCCCGGCGTCTCTTCCGAACTGCTGGAATTTATTAAAAACTTTCGGCAAATCTTCTTTGGAAATCCCTCTTCCCGTATCGGAAACGCTGCACTCAATTACATCACCTTTAAGCCTGACCGAAACAGTGATAGAACCTTTATCGGTAAACTTCATGGCGTTGTTTATCAAATTTACGAATACCTGGGTAGTTTTATCTTTGTCAACATAACCTAAAATGGACTCAGAAGAATAGTTTGATTCAATTCTTAACCCTTTAGTTTCTGCCTGGGGCCTAAAAGTATCAATGGTATATTGCGCCAATTTAATTATATCTGAACATTCTTTTTGTATCTTAACCTTTCCTGCCTCTACTCTCGACATATCAAGAAGATTATTTATTATCCTTGTTAAGCGGTCAATATTCCTGATGCAGAGCTCTAAAAATACCCCCTGCTTCTCATTTATCTGGCCTAAGATTCCTTCGTATACTTGAGCCACTGATTCACGTATAGATGTAAGAGGGGTTCTTAGCTCATGAGACACTGCAGAAATAAAATCATTCTTCATCCGCTCAACTTGTTTTTCTTGGGTAATATCTCTGAAAATTGATAAAACTCCTAAAACATTACCGTTTTCATCCATTACCGGAGAAATATCACAGTTAAGGATTAACTCTTTATCCTTGTTTTTAACTACTACTTCTTTGCTTACCGCCTTCTTTTCTTTCTCGCAAGTGCCTAAATCTTTGTCTAATTTCAGCGATATCATCTTTCTCATAAGAAGCCCTATTGAAACATCCGTATCAGGGCCGAACCCGAGCATCTGGCGTGCCTTCGGGTTTAATACGGCAATCTCTCCTCTTTCATCGGTCATAATCACTCCCTCGGCCATGCTTTCAACCATGCTGTCCATCTTTGACTTCTGAGCCAGCATGACCGATTGTAAGCGCTCGATAGCATGCGAAGCCTGGTTGACAACCGTTGTCGCCAGCTTGACTTCTTCTTCGCTGAAAGCCGATTCTCTTACGCTTGAGAAATTCATCATTCCTATGATTTTACCCCTTACGACAAAAGGTATGTTAATAGAAGTATTTATTGCATCACGCGATGAATCGCAATCGTTTGACTCAGTGCACGCCTCGAGCATGGTAAATGTAACATCGTCGTTGTAAACACTGTGGCCGGATTCTGAAAATAAAGCGTCAACGAGTATCTTCTTTGCCTGTTCAGCAAATTTTACGTATTCAGGACAAGCCGGTTTTACAGCCAGATTGGCTGTGTGTGAGTCAAAAATAACAGAAGAACATATATCGTATTTAACTATTTTATAAAGCGCCTCCATAATTATTGTTAAAAGCTGCTGGTGATCAAGTGTATATGCCATGGCGTTTGAAACTTCATAAAGCACAGAAATCTCAGCTGTCCTTTCCTCTATTTTCTTCTCAAGCTTAGTTGACTTATTCTTCTGGGTTTCTGCCTGGGCAGACATTGCTACCAATTCGCTTTCGCGACCGAAAAGAAGCTCTATCTCTCTTATGTCACGGGCCGTTGACACAATGTCGGTTAAAACGCCTTCTGTATCTCTTAAGGCTGACGCTGTCAGAATTACGGGAATCTCAAGGCCTGATTTTAACAAAAAAGAAACATTGTGCTCTCTGATTATTTTTCCCTGACTGAGCTGCACCATCCGGCTTTCGTTAAAGAAATCACTTTTGGCAAAAACAAAATCTGCGGCCCTGCCAACAAGCTCATCCTCTCTGTAGCAGGTTAAATTACTCATGGCCTCATTTACCATTTTAATTTTCTTATCACCAGATACAACCATAAGGGCATCGCTCATTGTCTTTAAAATATTGCATAAATAATCTTTGGATCTATTAAGCTCGCCTATTAAATTCCTGTTGTCAACAGATAAGCGCCTTAAAAGTACGGCCTTATTGGTTACTGATATTATCCTGTCGATGTCGGAGAAAGGCTTGGTTATAAAATCATAAATACCAATCTCCATAGCCTCGACCGCAGACTCCATCGTCCCGTATCCGGTTATCATTATCCCCATGGTGTCGCTGCGTATATCTTTTATTTTCTTAAATAATTCGAGCCCGTTAATGCCGGGCAGGGAAAGGTCGATGATAGCAAGAGAAAACTCATTCTCCCGGGCTAGAGAAAGCGCCTCATTACTGTCAACGGCGCAAAGAACTCCGTAGCCCTCGGACTTCAATACCCTTGAAAGGCTGTCTCTCATTTCCTTCTCGTCATCGACTATTAAAATCTTTTCATTAATATCGTCCATAACTCACAACAGAAAATAATAATTATTGCTCTGGCCTTAACAAAAAAACACTATTATTACTGCATTTTACCAATATTATCTTACTATATTGAAAATGAACTTCAACATAAACTTTACTGGGCATCCCCATATAAAATTATTTATATGTTAATAATAATAGGGATGCCCATGATTGCATCGATTAAATACAGATTTCAGAGATAAAAAATTTATGTCTTTTTATTGGGCAATTCGATAAAAAAAGCCGCTCCTTTCATATATTCTGATTCAAACCAAATTCTGCCATCGTGGTTTTCCTCTACCATTCTTTTTACAACGTATAATCCTATTCCTGTTCCGGAAATCTGAGAAGATTTAGTGGTAAAAAAAGGAGCAAAAACCTTCTTTTTGTCTTCTTCGAGCATGCCAAGGCCGTTATCGCTTATTTTAATCTGGTAATTATCCTGATTGTAAAACACCTCTAAATGAATCAGGGGTTTAAAACCTTCTTTATCCTCCTGGGATAAGTGATATTTAACTTTATCTGAAATTGACTCGTAAGCATTGTCGACAATATTATAAAGACACTCCATGATCTGGCTCTTTATGCCGAAAAGTTTATCGGAATCGGATATTTTATGAACAAGGGGAAACTCGTTAATCTGATGTTTTACTTTGGCAAGATTTATAACGTTTTGTAATATTTCCTGCAATGAGAATTCAGAAAAAAATGCTGCTTTTTCTTCTACCCGGGCATAGTTAAGAATTCCTTGTATAACCTCGGCTGTCCGTTTAACCTCCCCTGATATAGACTCTGATAACTTCATGAGATAATCGAGTGTTTTTTTAATTTCCGGATGCTTCTCTATAAGCCCGGGGTTATCTTTATAAAAATCCTCAATTTCATACTGTTGTTCTCCCGCGGCTACGGAAAAACTATTCAGGCGGTTTCTCATCTGATGAGCCACACCGTCTGCCATGCCCCCGATTGAGGCCAGCTTCTCGGCCATAAATATTTTTTCCTGGACTTTCTTGGATTCTTCAAGAAAAATACAGTATTCTATAGCCAAAGCAGCCTGGCGCGAAAGGATATCAAATACATTTATGTCATCCTGCGTATAAAAACTCCTATCCTTTTTTTCACCCAAAAGCAAAAACCCGAGAAGCTTATGGTCAACAAAAGAAGGAATTACCAAACGCACGGGCTCATCTAATAATAACTTAAGCAGCGGCTCGATCTCTTCATAAAGCAAGGGGCCTTTCTTTGTATGTAAAATTGTGACAAGAGGGTCGGAGGCCTTAAAACTATAATTGCGCGGTAAATTACTTTTATTGCGCATAGCCCGAAGGTTATACGAATCCGTATCGGCATTGTAAAGAAAAATTGAGACAAACTCTATTTTAACCGCGCGCTTAACTACCATTACAATAAGCTTGAGCAAACGCTCTAAGTTGTGTTCTCTTACCATGCCTTTAGCTGCATCAAGCAGAGTCTTCTGATAATGTTTTTGCTGGGCAAGAAGAATGTTTTCCGCTTTATGCTGTAAATATCTAAATATTAAAGGGCCGGCTGTTGCAAAAATAACTGCAACCGACACAGGTACTATCCAGAAACCAACCCCCAGAACCCGAAACCCGATCCAGAAAGGCACGCCTAAAACTAAGGTGTAAACCGTTAAGAAAATGCCCGCGCGGGTTACCGCTACCCTTATGTCCATTAGGCGGTATTTGATAATCGCGTAAGTAAAAAGGAAAATATACAGGGGTATAAAAGGAACCCCCACAGGGTGAAGATTTATGCCGCATATAACCGGAAGAAGAGTTGAGCCGCCTGTCAATCCTATAAGGACGGCTAAGAGAAAGTATTTAATTTGATTGCGCTTAAGCCCTGTTGCTTTTCGCATTGACGAATAAAGCTCCCAAAGGACTAAAGCAGGAGAAACCGTATTTAAGATTAATTGAAAGATATAGGTTGGCCCGGGAACTTCATAAAAGTATGAGTGCAATTTAATTGTAACGCCGGCTATAAAAAACTTTGTCCCGGTAAAAAGATCTATAAGGTTAAAAACAAAAGGGATTAAAGCAAGAATGAATATGCCCTGGATAACGGATTTGCGCTCTTTTTCCTTGCCGAGAATAGAAACAATACTGTCATAAAGCTGCGCATACAAATACACCGAACCAATATAGAGAAAATGGCTCCAGAAAACCGCACTGGCTTTATCCTCGACTACTAGAAGCTTATACCTTCCTACAGCCCAAACCATAACGCCAAGCTGAAGTATTGCCCAGCTGACGTTTCCTCTTTTCTTGGGCCCTTTGTAAAGTACAAATAATCCTATGGCTAATGCACCAAAGGCAGAAATTAAATAAGTTGCCTTATAAACAAAAAGAAACATAGTTTATTGAGGTACAATTTTTACGAGAGGTTTTTTAAATAATGGCGCAAGCTGAACAGTTTAGCTCTTTTACGGGTAAATTCCCTGATATTTTGCTTCTTCGGATAAGAATGATAAGTTCCAATTCCTATATCCTGCTGGGATACTTTCTCAAGGACATCATATTCAATTTTCCTTATAGCCTTAATAATGAGCTCTGCGCCGATATTAAGCAGCCGGCAGTTTAATGATAAAACTGAATCTCCCGCCCTTACTTTGGCTTCTTGCTGATGCACGATATCGCCTTCATCAAGTTTTTCATTCATAAAATGGACAGTAACACCAACCCTGTCTTTACCTTGTTTTAAAGCCCAAAATGTCGGGAACGGCCCCCTGAATTCGGGAAGGAGCGCATAATGAAGGTTAATTGCACCGTATTTAGGTATTTCAAGCATGGGATTTCTCACCCTCTGGTCAAAGTGACAGGAGATAATCAACTCTGGCTCAATATTTTTCATACGTTTAAGAACCCGCTCGCTGTTGATGGCATCGGTTTCAATCACCGGTATCACATATTGTTTTGCAATTTCTTCTATTGTATAAACCCCTGAAGCCCTCCTGAACAGATGAACCGAAAACCATCTTAAAAGACGGATAAAGAAATTATGAAGAATTACATAGAAAGAAGAATAAACAACAAACAAAAGCCCCGAATCTTTAAGGTTATTAAGAGTCTGCTTTACCATTGACCCCCTGCGTTTACTGAAGCGTTCTGACAAACATATAAGAGAAATTTTATCGCTGAACTCCTTTATTATTTTTCTAAGCGCAATATTTGAATACAGGCTGTCAAGAGTTAAGATTACAATTCTGTTTATTTTCTTAAGGCTTAAGAATGAGTCAATCCTATCAAACCAATCCTGGCTGATTTTGGTAAATTCAAAACCCGCCTCCCAGCGACAATTTTTATCTTTATCGCGGGGCGCCACATTGACCCACACCACTTTCGCTTCATTGTAAAAAGGCTTACTTGAAAACATAAAACCAAGGTTAACGGCCTGGCCTATGTTTAAGGGCCCGTCTAATTGCGCCATTAAGCCAAACGGGTTTAAATCTATAATTTCAGCTTTTATGCTTTGATTATTTGATTTTAGGTCTAACCCGATACGGATTCTCCTGCGGGGAAATGATCGCTTATCAAAAATATGCTTCATGATTTAGTTATATTTAATTTGTTATCTATCTTTTCCATGACATCGAGCAGCGATTTAATCTGAGCCTCGGTATGTAAACTCATAACCGTAAACCTTATCCTGGCTTTTTTCTTTTCAACAGCCGGCCACCTGACGCAGGGAGCAAAATATCCTTCCTGAAAAAGCAAGCCAGCGGCTTTTATCGCTTTTGCTTCATCTTTTATCAAAACAGGTATTATCTGAGACTGGCTGGTTAAAATATCAAAGCCTCGAGATTTAAATCCTTCACGAAGCATCCTCGCGTTTTCAAGAAGAATTTTACGCGGGGAGCTGTTATTCTTTATTTCCTCTAAAGCGGCTAAAATAGCCGCTATTAAAACAGGCGACGAGGCGGTTGCAAAAACATAAGAGCGGGCCCCGATACGTAAATATTTAATAAGCTCTTTTTTTCCGGCTATGTAGCCTCCCAGCACACCGATTGCCTTGCTGAAAGTTCCCATTTTAATATCGATATCGTTGTCTAAACCAAAATGCTCTGCGGTTCCGCTTCCGGTCTTGCCAAGAATTCCCGTTGCATGCGCATCATCAACCATAGTTAAGGCCTTATACTTTTTGGCAAACCCGGCAATAACATCCAAGGGAGCAATATCTCCGTCCATGCTGAAAATTCCGTCGGTCACGATCAATTTCCTGGTTCTACTGTATTTTTTAAGTTTTTTCTCAAGATCCCTCATATCGCAATGGCCGTAAACCACAACTTTTGCTTTGCTCAACTTACAACCGTCTATAATACTTGCATGGTTAAATTCATCGCTAAAAATTACAGTCTTTTCTTTTGCCCGCGGCAGAAAAGCGATATTATTCAAATTCGCAACCGCAGAAATAGTCCCCACATTCGCCATATAACCGGCAGTGAAAACCATTGCATCATCGGATTTTTTAAATTCAGCCACCTTTCTTTCAAGCTTTTCAAATATGGCAAGGTTGCCCGAAAGAAGTCGGGAACCGCTTGAACCTACGCCATACTCTTTTGCAGCCTTGATTGCCGCTTTAACGAGCAAATCCGATGAGGCTAAACCCAAATAATTATTGGAACAAAAAGAAATAACTTTTTTACCGTTAATTATCTGAACCGGCACCGGGGGGCTGGATACAGTCTTTATATCCGGATATAAACCATAATCCTCCCAGAGGCTAAGAATTTTCTTAATACTATCCATGTGTTTATATATTAAGTCAATATAGCTGATTTACTGATATAAAACCCTTGCGTTTAAGGCTGTTTTTTATCGTTTGTATTTTATCTAAACTTATAACCTCCTCATGGGAGGTTAACGGCCCGATCCGAAATCCGTGCTTTAACGCGGCCTGAAATATAGATATAGCTTTTTGCGAAAAAAGGTCTTTTCCTAAAGTGTAAGGCTCAAAGCGGCCTTCAAAGGCAAGTGTAATTGCCTCAGACATACAAGGATAACATAACCCCTCATCAAGCCCGAAATAACAATTAAATTTAGGTTTTCCCGGAGGTTCCATGGCAAGGCCGTCAATGAGAAAAATATCTTCTCTCTCTATGGAAATACTGCGCGGGTATGATGCATCAAAAACTATCGCGCCTTTTTTTAAGTACTCTTCTTTGAAGCTTACCGGATGGCGGTTAGTTGCGTTAATTACAATATCCATATCTTTAAGAATATACTTGGGATCTGTTGATGTAATTACTGCTTTTTTATTTGTTTCGGGAGAAAAACGGTCAGAAAGCGAACTTCTTTTATCGGCAGAAGATTGAAAAACATAAACCGTGCTGCAGGAAGAACCCATCTGCCTGACAACAACATCGACTGCCGCATTTGCCCCAAAAGCAAAAACCTTAAGGTTCCTGCTGCTTACGCCTAAAACAGCCAATGATTTAAACAAAGCCTCAGGGATTACCGCAACAGTCATGTGCAAGCCGTTTGTTACGGGCACACCTACCCTGTCCATGACTTTTTTTCCTTTTTGGCCGACAAAAGCAGCGTATGCAACAAGGCAAATAAGGCTTGCATGGGAATCTTTAGCAAATTTGGCGGCTTTAACTACCCGGTTAAGAACACGGCGGGGATTTAACAAAAGCATCTGCTCTGTAAGCAAAGAACACATCACAAAATCACCGTTAAAAACTTCACCGGTAACCTCAGACTTTATCCCTTCAATTACGGCCGCCCTAAACGGAGGCGCTAATTCCAGCAGTCTTTTGGCAACTTCGATAGGAAGCCTCTTCATGCCTGGCTCATAGCGAAAGAGAAATTTCCTGCTAACCGGATGAAATATTATAGAAACCTTACTTTGCATTTTTGACAGCCGCCTTCCTAATGCTTTGCATAAAACTTCTAAACATTAACCTGGATTTGCGTTCTAAAACTGGAGATAATGCCTCCTCAAAAGCGGGAATTCCCCAGTCAATGACAGCGGAAACCGACAATATGCTTTTTCCTTTTTTTGTCGGCGTAATTTGCCAGCAGCCTTCATACCTATTAAAATCTCCCCGTTCAAGCTTAAAAGAAATGTTTGCCTTATCAGTATCTAAGATGTCTCTCTGCTGCCACTTAATTCTGATCTTGGCTATTTCTACTTCCCAAGCGGTAACCATTGTGTTTGCCTCTTTAGTTATGACTTTCAGGCTCTTTAAGTTGGGCGCTTTACTTAAGAGCAAATCCGGCTTTTGCCATATTCTTAAAAGGCGCACAGGAGGAACATTAATTAATGATTTTAAATTGATTTGATACATATCTTCATAAATTTCATATATATATATAATATTTTAGCTTATATAAAAGGGGTGTCAAGAAGCGATTAAGGCGGGTAGAATTAACTGCGGATTAGATTTTCGGCTATTTGAACAGCGTTTAACGCGGCGCCTTTTCTAAGGTTGTCGGAAACACACCAAAGCCAAAAGGAATTATCCTCATAGGGGTCTCGGCGAAGCCTGCTTACGAAAACACAATCACACCCCTGGCTGTCTAAAGGCAGAGTAAATGAATCTGCGCAGTAGCTGACCCCTTCGGATTTTCTAAGCGCGCCGGTGAGCTCATCTATATTTGCGTTTTTGCGGGTCCTAAAATAAATTGCCTCCGAATGAGAAGTAAAAACAGGTACTCTCACACAAGTAGAACTAATTTTTATCGAAGAATCACCGAATATTTTATGTGACTCCTCAACCACCTTAATCTCCTCTGAGGTATAGCCGTTTTCGTCATATTCGCCTATTTCAGGAATCACATTGAACGCAATCTGGCGGCTGAACCCCAAAGGGGAACAACTCAGGCCGGCTTTACCAAGAGAATAAAAATCTTTGCCCTTATTTCTATCGATTAAGATTTTTACCTCTTCCCATAATCCCAAAACCGCATTTTTGCCGGCGCCTGAAACAGCCTGAAAACTTGTAAGGATAATTTTCTCAAGGCCGAAGGCTTTATAAATACCTCCTAATGCAACAACAGCCTGAATGGTCGTGCAATTAGGATTAGCAATAAGGCCCTTGTGTTTTGATATCTTGTCTCTGTTTACTTCCGGAACAATCAACGGCACATTATCATTTAAGCGAAAATCTTTGCCGTTATCAATAACTACTGCGCCTTTTTCAATAAATTCTTTAGCGTAAAGAAGGCTTGCTCCTTTTTCTCCTTCGGTTCCGGCAAACAGTGCTATATCAACACCGGAAAAATCGCTGCCTTCGATAGCTTCCACTTCGTAAGAAAAACCTTCCACATCAATTCTTCGCGAAGACCTTGCAAAAACTCTAAGCTTAGAAACCGGGAAACTCCGCTCTCTTAAAATTTTTAAAATCTCAACCCCCACTACCCCGACACCGATTACGGCTACGTTATATTTCTTCATGTTTTCACTTAATTTTAAATCAAAAATTAAATATCAAATATCAAAATGACAATGTAAAAAACAAAATCTTAAGATTTAAATCTAAACATTTTGAATTTTTATTTGTCATTTTAATATTTACATTTTGATTTTTAATTTAACGCTTATAGATACTTTACAACAAGGTCGCCTGCCTCACTTGTAGAATACCCCATTTTGCCGGCAGAGAGGGCTTTAAGTTTTTCTTTCACAACTTTCTTAACTGACTCCTCAACAGACTTAGATGCCTTTACTTCGCCAATTTCGTCAAGCAGCATAGATAAAGCGCAAATAGCAGCCATTGGGTTAATCACATTCCTCCCGGTATACTTAGGAGCGCTTCCGCCAATAGGCTCAAACATTGAGACCCCTTGAGGGTTAAGATTGCCTCCGGCTGCAATGCCCATACCGCCCTGAATCATCGCTCCTAAATCAGTAATGATGTCACCGAACATATTGTCCGTTACTATTACATCAAACCACTCGGGGTTTTTAACCATCCACATACAAGTTGCATCAACATGGGCGTAATCGGTTTTAATGCCGTGGTATTCTTTTGCCAACTTGTTGAATGTTCTCTCCCATAAATCAAAAGCAAAAGTTAAAACATTGGTTTTCCCGCATAGTGTTACGGTTTTCTTTTTGTTTCTTTTTCCGGCAAACTCAAAGGCAAAACGCAAACATCTCTCTACGCCTTTATAAGAATTTATGCTTTCCTGAATAGCAACTTCATTTTCTGTATTTTTGCGCAAGAAACCTCCTGCGCCGCAATACAGGCCTTCGGTATTTTCCCTGACAACTACAAAATCAATATCTTTCTCGTCTTTATCCCTTAAGGGGCAGAATCTTTTATCGTAAAGGACAACCGGACGCAGATTTATATACTGGTCGAGCTCAAACCGCAGCCTAAGCAAAATACCCTTCTCAAGTATCCCCGGCTTAACTCTCGGGTCACCTATTGCTCCAAGATAAATTGCATCAAACGTTTTAAGCTCGCTAACGACCGAATCAGGCATAACTTCCTTTGTTTTTAGATATCTTTCTCCTCCGATGTCATACTCATGGGTTTCTACCTTAAAGTTAAATTTAGCCGCCGCCTCATCGAGGACTTTTAGCCCTTCGCATACGACTTCCGGGCCTGTCCCGTCTCCCGGTATTACTGCTATGCGGTATTTTTTGTTTGTGTTTTCTTTTTTTGAATCCATTTGATTAACCCTCCGGCTTTAACGATTTCCTGCATAAAAGGCGCAAACGCCTCACAGCTATATTCTTTATGAGAACTACAGTCGATAATTTTCCCCTCTGAAAGATCAACATTAAGCTCTGAACCTTGTCCAATTTGATTTACGTTCTTACATATCAATATTGGAAGGCCGACATTTATTGAGTTGCGGTAAAATATCCTGGCGAAACTTTGCGCAATAACCAAAGATATACCGCACCCTTTTATGGCTAAAGGAGCATGCTCCCTGCTTGAACCGCAACCGAAATTGTTTCCTGATAAGATAATATCACCGCTTACAACCCGTGATGGAAAACTGCTGTCAATGTTTTCCATGCACTTGGATCCTAAGAATTTTTCATCCTGCGAATCTAAGTATTTTGCCGCAATGATATCGTCGGTATTTATATTATCGCCGAATTTGTGGGCTTTGCCTTTAATAATCATTTGATTTGTAATTCTTAACGGGTAGGGTTCCCCTGCCCCTACAATATTTTAAACTTCGTCAGGATGGACGATTCTTCCCTTAACCGCCGATGCCGCGGCAACTGCAGGAGAAGAAAGATACACAAAGCTTTCCGGATGCCCCATACGGCCGATAAAATTCCTGTTAGTGGTTGCTAAAGCAACCTCTCCTTTATCGAGCACGCCTGTGTGGCCGCCTAAACAAGGCCCGCAAGTAGGAGGGCAAATCATACAGCCGGATTCAGCAAAAACCCTTAATAAACCTTTTTTTTCAGCTTCCTGGTATATTTTAGGTGTCGCCGGAATAACAATGGCCCTTAAGCCTTTCTTTATTTTTTTCCCCTTAAGAATTCCCGCGGCAATTTTTAAATCAGAAATTCTTCCGTTTGTGCAGGAACCGATAACAACCTGGTTTAACTTAACGCTTTTTAAGCTGCCGGCGTCTTTAGTGTTACTTGGGAGATGCGGGCATGATACTTGAGGTTTTATTTTAGAAACATCAATCTCAATTATCCGGCTGTAATCAGCGTTAGAATCACTTTTTAATAATTTTATCTTTTTATTTCTCTTGCCTGCACTTTTTGCGAATGCAGCTGTTTTTTCGTCCGGCTCGATTATGCCGGTTTTTCCTCCTGCTTCAATTGCCATATTACACATAGTAAACCTCTCATCCATACTCATGCTCTTAATAACAGGCCCGGACATTTCCATAACCTTATAAAGCGCTCCGTCTACTCCTATTTTCCCTATTGTATAAAGAATCAAATCTTTTCCGCTGACCCATTTATTCAATTTACCGTGGTAAATAAATTTAATAACTTCGGGCACACGAAGCCAACATTTGCCCTCTTTCATGGCAGCGGCGACATCAGTTGAACCTACACCAAAACTTGCCGCTCCCATTGCACCATATGTGCATGTATGAGAATCTGCTCCTATCACAAGATCATAGGGTTTTACGATACCAGCTTCCGGGATAAAAGCGTGTTCTATGCCGCAGGCCTGGCTTTCGTAAAAATGGCGAAGACGCCATTTACGGGCAAACTCTTTGAGAAGCTTTACGTTATTAGCGGCTTTTAAATCACGCGCCGGTACAAAATGATCGCAGAAAAAACCTATTTTTCGCGGGTTAAAAACCGAATCAAAGCCTGCCGCATTAAATTCTTTAACAGCGAGGGGCGCTGTGATATCATTGCCGAAGCAAAAATCAACATCCGCATAGACAAAATCGGAAAGTTTTTTGTCATTTGAATGTTTAAGAAGAATTCTTTCTATTAAAGTTAATCCCATGATACAAAAAAACCGGCCTTTGAATTTGCCGGCCTGCCTGTTTTAATTATCATAAATTTACTTATAATATATAAAAATGCCTGTATTGTCAATATCGATATCGGGAGTTATTTTAATTTTTTTTTATACTTATCAACTTCTTTAGCGGCAGCACCAACTAAAATATATTTTAGTTTTTCTTCGTTGAATTCATTGATTATCTTATCCCAGATATTATGGTTTGAAGTATTTTTTATCATTTCGGCGTATACTCTTACTAATATTCTTTGCCGAGGAATTTCTAAATTTGATAAGAAATTGCCTTTGTCTGAATGCCCAGGCCAAACGCTCAGAAAGCGGTAATTTAATGAATGATTTTATATGCTGCTGCCTAAGAGTATCATCTTCCATCAAGTTTAATTATATCACGAATCAAATAATTATCTAATTACTTCTAACGCCGGAATCGGACGCCTCTGCGAAGCCAAAAGCGAAGCTCAGGCGTTGCGGAGTAAGTTTGGCCGGACGGACACTGCGGCGGGTAGGTAATTTGGGCATTAATTATTTTATTATTTATTGTCTAACAATTAATATACGTGTAATGTATTTTCTGAGGCTCTACATAAAAGATAACACTTTTTGGAGGGAAATGCAATAAAAAGGCAAGATATTTGAAAGGATTTGGGCTCTTATTCCATCTTTTATATAAAAAGGACGGTTATTTTGTATTACATATAACATAGGAAATTGTACAAAAGTAGGTGCGGGATAGACGGGGCCGGAGGGGTTATTTATCAATATTGTTAATAATTAAAAGGCCGCGAAAAACTCCAGTTGATAGGTTATGTTAATTTATAAAATTTTCAACCCTTTTTTTATTTCTTTAGCAAAAGGATTGCTATTTTTAAAGTCTTTTTTAGAGATAGGGTGGGGTTCTATGCGCAGGTCAAAATTTCTACGAAGCCGCATTAAATTTGATAGTTCCTCTATGGTGTCTCTATATCCCTCCAATACCAGAGCTATATCAATATCGCTATCATCATTAAAGCGATTCCGCGCATATGAACCAAAAAGGAAGGCTTCTTTTACGTTATAATAGCGGTGGGAAATAAGGAAGTTTACGTAATCACGAGCCAGCCTTAAAGCATTTTTTTTATCCATATTCTGAATTCCTTTATTTTAGCAACATATTCTGCGGCGAATTGCTTCGTGCACATTGTGTAAAATTTCAATTTATAATCGTCATAGCGTGCTTTTATGTTAAAGCTGGTCAGAGTATCGAGGAAATCTTTTTGTTTTTCAGAAAGGTTGAGACTTGCTTTTTCAGCAATACGCAGTAAATCATGTATATATGGGGTATTTATATCGTGATTTTTCACGTAATAGGCTTTTAATAATTTTTCAACTACGATATGTCCAACAAACAACGCCCAGGGATAATTTTTGCCTTTAAACAAATATTCCATGGTTGCGTAATCATTATCCGATGATTTTACCCAATATTTTAGAATTTCCTTTTTATTCATATATTTTAATCTTATCACAAAATCGCCTATTTGGCAATTTCAACAGTTCTAAACTTTCTTTTATTTGAACCTTTTAATAACAAGGGTGGCGTTGTGACCGCCAAAGCCCAAAGAATTAGAAAGCGCAATATCAAAATCGCATTCAACGGCTTTATTAGGCGTATAATTTAAATCACAATCCGGATCAGGGTTTTCTAAATTAATAGTGGGAGGAATTATTTTATTGTTAACGGCAAGGCAGCAAATAATGAATTCAATTGCACCGGCGGCTCCTAATGTATGGCCGATCATTGATTTTGTTGAACTTATAGCAACATTTTTAGCATGAGGCTTAAATGCCCCCTTGATTGCCAAGGTTTCTATTCTATCATTAAGCTGGGTGCTGGTTCCGTGAGCATTTATATAAACCTTTTCGCTTACATCGACTTTTGCTTCTTCTAAAGCATCTTCAATTGCTTTTTGAGCAGACTCGCCTTTTGGGTGCGGGGCAGTTATATGATAGGCATCGGAAGTTGCCCCGTAACCGCAGACTTCCCCGAGAATATCAGCGCCCCTCTTTTTAGCATGCGCCAACTCCTCAAGAACGACTATTCCTGAACCTTCAGCCATAACAAAACCATCGCGCTCGCGGTCAAAAGGCCTGCTTGCTCTTTGGGGTTCGTTGTTGCGCGTAGAAAGAGCCTTAAGCGCACAGAATCCTCCGACACCCATAGTGACGATAGAGGCTTCGGTTCCGCCGGCTATCATTACATCAGCCCGGTCATGCTTGATAGCCTTATATGATTCCCCTATGGCATGCGCTCCCGAAGCACAAGCTGTAACCGTGCAATAATTAAGCCCCTTCGCTTTGAAATAAATTGAAACTGCTCCTGCGGCTTCATTGGTTATGAGCATAGGTATAAGAAAAGGCGATATTTTCCTCGGGCCTCTTTCTAAGAAAACCTTATGTTCACGCTCAAAAATCTCAAGGCTGCCTATGCCCGAACCGACGATAACTCCTGTCCTGTAAGGGTTAGCATTGTCGAATTTTATACCGCTGCCTTCTATGGCTTCCTCTGCGGCCTTAAGAGCTAATTGAACAAAACGAGGCGTTCTGCGGATATCTTTTGGTAAGATAAAATTAGGCGGGATAAAATCAGGGACCTCACCTGCAATCTGCGAATCAAACCCGCTTGCGTCAAACTGGGTAATCCTGCGGATTGCACTTTTCCCTTCGATTAAAGATTTCCAAAGGGCAACCTTTCCAACACCCATGGGGCTGACTGCCCCGCAGCCGGTTACAACAACACGTCTCATATTATAAAAGAACTATTCGGCTTTCTTTTTTATTTTTTCGTCAATGTATCTTACGGCTTCGCCGACGGTCGTAATCTTTTCGGCATCCTCATCGGGGATTTCTATGCCAAACTCTTCCTCAAGTGCCATAACCACCTCAACTGTATCCAATGAGTCTGCGCCCAAATCATCTATAAAGGAACTCTCTGCCTTAATCTCCTCTTTTTTAACTCCGAGCTGTTCAGCGATAATGTCTTTTACTTTCTCATCAACTCCCATTAGTACCTCCTTTTTATGGTGCAGCAATACACATAGAAATTTGACTGACTAATTAAACAAGACCTCCGTCTACAACCAAAACCTGACCCGAAATATAATCCGAACTTTTTGAAGCCAGAAACATAACGGCATTTGCTACATCAGAAGTTGTGCCGAATCTTCTTAAAGGTATGCGCGCCAGCATGGCTTCTTTTACCTTATCGTCTAACTTGTCAGTCATAGCTGTCTGAATATAACCCGGACAAACCGCATTAACATTGATGTTTCTCGAACCTAACTCCTTTGCCAGAGACTTAGTTAAACCTATGAGGCCTGCCTTTGAAGCCGAGTAATTAACCTGGCCAGGGTTGCCGATAATGCCTATAACCGATGAAATGTTTATTATTTTACCACAGCGCTGTTTTAGCATAGGCTTCAAAACAGACTTGCAGCAATTATAAGCGCCTTTCAAATTCACCTCTAAAACTTTATCCCAATCATTTTCAGAGAGCCTAAGAAGCAGGTTGTCGCGCGTTATTCCCGCATTGTTTACTAATATATCAACTCTTCCAAAGTTGTCAATAACTTTATTAATTTTTTCCTCAACATTTTTGAATTTTGTAATATCCAAATGGAATGCCAAGGCACGTGAATACTCTTTTATCCGGGCCAAAGCTTCCTCGAGCATGCCCTTATCGACGTCAAAAAGGACAACATTTGCCTTATTCTTAGCAAAGCCTAAGGCTATTTCCCGGCCGATGCCCTGTGCCGCACCGGTTACAATAACTACCTTATCGTTAAAGCGCATAGCCACCTCTTGGATTTTCACTTATATCGAAATATCTTGGTCAAGCAAAGCATTAAGGTCTTCCTTCTTCTCTATATTTACAACCTTCAACACGGGATTAATCTTGCGCATCAACCCCTTTAGCACGCGCGAAGGGCCGAGTTCAAAAAAAACATTAACGCCTTTTGATGCCATGTATTCAACGCTGTCATTCCAGAGCACAGAAGAAACCAATTGCCTCAAAAGATTATCTTTAATCTCGTTCTTATCCGTATGGGCACATGCAGTGACATTGCTAACAATAGGGATTTGAGCGTCTTTAAAATTGATTTTATCCAAAACCCGGCTTAAATGCTCTTTCGCCGCCTCCATAAACGGTGAATGAAACCCCCCGCTTACCGCCAAATCAACCACCTTAGCCCCTCTTGCTTCAAGAGTGCTTCTTATGCTGTCTTTCTTATCCGCCTTTAATGAAATAACTGTCTGAGAAGGCGAGTTAATATTTGCGATATAAAAACCGTGTGCCTTAGCCTGTTCCTGCAACTCTTTACGGGTTAAACCCATAACAGCCATCATCGTAGAGGGCGATAAGAGCGCCGCCTTCTGCATTGCCAGAGCTCTTTCCTTAACCAGATAAACCACATCTTCAAGAGACACGGCTCCCGCCGCATATAAACAGCTGTACTCTCCGAGGCTAAGCCCGGCACAATAAGAGGTGACAATGGTGTGAGTTTTAAAAACTGAAAAGGCTGCTAAACTGCAGGCTAAAACAGCAAGCTGCTGTATTGACGTATCCTTAAGGCAGTCCTCGGGGCAGCTAAAGCACTTATCTGCCAAATCACAGCCAAGAATATTGTTAATTCTAAGAAAGATACCTTTTGCTTCAGGGAAGCTGTCAAAAAGGCTTTTGCCCATACCCACACATTGAGAACCCTGACCGGGAAAAATTATTGCATTCATATCCACTTTATGACGCAGCTGCCCCAAACAAGGCCGCCGCCAAAAGCATCAAGAACAACTATATCGTCTCTTTTTATTTTTCCTTCTTCCCATGCTTCGCAGAGCGCAACTGCACTTGAAGCTGAAGACATATTGCCGTAGCGGGCGATATTACTGTATATCTTATTTTGAGGAATGTGCAGCCTTTTTGAAACAGCACTTATTATTCTTTGATTAGCCTGATGAGGGACTAAAAGATTAACATCAGCCGTAGTCAAGCCGGCATTAGCTAAAGCTTTTTTGGCCGCTTCAACCATCAGCCTTACGGCTATGCGGAAAAGCTCATTGCCTCTCATCTGGATAAAATGCATCCTCTGCTTAACCGTATCGAGAGAAGAAGGATTTCTTGAACCGCCTGCCGGCAGGATAAGAACATCCGACTGCGAACCGTCACCGCCTAAATAAGCGCTAAGAACCCCTTCTTTGCTGGAAGCAGTAAGAATTACCACTCCTGCTCCGTCTCCGAATAAAACACATGTTGACCTGTCATTCCAGTCAGTAATAGTGGATAAAACTTCACTGCCGGCTATTAACACATTTTTAAATAAGCCTCCTTTGATAAATTGCCATGCACCGGTTAAAGCATAAACAAAACCCGCACAGGCAGCGGAAATATCAAAACAGGCAGCCCGTCTTGCTTTCAATTTATCCTGTAAATAACAGGCCGTTGAAGGAAACTGGGTGTCAGGAGTGATTGTTGCGACAATAATAAGGTCTATATCAGCAGGCTTTAATCCCGCCCTTTTAAGGGCAATTTTTGATGCCTGATACGCGAGCTCAGAGGCCGGCGTGCCTTTTTGCACAATCCTTCTCTCTTTTATTCCCGTTCGGGCAGTTATCCATTCGTCAGTTGTATCGACCATCTCTGCGAGATCGTCATTAGTTAATACAAAAGGCGGGACGTATTTACCCAACCCTACTATTTTGGCAGACTTCATTGATTTTCTTTTTAATTTCGCTGTTAATATCTCTTTTCAATTCTTTAACTGCTGCTTTAATCGCGTTCTTAACGGCTGTAGAGTTTGAGCGTCCATGGCCTATAATCACAATACCGTCAACCCCAAGAAGAGGGGCTCCGCCGTATTCAGCATAATCGATCCTGCGTTTAAACGAGAGTAAGCTCTGCTTCATCAGCAGCATCCCGATTTTTCCGAAAAAATTGCTTCTAATCTCATCTATAAGAAAACTTCCTAAGACTTCAGCGGCACCTTCGGCAATCTTTAATGAAATATTACCGATAAATCCGTCGCAAACTATACAATCGCACTTGCCCGAGAATGCATCTTTAGCTTCTAAATTGCCGATGAAATTAAGAGAGCTTTCAGAAAAAAGTTTATGCACATTCCTAACGAACTCTGAACCTTTAGATTCTTCCTCTCCGATATTAAGAAGGCCTATCGTAGGATTGGATTTATTCAAAACCAATTGACAATACACAGAGGCCATTACTCCGTATTGCAAAAGATGAACCGGCTTTGGCTCTGTATTGGCTCCCGCATCACAGAGTATCGATACACCCTTCTTCGTAGGAAGCATCAGTGAAATTCCCGGCCTTTCAACTCCCTCAATAAGCCTTAAGGTTAATGCTGAAGAACAAACAACGGCGCCGGTATTCCCGCATGATACAAAAGCGTCTATTTGTCTCTCTTTCAATAACTTAAGCCCTACGACAATGGAAGATTTCTTTTTTCTTCTTACCGCAATAGCCGGAGGTTCACACATCTCAATTTTCTCGGGTGCATCAACAATTGTGAAATCCAAAAAGGATGATTTTAATTTCCCAAGAACCTCTTCAACTTCATGCTTAGGCCCCACTAAAACAATATTCTCCTTCAATTCATTGCGTGCCATTATGGCACCCTTAAGAATGGCCTCAGGAGCAAAATCACCTCCCGATACATCTAATCCAATTCTATATTTCATAATTTTATTAATTTATGGGACTTAGAATTTCGATATTGTTTCGAATTTCGGATTTCGTGCTTAGGATTTACCTCAAACAGACATTAGTATAATGTTTAGCGTTTTTTCTTACTTTTATCTTTCTTTTTTATAGTAATAATTTCCTTCTTCCTGTAATAACCGCAAAACGGGCACACTGTGTGAGCCGGTTTCAAACGCTTGCATTCTGTGCATGAAACAAGCAATGGAACCGAAATCTTCTGGTGCGTTCTGCGTTTTCTTGTTCGTGAATGGGATTGTTTCCTTTTTGGATGAGCCATAATTCACCTCTTTTTTTTAGTTTTTATATCGCAGCTGCATTTTTGATGGTTTAAATTCACACCGCAGCCTGAACAAATACCTAAGCACTCGGGATTACAAACCGCTTTCATGGGATATTCTAAAAGAACTTCTTGGCGGAGGTCATCATCAATCTCTAAATAATCTTCGCTTCCCTTGCCGCTGTAAGTCAAAGTTATATCTTGTTTAACTTCCTGGCAAACCTCATCCAAGCATCGTGCACATTTTATCTTACGGTTGAAAGTTATATTGGCATTTACAATTATAACGTCTTCACTGCGCAAAAATGCCCCCTCGATGTGCGTACAATCAACAAACTTAACCGCATCGCTGTCTATATCCCAGCGTGATATAGGAAAGCTTTCCTTTAAGGCCAAACCTTCTCTATTTATGTCGCTTACTTTTATTTTCATTTATTTTCTCTTTTAATGGTTTTATTACTGATTCCGGCAGGAATTTTCTTAAATCCGCCCCTAAGAATGCGGCTTCTTTTATAAGCCGCGACGAAATATAAGAATACTCGGGATGAGGCATAAGAAAAATCGTTTCAACCTTTGGATTTAAACTGCGGTTTGTTAAAGCCATTTGAAATTCATATTCAAAGTCTGAAATCATCCTTAAACCACGAACGATTACAGAAGCTTTCTTTTTAAGGGCGAAATCAACTATCAGGCCTTCAAAGCCCTCTACAACAAGGTTTTGCATGCCCAAAGTTACACGCTTTACCATTTGCAGCCTTTCCCTAAAAGAGAATAAAGTTTTTTTATGCGGGGATTTAACCACTGAGACTACAATCTCATCAGAAATTAAAGCAGCTCGTTTTATGATATCTATATGCCCGTTTGTTACAGGGTCAAATGTCCCCGGATAAATGACTCTTCTCATTGTAACCTATTGATTTTCTGAATTA
Source organism: Candidatus Omnitrophota bacterium (assembly GCA_043820815.1). Taxonomy (GTDB): domain Bacteria; phylum Omnitrophota; class Gorgyraeia; order Duberdicusellales; family 4484-171; genus JBDRDJ01. The sequence goes on from JBDRDJ010000005.1 coordinate 200,649, forward strand.
ATAAAAGGGATGTTTGACCATAACGCCTGCGGCATATTTCAGAGAAGTTTTTATCTATGGCGCACAAATCTTCCTTAAAATAGCAAAAACCAACAATATAGCCCAAAGGTGTCAATATATCATACTCCATAATGCATTGCAAGGATTTCTTTAACATACCTTTATAGTAGGGCGGATCCAGGAAAATAATATCAAATCTTCTCTTGCTCCCATTGATTTTCTTGAGAAAACTATAAGCATCTAAACAACAAACACTTGCAAGCTGGCCTAAAGAATACCTGTCTAAATTATCTTTTATAGCCAAAACACTTGGCCTTTTTATGTCTACAAAAGTGCACTTTCTAGCCTGATTGGATAAAGCCTCAATACCCAGGGCTCCTGAACCGGCAAACAAGTCTAATACTGCCTTGCCTTCGAACTCGCCTCTTAGAATATCAAAACAAGCCTTGCGGACAATATTCGAAACCGGCCTTATTCCCGGGGGTGAAATTATTGGCCTATTCTTCAATAAACCCGTGATTATTTTCATTTCGAATATAGGATGTCTATTTCTTTACGCATATGTCCAAAATGAGAATTAATGTGGTACCGTATGCAGCGGTTGGACTGCTTCTCTAAAAAAGGGTCTTCTTTTATTACTTGAAAAGCATAAACCCGCGCTTTATAAAGCATTTCTATATCTGTTAAAGGATTTGCAATTTTTAGAAAAGGAAACCCATGCTGCAAAAAACCAAAAAAATCCCCGGGGCCTCTAATCTTAAGGTCTTCCTCGCTGATAGCAAATCCATCGCTGACATTACGTAATACTTCTATTCTTTTAAGCGCCATGTCGGGAATATTTAAAGGGCTTATAAGGATAAAATAGGGCTTAAACCGTGACCTTTGTATTCTTCCTCTAAGCTGATGAAGCTGTGCCAGCCCGAACCTTTCGGGATTCTCTACGATCATAACCGTCGCATTCTCAATATTAATACCTACCTCGATAACTGTTGTGCAAACCATTATTTGAATACGTTTATCACAAAAATCCCGTATAGACTTCTGTTTTTCCTGAACACTCAACCTTCCGTGAAACATCCCCACTGTGTAGGATGAAAACTCTTTTGAAAGTTCCCTGTGCATAACCTTAAGTGATTTCAAATCCTGTGCTTTTGATTCATCTATAACAGGATAAACAATATACGCCTGTCTTTCTTCCTTAAGTTTTTCTCTGAGAAATGCATATACCTCCTGCCTCTTATCCTCTTTTACAATACTGGTTTCAGGGGGAATTCTGCCGGCAGGCAGCTCGTTAATGGTAGAAAGGTCAAGGTCTCCGTAAATAGACAGGGCTAAACTCCTGGGTATCGGGGTTGCGCTCATTATTAAGCAGTGCGGGTTAACCTGGCCCTTATTTGGTAAAAGTATTCTCTGGGCGACACCAAACCTGTGCTCCTCGTCAATAACAACCAGCCCAAGCCTGCTAAATTTTATCTGTTCCTGTATTAAAGCATGGGTTCCCACTATTATATCGATTTCGCCTTTCTCTAAAGCGGCGTATATGCTCTTTAACTCCTTATTCGGCAAAGAAGAAGTTATCGCTTCAATTTTAAAGCCCAATCCTTTAAAAATTCTCTCCAAGGTTGCTTTATGCTGCCATGCTAAAATTTCTGTTGGCACCATTAATGCTGCCTGCCATTTACAGCTGGCGCAAACACCGATTGGGAATGAACAGACTACTGTCTTGCCGCAGCCTACATCTCCCTGTAGAAGCCTGCGCATAGGATAAGGCTTTGATATGTCATCCAGTATCTTTGAAACCGCTTCATCTTGAGAAGCGGTTAAAGTAAAATCTAAATTATTGCGTAATGCCCCGGTAATCTCTTGAGTGATTTTAAAACAAGGGCCTTTTTGGGAACGGTGTTTAGCTTTTCTTAAATATACTAAAATCTGAGAGAAAAATAATTCCTCAAAAACAAACCGCTCCCTTGCTGCGCTCAACTTATCGTAATTGCCCGGAGAATGTATCTCTTGCAAGCTTTCCACGATATTAGGCATTTTGACGCGGCTCCTGATACGGTAAGGCAGCGGATCCCGGGCTTCTTTAGAAAAATCATTCAAGGCTGTTGTTATAACCTTCCTCATAAACCTCTGAGTAAAAGGGGGGCTTAAGCGGTACAGGCCGACTATTTTACCGAGCTCTAAAGAAAACTTGCTATTTGCTGTCTCGAATTTAGGGGCAACGATTTGATATTTTCTTCCTTTTTGCGTAACCTTTCCCCAAACAAACAATTCTTTGCCCTCGCTAAGGGTATCGGCAAGATATTCCTGGTTAAACCAAACACAGCTTATAATTCCGCTTGAGTCTTTAAGAAAAACCTCAAGGACGCTGCGGACTCTGCTTTTACGGACAAAATAGGGAATTTTCTTAAGGCGGAGGGTAACTATTTTGCCGCGCACAGCGCAAATCTGATTTGCCGAAACATCCTTTATTTTTCTGAAATCCCTCCTGTCTTCATAACGAAAGGGGAAATAATACAAAAGGTCATAAACATTATTAACCCCTAAAGAGTTGAATTTAGCGGCTTTTTTCGGGCCAACTCCTTTTAAATATCTGACTGGGGTATCCTTCATGATTATTAAATTAATTAATTGTTTCGATATAGTCTTCAATGATTCGACGATGATCAAAGGCAATTATCTCAGGCAGTGCATCCAGAGAAAATACCCTGGCCTCGCTTGCATCTGAGCCCGAACGTAACACTCCTTGGCCCTTGCCTTTAAAAACCACCGATACAGTATGAAACCGCGGGTCCCTTTGAGGATCCGAATAAACCTTAACCTGCTCTATTCTGACGAAATTAAGATTGGTTTCTTCTTTTATTTCTCTAACCACTGCCTTCTCAACGCTTTCATTATAATCCACAAATCCGCCCGGAAGAGCCCATCCTAAGGGAGGGTTGCTTCTTTTAATCATTATAATACCGCCTTTATGTTCAACAATCCCGTCAACAGTAAGATACGGGCCAAGGCGCATCTCTTTATCCATATAAGCCAAATATCGGTTTATCTGTTTATTAAAAATCTTAAAAGATTGCACGTTACCTAATGCAAATATTATTCTCTTAAGAGATTTATTCTTAACCCCCGTGCTGTAACGGAAAACTTCCTGAGCCATAATTTTTGATACATCTTTAACTTTAAGCCCGCAGCCTTTTAAATTAATAAAACCTAAAGCAATAGAATTAAAAGACTTTTTTTGAGCATAAGTTAACAGGTTATATGCTGCATTTCGGACAAGAGATTCGGTCACCAACCCTCTTTTTTTTAAAATAGCTCCCAATACAAAACTACTTTTCTTATTTAGAGAAGAATATACAACAATCTTACCGGCCTTTAATTTAATTTCTTTAAATACGCTTTTGGCATCCACAGTATCAATAAAAGCTACCGCCTTAAGGCTGGCTTTAACGGCTGCCATATTTGCTTTAACAACTGAGATTTCAATACCATTTAATTTCACATCAACCTCTTTTCTTGCTGTTGGTAATTATCTTTTTTGCCAGATTGTAAGCATCGGCCCTGCTCTTGATTTTTCCTAATGCCTGTTCCTCTTTGACTGATTTAAGAATTTTACCTATCAATACCGAAGGCCTGAGAGAAAACTTACGCATAATGTCATAGCCGTCAACCAATTTAGCAATCGGCAGCTTCGCTTTATCTTTAAAATAACTGTCGGTAAGCTTAAATAAAATCCTCTCATGGATAATTCTTTTCTTTTGGCCAATTTCCGGCCCCCGCGTTGCCCTCCAGTCACCGATTGATAAAAGAATCACCGCTACGCCCTCATCTTGAGTATCTCTAAAAAACCTGTAAACTGCCCGTTTAGATGGGGTATGCCTGTCTGCAAGGTAGCCCGGACGCAAATGCCAGAATATATATTTCTTAAGGGTATCCGTTTCTTTAAATGACAATTTAAGCCTGCTGCCTAACTGCTCGGCTAAATCCCTTCCGATTTTTTCGTGAGTATGGAATATCGTTTTCTTTCCTTTTTTCTTCTTTGCCAGAGGCTTGCCTATATCATGAAGAAGCGATGCCAGTTTTACAATGTAGTTACGGCTTCTGCCGGGGATAATCTCCTGATTAAGATATTTAAAAATACCGGGATTATTCATAAGCTTACGCGTATACATAACCTCGTACTTTTTAAGCGCCTCAAGAGAGTGGTTCCAAACATCTAAATGATGGTATCTGCCCTGATAAACCCCCCTTGCGCTGCGAATGCAGGGAAAAATTTCGTCTAAAACCTTAGTATCACTCATCAGCCTTAGGGCGGAATACGAATTGACAGCGCTGAATATTTTATAAAGCTCCTCATTGATACGCTCGCCGGCAACGCTTTTAATCAAAGTTTTGTTTAAAGAAATCAACCGCAAAGTCTCTCTCTCGATTGTAAATTTATAACGGCTCATCAAGCTGAATGCCCGGATAATTCTTAAAGGGTCTTCTTTTAACGCCTTTTGGGATATTGTCCGTATAATTTTTCTTTTTAAATCCGATAATGCATTACAGTTATCGATAAGCTTGGCTTTAGGGTATAAATTAACAGAGACGGCAAGCGCATTAACGCTGTAGTCTCTGCCTAAAAGATCACCCGAGATATCTTTCCCTCTAAAAGCGGTAAAATCATATTGAAAGCATTGTTTTTTTTCTTTAACCACTACCCGGTAGCTTTTATTTTCTTCATCAAGGACAACGTAACTGCCGCCTGTTACCTTAGCAAATTTACGCGCGATTAAAGAGGCACCCTTAGAAACTGCAAAATCGAAATCAAAAATATTCTTCTTAGGGGCAATTATAAAATCACGAAGAGCGCCGCCGACTAAATAAACCTCAATATTATTCTTTTTAGCCAAAGAGGCTAATTTAGAAAAATAGGGAATTTTCTTGATTTTATTAGTTAAGAAACGCATGGATTAAGGATGGGGTTATCCGTCTATGCTTATTTCGCCATGTTATCAAACACTTCATCTTCTACGAACATGGGGGATTTTGTACGGACTGCTAAAGCAATACTGTCGGAAGGCCTGGCATCAATGATTTTAAGGCCGCCTATGCCCAGGCGCAAGTAAAGTTTGGCATGAAAGGTGCTGTCAAGCAGTTTATCGATAACAATGAGTTCAAGGCGCACTCCAACCTCAGAGAATACCGAGCATAGTAAATCATGAGTCATCGGGCGGGGGGGAGAAAAATCACTTATATGCATCTTAATCGCGGCTGCTTCGCTGATTCCTATAACAATCGGCAGTATGCGTTCTCCTTTGGCCTCCTTAAGAACGATTAACTGTTCACCCTTTTGTTCATCAATTATAATTCTGGAAAGCTCTACTTCTACCACTCTCAAGACTCCATGCCTATTTCGTATTTCGTATTGCGTTATGCGTATTGCGTTTTTTGTTTTTATTCATAGTATTCCGAAACCTATGACCATGGATTATTTTTGACCTCTATAATTTTTATTATTAACGGTACAGGCGGGCCTGTACCCTACAGCGCCGATTTCTTTCTGGTTCCTGTAAACTGGTTTCTTTTCTGGCCTCTGACTTCTGTCCTCTGATACCTGTTGCCTATTTCATTCGTCTTCCGAGAACATCACGGAGTTCGCGCATGAACTGGTTAATATCTTTGAATTGGCGGTATACCGAGGCAAACCGCACATACGCTACGTCATCGAGATCGGCCAACTTTTTAATTACCAGCTCTCCGATTAACCGCGATTCAACCTCTTGATCAAATTTCTTCTGTATTTCCTCTGAAACCTCAAGGACTATCTTTTCAAGCTTCTGCATGCTTATGGGGCGCTTTTCACAGGCCCTGGATAAACCATTTAATATTTTTTGCCGGTTAAAAGGCTCACGGCGCCCGTCTTTCTTTGTTACCATTAAAGATGTTCTTTCAATGTGCTCATAAGTGGTAAAACGCTTACCGCAGTTAAGGCACTCTCTCCTTCGCCTTATTTCTTTTGCCTCTGAAATCTCGCGCGAATCTACGACTTTATCTTCGTTATCATTGCAATAGGGACAGCGCATGTTTGCCCTCTTTTCGTGTTTAGTAACGGGCGGCCGCAAGGGCCGCCCCTACGTTTTTAACATTACCCATGTCTGCCGGTAGGCAAGTTGGGTCTCAAATATTGCCGCAGTTTCACCTTTGCCTCTTTCAAGAATCCAACGGCCATCTTATCAGGATAGCTGTCGCCAAAGACTACCTCTTTGATCCCTGCGTTAATTATCATTTTAGAACATATACTGCAGGGGGTATTTGTAATATAGATGGCGCTTCCTCTTGTTGATACTCCGTGGCGGGCAGCCTGGAGAAGAACATTCTGCTCTGCATGAAGGCCGCGGCATATTTCGTGGCGCTGGCCGGAAGGCACCTTAAGGTCTTGCCGCAAACACCCTGCATCTTCACAATGAGCAATGCCCGAAGGCGCACCGTTATAACCCGTTGCCAGAATTTGTTTATCTTTTACAAGAACAGCGCCCACTTTTCTCCTTAAACAAGTTGAACGGCCGCTGACTAAACGGGCAACATCCATAAAGTATTCATCCCAAACGGGACGATTTATTCGCTTTTTTTTCACGGTAATTTTTATTAACCTATTGAATTTACCAAATCCTGATATAACGGGAATTCTTCTGTTAGCGAGATCGCATCTTTTCGTATTTTATTGAGGGTTTCTGAATCGTTTTTGTTTGTTAAAGCTGTGTCAATAAAGCCGGAAATTAGCTCCATCTGCTTTCCGCCCATGCCTCTTGTTGTAACCGCGGGAGTCCCGATACGTATACCGCTTGCAACAGCAGGCGGCGCCTTGTCAAAAGGAATTAAATTCTTATTAACGGTGATATTTACGCCTTCAAGAACCAAAGATGCCTCTTTCCCGCTGATTTCTTTCGAGCGTAAATCAACTAAGAAAAGATGGTTGTCTGTCCCCCCGCTTACAATACGGTATCCCTTAGCCTGCATACTCTGGGAAAAAAAGCCCGCATTGCTAACAACCTGCTTTTGGTAAACAACAAACTCATCACGCGAAGCCAAACCAAAAGCAACTGCTTTAGCGGCGATTATATGCATAAGAGGCCCGCCCTGAATTCCGGGAAATACGGCGGTATTTATTTTCTTGGCAAATTCCTTTTTACAAAGGATAAAACCGGCACGGGGGCCTCTTAGAGTTTTATGCGTAGTTGAAGTAACAAATTCAGCCACAGGGCAGGGATTAGGGTGTATTTTTGCCGCAACCAACCCCGCAAAATGCGCCATATCAACTAAAAGATATGCTCCTACCTTATCGGCTATCTTTCTAAAGCGTTCAAAATCTATAATCCTTGGGTAAGCGCTTGCTCCGGCAATTATCATTTTTGGCTTATTCTCTAACGCTAAATGTTCAATCTCATCATAATCTAAGCATTCAGTATCTTTATTAACCCCATAAGCAACAACTTTATAAAATTTACCGCTGAAATTAAGCGGGTGGCCGTGAGAAAGATGGCCTCCGCATGCAAGGTCCATGGCAAGAATCGTATCACCGGCATTAAGAACAGCCATCATAACCGCCATATTAGCCTGAGTCCCCGAATGAGGCTGAACATTGGCATATTCGGCATTGAAAAGCGCCTTCGCTCTTTGGCACGCGATATCTTCGGCAACATCTACAAACTGACACCCTCCATACCAACGTGCACGGGGATAACCTTCGGCGTATTTATTTGTAAGTACTGAACCCTGAGCTTCTAAAACAGCCATGGGAGCAAAATTCTCGCTTGCAATAAGTTCAATGTGCTCTCTCTGACGGCACAGTTCCTTCATAATACTATCATAGACCTCTCTATCGACCTTTTTTATTTCATTAAACATTCTCTCTCTCCTCTATTTCTTTGATCTTTTTTATTCTCTGGGCATGCCTGCCGCCTTCGAAGCCGGCCTTAAGCCATGCCGAAACAATACGTTTGAGATTATCAACTTTAACGCCTTTTGAGGCAAGAACAAGAACATTACTGTTATTGTGCTTGCGGGACAACCTTGCCGCAGCCAAATTATACGCCAAAGCCGCACGCACCCCTCTGACTTTATTGGCGGCAATACAGCTTCCTATGCCTGTATAGCAAAGCACTATTGCGCGGTCCGCTTTCTTATCAGCCACTGACTTTGAAGCAGGATAAATATAATCGGGGTAATCGCAAGAATCATGGGAATATGTCCCGTAATCAACAACACTATGGCCTTTTTCTTTAAGGTAACCGGCAATAGCATTCTTTAATCTATAGCCGCGATGGTCACTTGCTAAAGCAATCTTCATCTTTAATCCTTTACCTGCCCCGGTTTCACTGCCTCAGTATTTAGGGTAATGTCTAACTACAGCCATTCAATAAGCTCGGTAATTGCGTTCCTTATTATCCCGTATGTGCGTTCATAATCACTATAGCCCTTACCTATGGGGTCGGGAATATCTTCTGATTGTTCGTTAAAAAGAAATTTGCTTAAGTCAAAGACCCTGCCTTCGGCCGTAGGAACAAGGGTTAATATATGCCTCAATTGTCCGTGCTCCATGGTGAAAATCAAATCCGCAGAAAGTATATCAAATTCAGTCAACTGTTTTGAAACAAAACCGTCTGTATCAATGCCTTCGTTATTCCTTAAAATATCCGAAGCAGAAGTTGATATCGTTCTTCCGCCTAAAGCATAAACACCCCTGGAAATTACCTCGTAGCGCTGGCTTAACTGCGGGCTTATCTCATACAAATATTTCCTCAGGATGGCTTCTGCCATAGGGGAACGGCAGCTGTTGCCGGTACAGACAAAAATAATTCTCTTTCTTACAAACAGATCAATAAGATTCCTTTCGGTGATTTCTCCTTCACGCAGTACCTTAAAAGGATTATACGTTAAGTCAACAACCGTTGAAGACTTGGCTGACCCGAAGGGGCCGCTGTCAACAATAACGTCGATATTATCTTTAAAAACGCTTTCGATCTCAGATGCCGACACAATTTCTTTCTCTCCGCTTATGTTGGCTGAAGGTAAATATACGGCCTCCTGCAAATTCCTTAATATTAGATTTGTAACCGGATGGGAAGGGACTCTTACGCCTACCTTATTATCATCCGGCGTATAATAAATAATCGTAAGCGGCCCCGGCCAAAACATCTCAATAAGCTTAAAACCGAAAGGAGGCAGAGTTTTAAAATACTTATCGAAAACGAGCTCAACATCGCTTAAGGCGTGCGTAAACGGCTTGTCAGCGGGACGGTTTTTTATCCTGCTAAGCCTGTCCCTGACAAGCCCCTTATCGGCAATCCCGGCAAGGCCGTAAACCGTTTCCGTAGGAAGTGCGGCAATTTTTCCTTGCTGCAGCAACAGGGCAACTTCTCTTATTGTGCCATTATCAATATTGGAAGGGTTAATAAAAAACTTTTTCATTTAAATTTATTTTTAAGCTTGGTAACCTGTTTAAGGTAACGGGGATCCTTAACGGCCATTATTTCAAGTGACATAATGATTGCATTTATAAAAGCGCTTTTACCCAAACCGGTTGAGGCAACCCCTAACCCCCGGGGAGTACTTACAATAGCAAAAAGAGCATCAAGCCCGTTGAGAATCCCTCCTTTCAGGGCAACTCCTATTACGGGTATATTAACATAAGAAGCAACAAAACCAGGTAAAGCCGCGGCCATGCCGGCACAGGCAATTACCACCGAACAATCTTTATCTAATTTTAAGCAAAATTCTCTAAGCTTTTCGGGATTTCTGTGGGCAGATATAACAAGAACGGTATAAGGTATTTTCATCTCATCAAGGATGTCAAAACCGGGCTTGAGCTCTTTGAGATCGCTTTTACTGCCTGCTAAAACAGAAATTCTTTGAGCCATAGAAAACCTCCGTTTTCATTTTACCTTTTATAGTTTAATTTTCAATAACATAAAACCTTATTCCTCTTATCGAGGTATTTGTTTATTTTGAAAAAAACGCAATTCATCCGCCGAGCCTTTTATACCCTCACCCATATCCGAAGCCGCTTGAACTAAGGCTTTAATAAAAGCATTTGCGAGATTCTTATTGAACCAACGGCTCTCTTCCTTTTTAAGAATTTCAATGTAATCTTTTAATTCCTGATCAGTAGCGCTGCGGTAAGTGTATAGCGTAGAAATCAATATTTGTGACTCAAGCATTGGTTTAAGCCTGTCTTCCATGGTTTCGGCGATTTCATCTAAACCTTTCTGGGTCATGCGTTGGTACTCTTGCACAAGGGGGTTAACCGCCTTTGTTATTGACTGAAAAATGCTTACCTGAATCTTAAGCGAAGTATCAACTTGGTCAGTTATTTCATTTATTTTCTGAGCAAGCCCGGAACGCTCCTGGGTTACAGGGTTAAAAGGGAACCTCAGGGTGAAATCTCTGATTTCCTGCTCTTTTGCCGGATCTGATGCTTCAACTTCGAGGCGTGCCATTTTAATAGATAGCGGGCTTTTAAGTAAACTTATTAAAGTTTCCATTTTCTTACGGTCAAACTCTGCCTTGAAGCTCTCGAGAACCCTGCTGTAAAATGCCGCTTCATTAAAAGCTTCTTTGACTATTTTGCCAAAGAGCTCATGAGCCTCTGGGTTCACTGCCTGCTTGTAGCTGGCAAGCTCTGATTCCATAGAATCAGAAATTAAACCGATTTGCTCTTTAACTCCTGATAAATCAAGGGCCTGCTCGATAAGAGCGGCATCACTATCGGCTAAATCAGCGGAAAAAACCGGCAGCGAAAGCGTTAAAACCGTAAAAACCGTAATTAACAATGACTTCTTCATGCGCCTGCCTGCTTTGGAACAATCTCCAATGCTTTATTACCGATATCACGACGGTAATACATATTTTCAAATCTTATCTTGCTAATTGCGCCATACGCCTTATCTTGCGCTTCTTTTACAGTATTACCCAGAGCACTAACATTTAGGACTCTTCCTCCGTCAGTAAAAAACTTAGCCTTTTTAGAATTATCATTAAAAACAGCCTTTGTCCCGGCATGAAAAACATAAACACCGTCATAACCGCTCAAATCATCTAATCCCTTAATTTCCTTTCCCTTTTCGTAACTGCCTGGATAGCCTCCTGAAGCTAAAACTACCGATATACAAAACCTATTGTCCCATTGAAGCCTGACGCCATCGAGTCTTCCTTCGGTAGTTTTGAGCATCAGGTCAAATAAATCGCTTTTTAGCTTGGGCAAAACAGCCTGAGTCTCAGGGTCACCGAACCGGACATTGAACTCCAGAACATAAGGAACATTATCTTTTATCATGAGGCCCAGATAAAGCATGCCGGTATAAATCTTAGAATCTTTCTTTAAACCCCGTATAAGCGGAATTGATACTTTATTTCTTATAATATTATCTAATTCGCTAGTTACAAGCGGAGACGGACAGTATGCCCCCATCCCGCCTGTATTGGGGCCTCGGTCGCCGTCATGTGCGCGCTTATGGTCAGTGGATGCAAACAGGGGAAGAATATTAGCACCATCCGTAAGGAGCAGCACAGATACTTCCTGGCCGCATAAACATTCCTCTACAATTACCCTGCTTCCTGCCTGGCCGAATTTCTTTACTACCATCATTTCATCAATAGCCGCATGAGCTTCGTTTATTGTCCGGGCAACGATCACTCCTTTTCCCTGAGCAAGGCCGTCTGCCTTAACCACAACGGGAATACCGAATTTTTCGACTGCCCGCTTAGCATCATCAATGTTATTGCATACTTCATATTTAGCGGTTGGGATGCCAAACCGGCTCATCAACTCTTTGGCAAATATTTTACTCCCCTCGAGCATGGCTGAATCTTTTCCCGGGCCAAAAATCTTTAAGCCGTGCTTTTTAAAAATATCAACTATCCCGTCAACAAGCGGAGCCTCCGGCCCGACAACGGTAAGGCCAATACCTGTTTTTTTTGCAAAATCAAGCAAACTTCGAATATCATCGGCGGCTATATCAATGTTTTCCGCAATTAAAGAAGTTCCTCCGTTTCCGGGTGCGCAATAAATTCTTTCAACTAACGGTGACTTAGATAGCGCATAAACAATGCAATGTTCCCTGCCTCCTGAACCTACAACCAATACCCTGTTTTTTTCTTTAGCGTTCATTGAATTTCAGCCTCACTTATAAAACCTTATCCCGCTAAGCAGCTTCTCGGCTCTTTCATCGATAAGATGGCCTTTCTCACTGGAATATATCAAAATAAGATGTAATACAACATCATTACGCTCAAAAGGAAAAATTGCGTAAACACGCCCCTTTAAAGGCGGGCCCTTGGCCTGGAAAATCCAGGAAAAAACTTCGAAGTCATCGCTTTCTTCATTTATTTTATCGATATTTTCTGAATCTATTCCGAATATTTCTATTTTAGTTCTTTCCATCTGCCCTGAAAAAGACATGGAAAACTCCTCTTTTTCCCTGAGGCTGCCGGGCAAAACATTTATTCTGAGAAGCTCTTTGCCGTCCTCGGTTACATAAGAATCTGTTCCTTTTATCCTTTTGAAATCAGATTCAATTTCAAGCCGCACGCCATGCTCGTTACTGGTAAAAAGGGAGTAACCTTCAGCGGCCGCAGAAATTTCTTGAGTGCCACCGGAAAAAGATTGCCGGCTAAAACCTAAACCGGCTGATTGGGAAGAAAAGATTTTTGAGCCTATGCTGTGTAATTCATCTTTTTTAATCGTGATCTCCCCGGTTCCGCGGCGGTAGGCGATCTTTACCCAGACAGCATCTTCGGTTTCCCTTACGATCTGGCCGTTAATAATATTTCCGTTTTTTAATACTATTTTTTCCGCGCTCACACTTTGAGTAAGAAACAAAAAATAAAACGAAAAAACAACCAATGAAAATATTCTAAAGAAATCTTTCATCGTACTTCCCCAATGTACGTTCGGTCATTGTCAGAATTGTCTATTTTCATAAAACTTTTGGCAGTATTAACTTTTATCCAGGCCGGGCCAAGTTCAATCAAACAAAACATCAACTTATGATATGGTCATTTTATCTTTTTGTTTTGCTATTTCTCCGATAATTGATGAACCGCAATGCTTTGACAAAATTCTAACTGCTTTTGAGGCAAAAGAAGCCTCAACAACAACCATCATGCCAATACCCATATTAAAAACAGTATACATTTGACGCTCTTCTATATTTCCCTTTTTCTGAATGATACCAAATATTTCAGGCGCTTCCCAAGTTTTCTTATATATAACCATACCGAATCCTTTGGGTAATATTTTTACCGCTTTATCGTAAAATGAACCTCCCGTAATATGGGCGATTCCTTTTACTAAAATACGCCCTGATTGCCGAGCATTGCGCAAAAGAGAAAGAACAGGCTTAACGTATATACGAGTTGGTTCAAGTAATTGCCGGGCGTGGTCTCTTATCTCAGATGGCCGCAATGCCCGGCGGACAAGAGAGAATCCGTTAGAATGAAGCCCGCTGGAAGCCAAACCAATTACGATATCGCCCTGTTTTATTGAACTGCCGTTAATAAGCTTGCTTTTTTCGGCAATTCCCACACAAAACCCTGCCAGGTCGTATTCATTTGTTTTATACATCCCCGGCATCTCTGCGGTTTCACCGCCCAGCAAAAGACAATCGGATTTTTCTAAGCCATGGCGGATACCTTTGACAACATCGTTTAAAATATTAACGTGGATTTTACCGCAAGCGATATAATCAAGAAAAAAAAGAGGCCTTGCCCCTAAACAAATAATATCATTAACGTTCATGGCTACCAGGTCAACGCCTACGGTATGATGTATATTAAGCTGTTGGGCTATTTTTAGTTTGGTGCCGACTCCGTCGGTTGAGGAAACCAAAACAGGATTTCTACATCCCTTTATATGGGGGTTCAAATTAAACAGTGAACCGAACGCCTTAGGGGCGCCTGCCTGAGAAGGCCTTATCATACGTAAAAACTTATCCGCTCTTTTAATATCAACCCCTGACTCTTTATATGTGATGCCCATAATCTAATTCCTATGCTTTAAAATAAGTTACGATATTGGTAAAAATAACACGGCCCCAGGGCAAATCCTGCTGATGTTTAAAAAAAGGCATATGGTGTTCATATATGCATCTTTCCGGATGGGGCATTAACCCTAAAATCTTACCGGTTATATCTGTAATTCCGGCAATATTATTCAGAGACCCGTTGGGATTATACGGATATATAGTTTCTTTTGATTGCGGATCAATATAGCGCAATGCCACATGGCCGCGTTTCTCTATTGTATCCAAAATATGCGCTTCTGCATAGAACTTTCCTTCACCGTGGGCAACAGGGAGCATAATTGTTTCCGGCAACCCCTTTAACCATATATTCTCGGGTTGCGGAATGCGGGTATCTGACATCTGACATCTGACATCTGTCTTAAGATACACCCATCTATCTTCAAATCTCCCTGAATCATTAGCAGTTAGCGTAACTTTCTGTTTAAAATCCATACCAGGTAAAATCCCTGTTTTAACCAGAACCTGGAAACCATTGCATATACCTAAAATAAGGCCGCCTTTATCTGTAAAGCGCATTAGGCTTTCTTTAAGCCAGTAAACAAATTCCAATGAAAGAATCTTACCGGCGCCTAAGTCATCTCCGTAACTGAAACCTCCCGGTACGCATATAATCTGATAATCGGTTAATTTACGGTTGTCCTTAATAAAATTTATGTGTAGAAGATCTGCTTTGGCGCCTGCAAGCTCAAAGGCAAACTTTGTTTCATAGTCGCAGTTAATACCAGCCGTTCTTACTATTAACACTTTTGGCTTCATTTTTTTATTAATTTTGTTTTAGAAACGGAAATCTTTAAAAGTTTTAAGCCACGCTTTTCTAAGCGAGTCTACGCCGAGACGAATGATTTCTTTACCCTTTGCATCATGAATAATTAATTCCGGTTTCTCGCTGACACAACCTATAAGACCGAAAGGCAAATCTTCCATGCACTTTTCAAACTCATCTTTCTTTTGCTTTTCAACCTCCACAATAAACCTGGTAGGCGATTCCGAAAAAAGCATTTCATAACTATGCAAAGGCCCAATGCAGGGCAATTCCCCTAAAAACACACTGGCACCTTTTTGAGATCCAATACACATTTCAGAAAGGCACACAGAAAGCCCTCCTTCTGAAAGGTCATGGCATGAAATGACAATATCATTTGACAATGCGGCGCTTAAACGGATAAATATATCCCTTGCGGTCTTTCTATTTATCTTAGGAACAAAGCCATCCTTTATGTTTAAGCTTCTGAAATATTCCGATTGCCCCATGTGAGACCCGGTAATGCCCGCTAAATAAATAAGGTTTCCGGAATTTTTAAAACTTGCTGTTTTAACTTTCCTGTAATCATCGATGATTGACATTGCTGATATGAGCAGTGTCCCAGGAATTGATATATGGTTATCGCCGACATCATATTCGTTGTAAAGGCTGTCTTTTCCTGAAATAAAAGGGACTTTATAATACACTGAGAAATCGTAACAGCCCTGCGTTGCCCTGACAAGGCCGCCTAAAACTTCCGGGTTCACAGGGGAACCCCAGCTAAAATTATCAAGAATAAAAGTTTTTTCCAAAGACGCCCCCACACAAACCACATTGCGCAAAGCTTCGTCTATTGCCAGTGCCGCCATCCAATACGGGTCAAGATCACTATAAAAAGGGTTTATGCCTACGCCGACAGCAACACATTTATCGCTGTCTAATTTCGGCCTGATACAGGAAGCATCATTTACCGCAACCGTATTAATTCCGGAAACCGATTTGATGACTGAGCCTCCCTGAACCTCATGGTCGTATTCTCTAATAATCCAATCCTTACAAGCTATATTCGGCTTTGAAATGATATCGATAAGGTCTTTATTGAAACTTTTTTTATCTCTGAGTTCTGTGTTTTTTTCCTCTCTCTTAACCCAGAAAGCATCTTTTTTCAACTGAGGCAGGCTGAATATAAAATCCATATCTATTTCACAAACTTTCTGGTCAGAATAAAAAAGCGCTAACCGGCGAGTATCTGTTACTTTGCCGATTACGGCAAACTCCACATCTTCCTCATTAAATATGCGCTTAAGTTCTTTAAGGTTTTCCTCTTTAGCGAAAAGAATCATTCTCTCCTGAGACTCCGATATCCATATTTCCGTATAGCTTAAACCTCTGTATTTTAAAGGTACTTTATCAAGATGTACCTCAACACCATAATCCTGTGCCAGCTCGGTTACAGCGCTGCAAATCCCTCCTGCGCCGCAATCGGTTATTGCATCGAACAAATCTTTTTCCTGTGCCCGTAAAATAGAATCGGAAAGTTTCTTTTCTTCAATTGGGTTGCCGATTTGAACCGCACTGGTTAAACCTACTGTTTGCTCGTCGAGATTACGGGACGAAAAAGTAGCTCCGTGGATACCGTCCCTTCCTGTCTTTGCGCCGCATAAAATAACCAAATCTCCCGCAGAGGCTTTCTTAAAAGATTTTTCTTTGGGCAGAATCCCTAAAGTTCCGCAATATACTAAAGGATTCCCCAAAAACCGCTCATCAAACATAACCGCTCCCGCTACCGTAGGAATACCCATGCGGTTTCCATAATCCCTTACGCCTTTTATAACACCTTTTATTATCCGCTTTGGATGCAATAACCCTTCAGGAACATTATCATAAGACATATGCCAATCAGAAAAGCAGAAAACATCTATTGAAGCAAACGGCTTTGCGCTGCAGCCGGTTCCCAAAATATCTCTTATAACACCCCCTATTCCGGTTGAAGCACCGCCATAAGGCTCAAGGCTTGAGGGATGATTATGAGTCTCAACCTTAAAGCATACATTGTGAGTTTCGTCAAATACGACTATCCCCGAATTATCTCCAAACACAGAAACGCAACTTGCGGAATTTATTTCTGAAGTAGCCCGCATTATCGTTGTTTTAAGAAGATTATCGAAAACTTTCTTGCTTATAATACTGCCGTTTTCGTCACACTCCTGGTATTCGATAATTCCCCGGAATGTTTTATGCGCACAATGTTCAGACCACAAAGTTGCGATAGTTTCAATTTCGCAATCCGTGGGATTTCGGCCGGCCCTGTTGAAATACTCACGGATAATCTCCATTTCTTCAAGCGAAAGAGATAAACAACCGTTCTCAGAAATTTCCTGAAGCCTATTCTTATCGGCATCTAATATACCTGTGGTTATTAAGTCGAATTTATAATCACAGCCGGAAAATTCATCAAGGGTATCTGCATTCTTTAGGCGAAAATAATCTATGATATGTTCGATAAGCGGGTTGTATAAAATACGCCGGGCTACATCCTCTATCTCTTTCTCGTCCAAACCTTCGAATTCATAGAATCTTGCAGTTCGCGCGGCCTTGATTGGCAAAGAGAGGTCGCCCGCAGCTTTCTCGAGAGATATGCTTACACTATCACACACTCCCGGATTATGAGTAATAAGTATTTGACGGCTGGTTGGCGGGTTTTCGAATATTCCCTTTGTAATTGATAGATTTTGAATTACCGGATCTACCAAAAGATTCTCTGCTAACCTAAGGATTTGTTCATAAGTAAATTCTGCTTCAACAAGATAAACATCCTTTGTGTAAACAGAAACTTTCTTTGTTATGCCTAAATCTTTTATTTCAGATTTAAGCCTTCGGGATGCCTTGCGCCTTTTAGGAAAAACGTCAATTCGCCAAATCATCGGGTATTTTAAAGAAGGTGGGATCAGGATAACCCAAATCGGTTATAAATCTTGTCAATATTAGCAAGATACGCGTATGGATCAAAAATATCGTCTATTTCATTATTCTGCAAAAGCTTCTTTATCTTATGATCGCAGCGGGCTTGCTCCTGGAATGTCGATCCTTCATTGATAACCCTTAAAGCAATTCTTTGCACTATATCATAAGCCTCGATACGGGAAATACCTTTTTCCATTAATTTAATAAGCATTTTTTGCGAGTAAATAATACCTCGGTTTAATTCAATATTTTTACGCATACTTTGCGGGTCAACGCGTAAATTCTTCACCACTTCCTTAAACTTTCTAAGACAGTAAACTAAAATGGCAGTTGTATCGGGAAGAATTACCCTTTCGACTGAAGAATGCGAAATATCTCTCTCATGCCATAGATTTATATTTTCATAAGCAGCTACCATATTTGAACGTATAATCCGTGCCAGCCCGCAAATCCGCTCGCAGACAATCGGATTTTGCTTATGAGGCATAGCACTCGAACCTTTTTGCCCCTTATAGAACGGCTCCTTGGCCTCGTTGACCTCATTTCTGTGCAGATGACGGATTTCAGTAGCAAAACGCTCAAGAGTCGAGCCGATTAAAGAAAGTATAGCCGCGTAATAAGCTATCCTCTCTCTTGATACGATCTGAGTTGAAACAGGAGAATTGGCTATACCGATTTTCTTACATATATATTCTTCGACTTCCGGTTCAAAATACGCAAAAGTTCCCACAGCCCCCGAAATCTTCCCGCATGCCGCATATGGGATACAATCCTTAAGGAGCTCTCTTTCTTTTTTTAGGTCGTTATACAGATAAAGAAACTTAAGGCCAAAGCTGTAAATTTCGGCGTGAACTCCGTGCGTGCGTGCCATGCATAAAGTATCTTTATATTTGACGGCTTTTTCCTTAACCTTTCTTATTACTTCATCTAAATCCTTTAAGATCATCAAAGTGGAATCCTTTATCTGCCAGGCTAATGTTGTATCTAAAAGATCCGATGAAGTTATGCCTTTATGAAGGTACTGCGAATATGCACCAAGCTGGGGAGAAATGTGTTTGAGGAAAGCGATAATATCGTGGTGCGTTTTGTCTTCGATCTTCTTTATTTTCTTGACGGATATTATTACTTTATCAAAAGCCTTAGCTGCCCCTTTAGGGATAATCTTTTTCTTCGCAAGAGCTTCGCACAATAAAGCTTCGATTCTTAGAAACCTTCTAAACTTTTCTTCATCACTCCATATTCCTGCAATATCTTTAGGGTTATAGCGATTAATCATTTTAAATATTGGGGCTTTTGAACCGAAAATTCATAATATCAAAACATACAAAAGGAGTCAATTAAAACCTTGTATAACGTTTTCCCGTTTCTTATGTTTAAGGGTAACTACTTGAATCAGCCGCGAAAGAAAAAATAACTAAGTTTGTTTATTTATGAACCGGTTACATATTGCCTTAATGTCCCGTGCAGCATAGGGAGTTAAAACCATAAAAAACCCGCCTTTTAATCCGGATTTCTGCTCTTCGAAAATAGATTCAATAAGAAAACAATAATCTAATTTTTCGTGCGCAGCCAAAATTATTCTTAAAATATCAGCTAGGCCTCCGCTGATTAAAATCGGGATCGTGGGTATAATCATTTTTCCCAGCATTATGCTCAAGGCATTAGCGTAAGAGGCCACAATGACATTGCCCGTCTCTTTAATCAGTGAAAGGCTCATCTCCGTGATAATCCCGGGTTTAGTATCAATATCCTTATCCATTCTATAAGAGAGATTTATTAATTTTGATGCGTTCTCGCCGTCAAAAAGTAAAACAACTTCTCCCTCAATTCCGGTAAGGAGCTTTGAAAGAGTTGCAATAACTAACTTTTCAAGCTTAAGGTGCGAAGGGGCTTCAAGAGAAGTTATTATGTTAACCGTGGGGAATTTGAGCGATATCTTCTTACCCAGTATCTCAGAAAGAGCATTGCTGCCGTGGCCGGCGGCAACGCTTCCTACTTCACGTAAAATATCAAATTCATCCTGCATAAAACCTCCTCGTATATTATTTTTTTATAGATCTTGATTATTTTCCATATTGCCCATTACTAATAGTATATTAAAAATGCTCATTTTATCTTACGCGCACCCGGCAATACAGCTTCGGTAACCTTTGGGAGCTCCCCGAAAAAATCTTTGTAAATATCATTGTACTCATCCTTAGGGCCTATCAAAGAAAACACAAGAGGCATAGCCTCTTTTGCTTTAGCGCTCATCATCCTTGAAATATTACGTATATCCCATTGAGCATGAGCATCTTCGCGAAGACGGGATATATGGTAAAGTTCTCTGGCGTTAATCCGTACTAATACGCGCCTGCGGTGGGCATTTGTCAAAATATAAGCCGCGGCAAGCGGGTTAATTTTTTTAAGTTCATTATAAAAACGGCTTGTTTCGTCTATGATTTCCTTAAAACACGTATCCATGCCTATTTCTTTTATTGATTCGGGAACAGTTATACCCAGCTGAGGGTTATAAGGCTGCTGTGTAATGGTGGCCATGCGGTGCCTTTTAAACTGTCCGAAACATGCTGCTGAAAGGATTAGGTTAAAGGTTAAATTTACATATTCAAATTCTCTGAGCATCGTATCATAAAACTGCATATTTTTAAAAGCAGTTTCAAAAACTTTTCTTTTCTCATCTTGGCTTAAATTGCCGGCAATAGATTTAAACTGTTCGTAAGAAAGCTCGGATGAAGTATGAAGCAGGGAAGATGCAATAATGTTATCTGCATCCCGGGTATATTCGACCAGTTTAACAGTATTATCCTGATCATCGGCCGGGATGAGGCAGCCGTTACTTAATATTCTGCGTGATAATTCATTTAACTCAGGGTATGTCTTTAGGTCCCGGTCATTAGCCTGATGAAAAATAATAACAGAAGGGGCAATGCTTGAAATTCGTTCATAGACTAATTTACCCAGGGCTTTTACTTCCGAGCAGGCAGAAGACGCAAACCGCCTGATCATCAATTCAAGGTTTCTCGCATTAACCGTAATGCCCACCTGCGAATGAGCAGATAATGATGTCACATAACGCGCATCTTCCTTTGCCCAGCCTTCGAGAAGGCTTCTGCCTTTCGGGCTGTTTAGAATATCTCTGTGCTTATTAAATAAATATTTTTTTAGCTCTTCAAATAATAACGAGTATGCTTTATTTTGTTTTAAAATAATATCAATAAATTTTCCTTCCCACTGTGTACCTTTAATCTCACCGGGAATAACAAATTCTTTATCAAGGGTTATATAGCGCTGTGATTTCTCGGTATATGAACAAAGCCTGAACCTCTCAACTTCTTCCATGGCTAACCGCGATATGCCGATAAAATCGAGATTAAAAACTGCGTGTTCGGCAACGGAATGGTGGCCCATTCTAAATATTATGGTCGAATTCGATTTACGTGCCTGCTCAACTTCACCTCTCGCATCCTTTCTAATCTCATTTATTGGACGGGCATCCCTGCTTATGCGCGCGTAAGCCGCCGAAAGAACTTCGGGCGTCAAATCGTCTCGTTTGCCTGTTTTCTCTTCTATCTCTTTTAATATATCGGCGTCAATATTATAGCCGGCTACAAATACTTCCATAATTTCTCCCGTCAATAATCAATCTACAATGATCTCCCCCTTGTAGAATAAACACGTAGAATCCTCCGTTTACGGCAATAAAGTATTTAGAATATTGTCATATGAGGGTGCTGAATCTATATTTTTACGTAATTCTCTTATCTTCTTTAAATTATCTCCATCAATTCCATCAATCAACTCTGCTAAAATTTCCCGGGCAACGTTAATCCGGCCGGCTTCTGCAGGATCGGTTGCCGCTAATTTTAGATAATTATTAAAAACAGGTATTGCTTTGTCATCCTGGCCCATTATGCAATGAGAATAAGCAAGCCAGTAATAGGCCGGAATACAATCAGGGTTTATCCCGATTGCTTTGTTTAATAATTTATTGCCGGTATCGGTCCCAAGATGGATGATTCCAAGATTATACCAAGACCAGTAAAGGGCAGGATCTAATTCAAGCGCTTTATTAAAATAAAAAGCCGCTTTTTCCCTTAAGTCATAACTGCGCAGATATGCATAACCCATTGCTTGGTAAACTTCGGCATCGCTTTTATTGCTATTTTTTCTTAATTCTGAAAAGAAAGATTGGCCGATTTCGTCATTATCAACCTTTGCGGATGAGCCTTGAGCAAAGGCAGAAAAATAAACTAAATTGAACGGTAAAACAGATAAAATTAATTTCTTAGATAAACACATAAACCTGTTCATATAATTTATTACTATAAAATATTATAACAGAAACTTTAGAATAAGTAAGCACTTTTAGTAAACCCCGTTAGAAATGTAATTTCTAACGGGGTAAAATGAGAAAAGCGCAAACCATTTATTTTGCGCTTTTCAACAAAGATAATAACTCAGAAAATATCAATAATTATCAGCAAGAATCTCATAATATGCCTGCGGATGTTTACAAGCCGGGCATTCCGAAGGAGCTTCGCTGTCTTCGACAACATAACCGCAATTAATGCAGTGCCACTTAACAAGCCCCTCTTTCTTAAAAACCTGGGCATTCTCCAGGTTTTTGATTAATGCTCTATAGCGGGATTCATGAAATTTCTCTACTTTGGCAATCTGTTCAAATGACCTGGCTGCTTCCGGAAAACCTTCATCTTTGGCTGACCTTGAAAAACCAGCATAGATTGAAGTCCACTCCATTCTCTCGCCTTCAGCAGCTTCTTTAAGGTTACTGACTGTATCCTGGATCTTGCCCGCAGGATATACTGCGGTTATTTCAATATCTCCTCCTTCTAAGTGCTTAAAAAACACCTTTGCGTGTTCTTTTTCATTTTCAGCGGTTTCAAGAAAAATATTAGATATTTGCACTAAGCCTTCTTTCTTGGCAACGCTTGCAAAATAAGTATACCTGTTTCTTGCCTGCGATTCACCGGCAAATGCTTTAAGCAAATTCTGCTCTGTTTTTGAACCCTTGATTGACTTTCCCATTATGCACCTCCTTTTCGTTACCCTTTGACGAAACCTGCCTTAGTTTAATGCTGCTACTTTCCAATATCGCCTATTTTCTTTTTAACTTCACCTGCTGCGGCATCAATTGCTTCTTTTGTCCTTGCGATAAGAGCCTCTTTTGCTTTCTCAAGCAAATCTTTGGCTTCTTTAGAATCCTTATCAAGGTTAGTTAGAATATACTGTGCAATATCTAATGTATGCTGGAACTTCTGCGATTCATAAAAAGCTTTCGCTTGACTGATAAGGTATTTTACCTTCTGGTCAACGGCCTCATAAGCCTTTGCTATATTAATTGCCTCATCAGACGTCTGCGCTTTTTTACCTTGATTGCCGCAGCCGGTTATCCCTATGCAGGCGAAAACAAAAAAGGCTGCCATAAAAAATACTAATAACTTCATATTCACACCCCCTTAAAATTAAACTTGCATTTTTCCCGGCTTAGATTTAAATCTCTTAATTTTGATTTTTACATTGTCATTTTGATTCTTAATATTTGATTTTTAATTTATTTACCTTACCGTTATTCAATCTCACCAATTCAGGCATCCACCCCCGCCTCCTCTATGCGTATACCCGGAGCATGGGTATACATTGAAACATTTACCCCGAACGGTAAAGTTACATTGACATCCCGCTTACGGCCATGGCGCCAATGGCCGGAGGGAAAACCGTAAAGTATGGGTATATCTACATCATAGAGGATATCGTTTAATATATCGCGGATGCTGTATTTTTTCCCGGAATAATCAAAGCAATCAATCATACGCCCGAAGATTATACCCCTGATTTTGTTAAATTTACCGGCAAGCTTAAGGTGCATAAGATGGCTGTCGATAACTGTTAAATCTTCGGCGATATCTTCAAGAAAAAGAATTTTATTATCAGTATCAATTTCGTAGGGCGTTCCGAAAGAATCTAAAATAAGCGAAAGATTACCGCCTACAAGAACCCCGCTTGCCTTACCCGGTTTAAGCGCCTTAAGGTGCGGGAAAGACAAACGGCCCGGCTCATGTTTTCCTGAAAGAGACTGTACCAAGTACTTTAAGGTAAGCGCGTTCATCCCTTTATAAATCTCGCCGGATACAACCGGCCCGTGAAAAACAACCATGCCGGCTGTTTTAAATAAATACGACAAGAGAATTGTAATATCACTGTAACCGACAAAAATCTTAGGATTGCTTCGGATAACTTTCGCGTCAAGATAGGGTATAGTCCGCATTGAGCCGTATCCGGCCTGAGCACAAAGTATTGCCTTAACCTGGTTGTCGGCAAACATCCGGTTTATCTGATGGGCTCTCTGGCGGTCATAGCCTGCCATAGACCAGTATTTGCTGAATATCGAACGGTCATACTTAACCTTATAACCGAGGGAATTCAGCCTATCCACGCCGCGTTTGAATGTATTTACATCGAATGTCCAGGCAGGAGCAACAATGCCTATTGTGTCACCTTTCTTGAGCGGATTGGGCTTTATTATGTTATTCTCTGTCATTATTATGAATTTTTTAAAAATCTCCGAAGCTCGTCCCCACCGAACGCGCTGATGCAATAAGATTGTGGTCAACCGGCACAGTTCTTGAACCTTTAGAAACGATTTCAAGAGGCACGCTGACTAAATCGCTTCCCTTTATCCCCGCCATATGCCCGAAATTCTTGTTATTTACCATCTGGGCCGCGTAGGTTCCAAGGCGCGTGCCCAATATCCGGTCAAATGGAGTAGGGCTTCCTCCCCGCTGCAAATGGCCTATGACAACAGTTCTTGTTTCAATACCGGTTGTCTTCTCAATCGCCGCCCCCAGCACAAAACCAACCCCTCCAAGACGGATTGGCTCTGAACCGTCAGCAACCATTCTTTGCACAACTACATTGCCGCCTTTTGGCTTTGCCCCTTCGGAAATTACGATTATGCTGAAACGTTTTCCCTTTTTGTTACGCTCTTTTACCCGCGCACAAACTGAGTTAATCATATAAGGGATTTCCGGTATCAATATTACGTCGCCGCCTCCGGCAACGCCTGCATAAAGGGCTATCCATCCGGCTTTGCGCCCCATTACTTCAATAATCATTGCTCTGTGATGGCTTTCGGCGGTGCTGTGAATTCTATCTACTGCCTCGGTTGCGATTCCAACCGCTGAATTGAAACCAAAGGTAATGTCTGTGCCGTAAATATCGTTATCGATAGTCTTAGGCACTCCCACAACAGGTACCCCTTGCTGAAAAAGCTTATAGGCAATGCCTAGGGTACCGTCACCGCCTATACAGACAAGGCAGTCGACAGATAACTTCTTTAAGTTATGAACAGCTTTCCTTGAAAGATCTTTAAATTCGTATTTATTCCGTTTCTTTACCGGGTATTTATAGGGGTTGGCCTTGTTAGAAGTTCCCAGGATTGTCCCTCCCAAAGTTAGAATACTGGAAACATCAGCATAGCTTAAATTTCTATAACGGTTTTCAACTAACCCTTCAAAACCGTCTTCAATGCCGATCACATCGGTTCCGTAATCAAGCATGGATTTCTTGACAACCGCCCTTATTACCGCGTTTAACCCCGGACAGTCGCCGCCGCCGGTAAGGATTGCTATTTTCTTTTTATTTTTCATGAGCCCCCTTTTTAGTTTTGTTTGTTTTTCTTAAGAGCTTTCTGTATTGCTGTATGGAGCTGTTTATGGTCAATCGGCTTGCTTATCAAGCCGTCAGCCTTACCCTTAATTTTTGAATTTATTTTTGAATCATCATCGCTATAAATTGAAAAAAGAATTACCGGCGATTCAGGATTGATTCTTTTCAAAGAGTTAAGCACATCTGCACCATTCATGCCGGGCAGGCAGTAATCGGTGATGACTAAATCGTAGTTGATTGCTTTTACCTTATCAAGCCCTTCTTCTCCGCTTGTTACAGTATCAACCGAGTATTGGCCGGTACTTTCCAGATTGAGCTTAAGAAGCTTACAGATATTAATTTCATCATCGATAATTAAAATCTTATGTTTATCCATTTATCTCCTATTTTCTAAAGGAAGTATAATTATAACTTTTGCGCATTGGCCTTCCTTGCTCTCGATATCAATAATCCCCTTATGCCTTTCCACGATAATTCTAACTATACCCAAACCCAACCCAACCCCCTGCCCGGGAGGCTTAGTTGTGAAAAAAGGATCAAATACTTTATTTATATTATCTTCGGGAATACCTGATCCGGTATCTTTAATTTCGCAGACAAACACCTCTTGCCCAAGAGAGAATAAATCTGTAGCTCTCTGGCCCGTATTGGGATCTTCCTTGGATAACTCTTTAATACAGGTGGTTATGGTAATGGTTCCGCCTTTGGGCATAGCCTGTACTGAATTTAAGAATATATTTATAAACACTTGCTCCATCTGGTTACTGTCTATATCCAATGTATTGTCATCACAGTAATTTTTAATAACTTCGATATTGTCAAACAGCTCCTGCTTACATAACAGCGACAGCGCCGAATCAATAACATCGCTTATATTTGCTCTTTCCAAAATAAGCAAAGGCCTTCGTGAATAATTAAGAAGATTCTTAATTATTTCATCTGCGCGGCCTATTGCATCCTTCATCATTGTTAATACTTCCGAATATTTGCCTTGTTCCTGCGCCAGCTCTCTCTCAAGAAAACTCACCCCCTGAATTATAATGTGCAGAGGATTTTTTACTTCATGGGCCACTCCGCTGGCAAGCCTGCCTAAAGTGGCCATCTTTTCTGTCTGGATGAGCTGCCTTTGGGTTTCTTTTAAATCTTCGTAGGCCTTTTGCAGATTTTCCTCGGCCTTTCGGCGCCGGGTTATATCATGGGCTGAGCCTAGAACCAAAAGCTTCCCTTTAATTTTAACCGGATACGTCTTTATCTCAAGCAGGATGTTTTTACCGTCTTTTCTTTTTAAATTAAAAACTTCAGGCCCCGTAGGTTTACCAAGGGCATTATCGGCGACTGCTTTGATTGCTTTTTTAATCTGCCCCGGGGCAAGCAGCCCCAGTTTAAAAAAGCTTTTACCGATAAGTTCCTCACGCCGGTAACCCGTCAACTCCTCGGCCATTCTGTTTCCGTCGATAAAAATGCCTTTTAAATCACTCAAATAACAAGCGTCGGGAGAACATTCAAATAAAATCTTAAGCCGCTCTTCGGAATCTTTTAAAGCCTGTTCTGCCTGCCTGCGGTAAGTAATATCCTCGCCGGAGGAAAGGATTCCGATAACGTTGCCTGAACTGTCCCTGATCACCGTATTATGCCAGCCAACCATAAGCTTTCTTTTATCAGCGGTTAAAATATAATTCTCAAAATAATCAACTTCTCTAATTTTTCCGCGTATTAATTTATCCAATACTTCCTTAACCTGTTTTCTTATGTCTTGCGGCAAAAAGTTATCAAACCAGTTCTTGCCGATAATTTCGCTGCGCTCTAAGCCTAAAAGCTCAAAACCTTTCCTGTTTATGAGTTCAACCTCTCCATGGCGGTTAAGCACGATTATGATAATACCCGCTATGTCAATATAAGTATTGAATTTATCCCTTTCTTTTTCTAAGGTGAGCTCCATTCTCTTACGATGGGTAATATCCACAAAACTGATGATAAAAAACTCAACGCCCCCTAAAGTTAACCTTTCCGCTGAGCCGAGCAGGCTTATTTCGTGATGGCCGCTCCTTAAGTATGACAACTCGGAATTTTTAATAATACCGTCTAACCCCAGCGGTTCCCGGGAGCCGTGACTTTTTACAAATGATAATTCCCCGGCACTTTTACCGATAATTTCATCTCTATTCAAGCCGAGTATTTTCATGGCATAAGAATTAGCCTCAACTACCTTACCCGTGCGGGCGTCTATTAACAAAACGCCTGCCAGAACATTATCAATAACGCTTCTAAGGCGTTCCTCGCTTTTAACCGCGGCATCTGCCTGTTTTTCTCTCCTTTTTGTAATACTGTATAAAAAAACAACTATGATGCAGACAAAAAAAGTAAATAAAAAACCTAATAAATGCGATTTTGCGCTGTCAAATAAGAAAATAGTCAGCAATGTCCCGTACAAAATAATACTCAAAAGAATTAATTTAAAGAAATTAACCTTTGTTTCGGTAATGCTCTTTATAAATTTATTAATACGCATATAAATAAAAAATTATTGAGGAAATATTTTTGAAAAATATCCTGCATAAAAGGATATTATTCCGTAAGCCACAGAACAAGCAGCCGCTAAGAAAAATACAACGGGGAGTATCTTTAGCAAAATCCCCATAGCAAGATCAGTTTTGCTCTCGGAATAATTAACGATTTTATCAAGCATCTTTCCGATACTTCCGCTCTCAACTCCCGTAGCAACCATGCCAATTATCTCGGGCTCAAAAACGCCGGCTGAGGCAAAAGCATCATTCAACGTGCCGCCTCTTTCTATAACCGAAACACCTCGGGCAAGCGACCTCTTTAAAATAAGATTACCTACCACTGCTGATGATATTTTCCAGTTTTCTACCATGGGAGCCCCTGAGTCATAAAGGCATTTTTGAGCCTGTATAAAGCCAGTTAATTCGATACGCTTTATAAGGTTGCCAAAAAAAGGAACATCTAAAACAAAGCTGTCATAAAACCGTCTAATCCCCGGTGATTTGATTAATTTTGCTATAACAACAAAGATAAATAAAATTAAGTATAACGGGATGGCCGCTTTAAGCACGCCATACAAATAATCGATTCTGCCTTTTTCAATTAACCTTGGCAGAGGTATCAAAAATATCGCGATTTGGCTGATAAACGCCGGGTAAGCAAGAGCGATAAAAATGTTATTTATTATTTTTTGTCTTTTCTCAAAATAACCAACAATACGATTAAGCCCCTCCGCAAGCTTTCCCGATTTCTCGCTATAAGACACGACACTAACCTGCCAAGGAGTGAATAAATCGGGAAAAAAGCTTAATGTCTTGCCTAAAGTTTCCCCCTTGCTCAAATGTTGCTTAATTTTAACTAAAATGACTCTAAAAAAGTTGTGCTTTGTGTGTTTTATAAGAATATTAACAGAACTTAAAATATCCATGCCTGACTCAATCATAGCCGCAAGCTGGCTATAAAAATACATTAACCGCCTTGTTTTAAAAATATTCATTTCCTTAGCCGCTCGTTTTGCCGTTTAGTTACGGTATCTAATCACTGATATTGAGAGAGGCGTTTTATGCGCTTAAGCATATTCGGATGTGTGCTTAAAATCTCAAGAAACTTATCGCTTGTTTTTAAATTCAACTTTGCCTGGCGCAGGGCCAAAAGCTCTGACGCATCAATAGTCCCGCTTCTGTCAATATCAACCTGGCTTAATTCTTTAAACTCAGCCATTGCCCTTGAGGGGTCATTTACAAAAAACGCCTTCAACCCTTCGGCATCTTTAATCTCTGATTTAGGAACCCGTGCCGAAGCATACACCAGTTTATACAAAGCGCTGGCAAACGCCTGCGGCCTGTTGCCTAAAGCGATTGAACCGCTATCGGCAAAATACTCCCTGATACGGGAAGCGTAAAGCACGAGTAAATTGGTAATGAAGTAAAATAGAAACGCCGCTAAACCAATTAATATGGTATAGCCGCCTCCTTCGCTTCTTCTCCTTCCTGAGCCAAAAAAAACAAAATGAAAAGCCACGCGCCACAGAAGCATGGGAATTACAGAAAGAAGCGTTATGGTTAAAACATCCCGGTTTTTAAGGTGGCTTATCTCATGGCCTAAAACAGCACGCATTTCATTCTCATCCAAAAGTTTAAGCAAACTCTCGGTCACACAAACCCTGCCGTCAGCCAAACTTCGGCCAAAAGCAAAAGCATTGGGAATATTTATTTGTGCAATGCCGATTTTAGGAGTTGGTATTTGCGCACCCCTGGCTAAAGCCTCAACCATATTGTGCAAATTAAAATATTCTTTTTTATCAACATACCTGACACGCATTGACCATTCAACGATTTTCGGGCCGATCATGTACTGAATAAACATAATAAAGAAAGCCAAGAAAATATAAAAATAGAAACCGGTTATCCCGATAGCAGTCCCGATAACCGTGACAGCCATATAAATAATTCCGAAAAGCACCCCCAGCAATATGTATAATCTCATATGCAGGCTTATCATACTATTTCCTCCTCTTGTAATTTTAACAATAGTAATCTGCGTATTAAAAATCAATACCAGCAGGGCCAACCACGACTAACGCATGCTTATCAAGAGTAAAATACTCTCCGGCAACCGCCTGGACATCCTGCCTTGTCACTGAACGCACACCTTCAATATAGCGTGAATATTCATCATAGCCTAAACCGTACAACTCATATAAAGCCAGCAATTCGGCCTGGGATGAAAAAGTTTGAAGGTCAACTGCAAAGGAACCGGCAAGGTAATCAGCCGCTTCCTTTAATTCTATATCTGTAATTCCGCCTTCAGCTACTTTTTTTAACTCTCTCTCTATACCGGCAATCGCCGCCTTGGTTTTATCAGGAGCGCTTCCGATATAAACAGCGTAAAATCCCGGGTATCTTAATCCTTCAACCTTAACCCCTGATACAGCATACGCCAATGACTCCTTGTCACGAAGATTAGTAAAAAATCTTCCGGAAAATCCCGATAGGACTTGGTTTAAAACATCGAAAGCATAACGGTTAGAATCCTGAACCGTTATGCCGGGAAATCCATAAAGAATATTTACCTGTTGAGTAGAGCGCACAATATGATTAAATCTCGCCTCAACGGGAAAATCAGGCTCAGTGCCCGCTAACATTGTATCATCTTTTTCAAGGCTTAAATTACCCAAATAATCTGAAATGCAGCTTACAACTTCATCCTCGTTAACATCTCCGGCAACGGCAATAACCAAATTAGAGGGATTCATAAACTTTTCAGAAAATTCAACCAGTTCTTTGCGGCCAATGCGGCCGATTGAGCCTTCTGTTCCCAAAATATTAAATCCGTAAGAATGGCCGCCGTAAAGAAGGGCTGAAAACCCATCCATGGCGACCTTGACCGGGCTGTCTTTCTGACGGTTTAAAGCATCAAGCGTTAAATTTCTCACAACTTCAATCTGATCTTGGGGAAAATCAGCATTAACAAGAATATCGGATAATATTTCGAAGAATTCTTTGCTGTAAGCACTTAAGCATCGCCCCTTTATTCCAAATGTGTTTCTTCCCGAAAAAGGATAAATTATCGCAGCTATGCGTTCTATATCCATAGCCAGCTCAGCCTGGTTTCTGCCTGCTGTCCCGCGGGCGAGCATTTGACTTGTAAAATTGCTTATACCGTTTAGCTCTCTTGACTCAACCAAAAGGCCTCCCAGATAAGCCGCGGTAACCGCAAAAGTTTCTACACTTTTATCGCGGCGCACAAGAAGAGTCATCCCGTTTCTATAAACAACTTTTGTTACATTGTTTTTAGAATCATAATTACGGGATATAATAGCCGGGTTTTCTTTAGCTAAAACAGGTTTATCTTTAAGATTAAAACTAGATTTTTTTTCGATGGCAGGCTGAATCGAACCCGTTTCTAAAGTTTTAGCGTTGGACCGGGCGCTTTCGAAACTTTTATTATTTATATCAGCTATTTCATCCTCAGAGATTAGCCCCTGCTCATCCTCCGGGTAAAGCACCGTAACGTTAAGGTTTCCGGGATGAAGGTATTGACGGGCAACGTTAATGATGTCCTCTTTGGTAACCTGCCGGATACGTTTAAGATAAAGATCTTCGGCTTCGGCGCCGCTTGAAATCACTTCGAAAAAACCAAGTTCTCTGGCAATGTTTGCATAATCCTCTTTTTCGTAGATAAAATCCGCCTCCAATAAAAGTTTAGCTTTGTTGAGCTCTCCTTCACCGACAGGCTCATAACAGAGACGGTAAACTTGAGCCAAGATTTCGCCTAAAGCGGCCTTTAAATTATCCGGTTTTAATTCTGCGTCCACGAATCCAACTCCGGCATGCTCGGGGGTATAGGGTTCGCACTCTATATCGGTAACAATCTTTTTCTCCTCCCTGAGTATCTGGACAAGCCGGGAGGCCCTGCCGCTTCCTAAAACAGTAAATAAAATATCTATTGCCGGTGTATCTAAATGCTCGAAAGGAGTGACAGGAAACCCGAGTATTAGATATGTATTATCAAAAGGAGCCCGAATTATCTTAACCTGTAGAGTTTTTTGCCGGGGCTCGGGGAGAATCTCTTTCTTAGGGTTAATTTTTCTTTTTATGGGCCCGAAAGCTCTTTGAACTATATCCTTTGTTTTCTCCGTATCAATATTTCCCGCAATTACAACTGTCATATTTTGAGGCACGTACCATTTACGGTAGAAGCCTATAACTTGCTCCCGAGAAATATTCTTTATTGTTTCTTCGTAGCCGATTATGGGATGCCTGTAAGGGTGCTGTGAATAGGCGGTTTTGAAGAATTCTTTATACAGAAGGCTTTTAGGGTTATCGTTGGAGCGCCGGAATTCTTCCATTATCACTTCGAGCTCGCCGGACAAAAGATTGCTGTCTATGGCGGCCTCGCTCATCATGCTCGCAAGTATTTTTACACCAGTTTCTATGCTGTCTTTTGGCATTGTAATATGGTAAACAGTAGTGTCAAGGCTTGTGTAGGCATTAAACTTCCCTCCCGCAGATTCCACAATCCCGGTAATTTCCCCGGGGGCATATGTAGAGGTTCCCTGGAAAAGCATATGTTCCTGTATGTGCGCAAGGCCGCGGGTTTTTTCATTTTCGTCTTTACTTCCCACATGAACCCAAACATTAAGCGCAACTACCGGTGCCGAATCAACAGGCTTAAGGATTACGGTAATTCCGTTATCTAAAGTATATTTTTCAAAAGAATTGAATTGGGATTTAGGTTCCATAATTAAAACTCCTTGTTGCTGGTTAACGCCGCAACCGGCAAATAAAACAATGCCGGTAACGACAGCAAAAATAAATGATTTAATATTCATTTGTACGTGGTTCGTATTCCGCGATTAGTCTGGTGTCTTGGCCTTGAGTTTGGGGTCTTGCATTAACGGAATTCACTCATGTCACCAAGAGAAACCCTGTTATCAACCGGGGGTTTCTGATTTTCAGGGTATCCAACGCTTATCAAAATATCAATCTTTTTATTCTTCGGGATATTAAGCAACTTTTTTACTTCTTTTTCGTTAAACCAGCCTATCCAGCAAGTGCCTAACCCGGCTTCTTCAGCGGTAAGCACAAAATGCTCAATACAAATACCTAAATCAATAAGGCTAAAACGGACACCCCTTAAATATCCTGCCAATTTTGCGGCATACTTTGACCTCTCCCTGACAACAGCAACGATTACAGGCGCTGCTGCGGCAAAAGAACTATTTGAATAAATTCCTGTAAAAACCTTAGAGGATAATCTTTCTTTCATATCCGGGGAATCAACAACAATAAAATGCCAGGGCTGGGAATTGCAAGCTGAAGGGGCAAGGCGGGCAGCTTCCAGGCAGCGGCTTATAACTTCGCGAGATACGGGTTTGTTGATATATCTGCGGCAGCTTCTTCTGGTTTGCACAAGTTTTAAGAAATCCATAGGCATGCATTATATCAAATATCATTCTTTAATAATATATAAATTAAATGAGGGGTTATAATAGCTGAAGAAGTTTAATTATCGGGGCGGGCATGCCCGCCCCCTACAGGATTATTTTACGTTTTTGGTTTTATTAAACTTCGATTAGTTCATAGTCGAGAGATCCTAATCCTAATTCAGCTGCGTAATCTAACTGCCTTATCCCTTCCCTTTGAGGATGGGCTTCTTCAAAAACATCCCTGCCTGCCGCCTTAAGAACTGCATCATAAGATGCCTTATCAATACTTACGGGGTCATTGGAAGCAAATATCCCAATATCAGGGGCAATCCCGGGATCATCTTTTGCAAGACAATCGCATTCTTTAGTGATTTTTATAACAAAATTTACAAAAGCTGCTTTTCCCTTTTTCCTGTCAAGCACTGCCTTTGCATATTCGATCATCTTATCAGACATAGTTGCCGCACCCTGACCCCAGTCTATTTCAACGGCGCCAAAAGGACATGCAGCAATACAACTGGCACAACCAACGCAAAGGCCTGCGTCTATAACCGCAGCCTTTTCAGGTATATAAATGGCCCTTGGCTGGCACACTGAAACACAGGCCCCGCACGCAATACATTTATCCTTTAAAATTACCGGAGAAACATCGCAATGCTGGGCGAGCTTGCCCTGGCGTGCTGCACAGCCCATGCCGACATTTTTTAAAGCGCCCCCGAAAGATGTCATTATATGGCCCTTGAAATGGCTAAGAACTATTAAAGCATCGGCATTGATAAAAACTGAGGATATTTTTGCCGTTTTGATTAATTTTTGATTAATTTTGATATCAGTAACCATACCCGGCTGGCTGTCTTCGGGAATAATTAAATTTGCACCTGTGCTTTCCGGCAGGAATCCGTGCTCTCTGGCAAGCGCAAGGTGATCTTTAGAATTTGTCCGCCTTCCTTTATATAAAGTATTCGTGTCGGAAAGAAACGGCTTTGCGCCTTTTAGGCTCAGGGCATCGGTTACGGCCCTTACAAAGGCGGGTTTAATGTAACCGGTATTGCCAACTTCACCAAAATGCATTTTAACCGCCGCCTTATCATCTTTTTTAAGGCAGTCGAATACACTGCTTGGTTCTATCAACCGCTTTAAGCCCGAAAGCATTTCTTGAGCATTTTTACCGTCTTTAATTTCCGAAAAGTACACTTTGCTTTTCATAATACTCCCTGGGCTTTATGGTCATTTAATATTTTCCATGGCCATTTTACACATTCCTTTATGCCGGGGAAAAGTACATAATCAGCTTTGCCGCATAAGACAAAAGTGAAAACTTGAAAGCTGCTGAATAAACCCCTTGCGGCTTTTAAAGTTTTCCCTGAAACAGAAACGTCATCGGCTAAAAGAATCCGGCTGCAATCCGCAGGAAAATTTACCCGGCCCGACAAAACCGGGTATTCGGTTTTAGGGCAATTTTGCTCATCTCTATAATTAAATTTAACAATGGACATATCGCATTTTAATTTCCGGGCCAGTAGGGCCGAAACAACAGTACCCCCTTCTGCGATGCCGACAACATAGTTAAAATCCGGCAGTTCAAATGAATCAATAGCATTAATAATTGTTTGAAAAGATATTTCTTTCACTTAAAACTTTCCTCTTAGCTTAGATAAATAGCCATTAAGTAAAGATAAAACAACAATCCCCGTAAAAGAAACCCTTAATTTAACTGTAATGAATTCAGCTGCCTTGGCGAAGAATTGAGATTTAACCGGTAAATTAAAAAATATCGCTAAAATAAAAACAACAATCAAATAACTGATAGGCGCCGCCCAACTGCGAATTTTCTTATTAAGTAAAAAAGATAAAATAAAGGTAAACATGACGAGCTGGAGAGTTATAACGCTTACATTCTCAAGAACCGGATGTCCTGTTATAATCCAATTAATCAATGGCGAAAAAATACTTGTAATCAGCGCTGTATTGCGGTTAAACATAATCAAAGCGATTACGGGAGCGTAAAACATAGGCACAAGGTAAGCACCGAGAGGAATATCTGAATACCAGGGCATAATATGCACCGCGAAAGGAAATATAACCGAGATGGCGATACACAGGGTTGCTTCTTTAAGACGTATGGCTGCCGCAGATTTATCGGCATTGATTATATTCATGGCTTTCCCCTTTTTAATATTCCTGCTAATGCAAAAATTAGACGCCTAATACATTCTTTATAAAATTAACCTCCCTTCAAAAGGCCGCAGAGGTATTGTGCCAAAAAGAATAAAAAAACGGGGTGGCAAAGCTTTGGAAACTTATCCACCCCATTCTTGTTAACGGACAGTTTAACGTCTTGCCCGGGACATTTTACTGCAGCCCTCTGTGCAATGACGAACCGGCTGCAGCATGTATTTAATTGATACTGACATACTACACCTCCATTTGTTTAATTAAAGGATACCATAATAGTATCATTCTGTCAAGATTAATTTAATGCTCTACTGGCCTTGCGTTTTATTTCCGTATGTTTCTTCTTCAAAGTGAATTGCCTGATAAGTTTCCACTCTTAGCTGTTTATAATTTGTTTTCCAGAAATCACCGGGCGCGCCGTGCTTCTGGCACAAATGCGTCAAGAACTGTTCTTTGTCAGGCAGCTGCTCCCAAACCTGAGGAAGATAAGTAGATGAACCATAAGAAGTATACAAAATTACGCCGTCAACAAAAACTTGCAGATTATTTAATAAATCATCGGGATCTTTAAATTGTAAAGGTTGTGGTTCTGTAAGTATGCTGACTTCAACCTTTATATCCTTAAGCTCCTCTGCCCTGACAACAGGAAAACGATAATCCTGGGTTGCTGCGGCAATTGTTCTGCTTATTATATTCTTATACAGGGGCGTATCAAAGCTAAACATTCCTATACAGCCTCTTAGGCCGTAATTCTTTTTATTCAGGGTAACAAAACACGGCCCGGGAGATTTAAGGCTGTCGCTTAACTTATCAAGGTCAATTTTTGGAATTTTATTGTATCTTATATATGATTCTAAGGTATCGCGGGCAAGGCTTAACATAAATTGCTTTTCTTCCGGTGTGTATTTATCCTGTGGCATAACTCCTCCTGAATAAAAACATATTAAAATTAAACCACAAAGAATATATCTTAATAAGGCCTTCAAGGCGGCTCCTGCTTTTATATTAATAATACTGCCTGTTTTTGAAAAGGTCAACGGTTAATTAGACGGGAGTTTCCCCATTCTTGAAATCTAAGAAACTCCCGATTGATTACTGAGATTGGGGAAAGATTACTGAGATTATGGACATTCCCCATTGGATGGGAATCGAGATAAAATGGTAAGACTAATTAGGGTTAATAAAAATTCAGGTAATCGCTCATTACAGGGCGCTCCTCGTTACCATCTAACCATTCCAGAGGAATCCAGCCTGTTATGCCTCTGTCTATGCCTTCAAAAAGAGAAACCTTCGCGCATCTCTTCGCGTAATCTACATCAAGCACAATAGCTTTTGTGTTCTTTTTTGTACGCAGAGTTTCATATGCGTATGATGATTTATAGATAACCCTTCGGTAGGAAATTTCATCTTCAAAGCTTAAAGTTTGAGCCAAAATATCATGGGTATGCTCATCAAAAGCCACACCCAGAGTATCCCAGCAAAATGGCCCGTTGAGCTGGACTCTCTTGCCTACAAGATCGGCATATTCACAATAACCCATAAAGTTAACGAAACACAGAAAAACCAGTATAATTAATGTTTTTTTCCTCTTTTTCATCACTTTCCCCCTTTTTAAGCAAAAAATGCCAGTATTTAAAACCACACTTTAAAGTTAACATATTACTTATATAAAAACTACGCAATCAGGGGGTTTTTCTGTAAACGGTTTCATCAGTCAGGGTACAAAATGCGGAGTTAGGCCGGCTGGATGAAGAGGCTGTCTTCTTATCTCTTCTGTGAACAATCTATCCTGTCTAAAAAGAATTATTTTATTTTATTTATATTTTTTAAAGATAACAATAAAATGAGCGGTGGTGAGCAAGCCCGAAGGGCGCGTCGAACCATCCGCTGGATGAAGTTGTTATAAATTAATTAAATTATCAATATCCAGTTGCCAATTAACAGGGTTATTGGATATATATTCCCGTATCGCGTTCAATGACCTATCATTTCGGATTATATGGTCATAGAATGAACACTGCCAAACGGGTTTCCTGGGTGTATTAAGCAAAATATTAACCCGTTTTGTTACAATAGATTTAAAACCGGAAACAAATGATGATAATGTATGTTTTCGATTAATATTATATGTAGGGGCGG
>JBDRDJ010000006.1:0-2096 GCA_043820815.1 Candidatus Omnitrophota bacterium
CGAATTGACTCACATTAAATGTTACCCAAACAGAATCCAAAATGCTTCGTTGACTCATAACTAATGTTACCGAATAATATAACCCTCGAAAGGGGGTTATATTATGAGTCCCGGAGCACGAATGGAATGTCTTGAGAGCATCTTTTTACGCTATAAAAGAGCCGATAAAAAAGAAAAAACGCTGGTACTGAACGAATTCTGCGCTACCTGCGGCTATCATCGTAAACACGGCATAAGATTACTCAATAACTTCAAACGCTTTACAAGGCCAAAGCCCAAGAGGCGCGGAGCGCCTTCAAAGTACAATAAGCCATCCATTACAGAGCCGTTAAAACGCATATGGCTTGCAGCGAATCTACCCTGTTCAAAGCGTCTTAAAGTAATAATACCGCTATGGATGCCGGGGTACGCAAAAGAATACGGCGCGTTATCACTCGATGTCGTTAAAGCCATGTATAGAATATCTCCGCCCACTATCGATAGAATACTTAAGCCCCTAAGGGCAAAATATAGATTAAGAGGCCGGTGCACCACAAAACCCGGAACTCTTCTTCGTAAACAGATACCGATTAAGACCAACCAATGGGATGAATCGCGTCCGGGATTCGTGGAGGCAGACACAGTCGCGCATTGCGGGGGATCCGTCGAAGGTGATTACGCGAATACCGTAGACCTCGTCGATATAGCCACAGGCTGGACCGAACAAAGAGCTGTATGGGGTAAGGGTGAGATCGGTGTATTGGCCGCTCTTAAAGACATTGAATCGCATATGCCCTTCCCTGTACTTGGCTTTGACTCCGATAACGGAAGCGAGTTCTTAAATCACCATCTTTTACGGCACTTTGCTGATAGGGTAAAGCCTGTTCAATTTACGCGCTCCAGGCCTTACCATAAGGACGATAACGCCCATATCGAGCAGAAGAACTGGACTCATGTCCGGCAATGGTTCGGTTATCATAGACTCGATAAAAGAAAGATCGTTGACATGATGAATGATCTTTACAGGACTGAATGGAGGCTGTATCATAACTTCTTCCAGCCATCCACAAAGCTCATTGAGAAGAAAGTTATTGCTTCAAAGGTGTTCAAGCGCTATGATAAGCCTAAGACACCCTACGAGAGGGTTCTAGAATCGAAGTATGTTAAGGCATCGGTCAAGTGGTCTCTCAAAGAACAATTTGATACATTAAACCCTTTCCGGTTGCGGAAGGCGATTGAAGCGAAAATGAAACGAATATTCGATTATCTAAAACGATGAATTATCCACAATACAAGAGTTATTCACAAAGAGAAAAAGTCGCCCAAAAATAGAAAGTTACTACTACTAAAAGTCAACGAAGCTTCGGTAACATTTATTTATGAGTCATTAGGACTATCTTCCACCCGTCATTTTCCCTGACCAGGTCAATTATTTCTTTTTTGCCTTCATTTAGATAGGTTTCCAGCTCTTTTTCAATTGAAAGTTTCAAAATATTCTCCATCGCTTCATCCGATATTTTGCCGAAAACAACACCTACCCAAATCTCTTGCGGTAGGGATCTTATTGCTTTCTCGAAAACCTGTTTCATATCGAGCGAGATAAGCGTAACGTGCACCTCCGCCTTATCTTTCTCTATTTTGGAATCTTCTATTTTATATGTAACGAGGGAGGATTTTGTATTCTCTTCTATGAAATCAGCTTCACTTTTATCTTTTTTGCTGTCCGATGTTAAATATCCATAAGCAGTCTTGTAATCCTTGGATTTGTATGCCATTAAATATTTATCCACTATATCATCCGGCCCCTCAAGAGCAAACACATATCCTGTAATCGCCATTAAGAAAGCCATTATCACTACTGTCTTAAATTTTCTCTTCATGGCATAATAATATCATAAGGATTAACTTTGGGCAAAGGGTTTTAGCTACCAAGGGTTCAGGCATCGAAAATTGAAAATTCGAACTACAATAGTACAACACGTCTGCGTGACATTTTGATACTGTGAAGTATGAGTTTATGAAATTTTTAATAAGGATAGAAAAGCTGGTGATAAGCTAATAAGTTAAGAACGTCCCTCAATTTTTTCTTTTTCTAAGAACTCCTGCACCAAAAATAC
>JBDRDJ010000007.1:0-114158 GCA_043820815.1 Candidatus Omnitrophota bacterium
GTCGTTGACTAAATAAGCAAGCTGATCCTGGAAATTCTGGTTATCATTTTTAAGGGCGGCTGCTGTATTTTTAAGCTCTGTTAACTGAGCGCTCAGGCTTTGGTTTGAATCATTAGCCTGGGATAATTGCTTTGTTAAGGCGCTGTTTTGTTCATCAAGGCTTTCTATGCGTTTGTTAAGCTCTGTCTTTGAGCTTGCGTAACTGTCGTTTAAGGAAGAAATATTCTGTTCTAAGGAAGCTTTTGTTTTGTTGGCTTTATCAAGGTCTTCTTTCAGCGCGATGTTTTTCTCTAACAAACTTTCGGCTTCACTATTTAGTTGAGCCTGGGATTTGGCGTTGTTATTTGTGAAATCGGCAAGCTGATCCTGAAGAAATTGATTCTCTTTTCTGAATTCAGTTGCAACTTTTTGTAAATCTATAAGCTTAACTGCTAAGTTTTGATTTGAATCTTTGGTCTGGGATAAAACCTCTGCGAGAGCATTTCTTTCTTTTAACAACCCCTCTATGCGCAAGGAGAGCTGTGACTTTGAATTTGAGTTTTCTTGGCGCAAAGCGGCAAGTTCGTTCTCTAAATCGCTTTTAGCTTTGGTGAGAGAAAGAATTTCTCTTTTTATGGCAACCATATCCGCTAATAGTTTGGCATTATCCTCTAATAAACCGCTGTAAGAATAACCATGGTTATCGTAGTAACCCTGATCTTCTGAGTATTGGGCAAGGGCTGATGAGCCGGTAAAAAACAATAACGCTAAACATAAGGATGATAATTTTAAAGAAACACCTTGAATTCTCTTAATTTGACACATATTCTCCTCCTTAATATCTTAACCGTACTGTCTAAAAAATCTCCTTTTACTTTATATAATATACTTATCTTTATTTTAATGCAATAAAAAGGTTAGACAAACAATTATTTTGGGAAACCATGCCTGCGGAATTCTTTCAAAGCTGTTTTAATATTATCTAAAAATGAACGGTGGGCGATAAGTGCATAACGGCCCGTATCAATAAAAAAGATATTCTTTAACCCTAAAGCTAAAATGCTCTTTTTTTCTTGTTCAAGATAGATAAAGCTGTTTGAGCTTTTATCAAAATAGGCTCTGCCTTTCTTTGCATTGCCGTTTTTATCTTTGGCCAAAGCCTGCCATATAGCAGGCCATGTTCCGAAATCACACCAGGAAAAATCACCTTTTACTAAGGCTGATTTTTTTGTATGCTCCATAATTGTTTTATCGAAAGGGCTGCTGGGAAGCCTCTTATATAATCCTTCGATGCTCTTAGCCTTTACTGCTTGGGCAAAATCATTATAGTAAGGATAATATGTTTTATACTCCTGTTTAAGAGTATCTAAAGAAGCTATGAACATGCCGCTGTTGTAAAAAACACCGCCTTTTTTAATTAGTTTTCTAGCAACTGGCAGAGAAGGTTTTTCAATGAACCGCTTAACATAATAAACATTTTTGCTTATGCGTTTACCCGATTGTATATAACCGAAATCAGAGCTCGGGTCTTTTGGCTTTATACCCAGGGTACACAAATAACCTTTAGCTGCCGCGGCCAGGGAAACGTTAAGGCCATTGTAAAATTTATCCTCTTTTGTTATCAGGTGGTCAACA
Source organism: Candidatus Omnitrophota bacterium (assembly GCA_043820815.1). GTDB lineage: Bacteria > Omnitrophota > Gorgyraeia > Duberdicusellales > 4484-171 > JBDRDJ01. The sequence continues at coordinate 1,615 of JBDRDJ010000007.1, forward strand.
GGCGTTATTACAATCGGCTTGCGGGGATGAAAATAGCTCTTTAGATAACAAAGTGAAAGGCAAACTGCGGCCGCTGTATTTCTACTTTGAGGCTCAAAGAAAATATTTTCTCTTTTTATTATATTAAGGCTTTTTAGGTGTTTGGCTTCTTTACGGTTTGCGACAAGAAATATATTTTTGCATGGCGTAATCTTCAAAAATCTCTTTATTGTATATTCTAAAGGAGAAAAACCCAAAACATCCAGGAAATTCTTGCTTTTATTTTCAGAAAGAGGCCACAACCTCTGTGATTTCCCTCCGCACATAATAAGAACAACGGGTTTATCTTTGCCCATTAAACTCCTGGTATAATCTTCACAAGTAATATCTGGATTATACCTGATTACAACGATTATTAATAGATTACAGAGATTAAACCATCAAGGCTATTTTTAAAGCGTTATGGTATATATTTTCATTAAATCCAGGGCCTAGTTTACTATGTACTTTATAAGCGCATGCAATTATTTTTTCAGTTAAAGGATCTCTCTCTTTAATCACTGTAATCTATTCTCTAATCTATGTAATCAAGACATCCCCATGGTATTTCTTATTAGGGGGATGTCTTACATTTTTTTGAGAAACGCCCTCCGGTATATAGGTCTAAAGCGGCGGTAAGCTCCCTTAGCCTTAACTGCCGCTTAAATATGTCTTTTTCCAAAGAACCGAGGGAAGCAATTTCCTGTTTTACCCGCAGGCGCTCAAAATAAATCCTGTTAATATCCTCCAGTATGTCTATGCGCAGTTGAGTATTAAGGCGTGCCCTTGTATCAATGTCATCCTCGTAAGAATTCCACAATATATCGCCTAAATTCCACTTAAAACTAATTCCCCAATCACGCGGGCCCACGTAATACCTGTCAGCTCCGCTGTCATAGGTAACTGTCTTGTCATAATCAAGATTAAAATCGGGAAGCAGCGCTCTGAATTTAAGGCCGTTTCTCCATGCGCGTATTTTATCGGGGCTGACCTGGTTATAATCAAGCGCCATTTTATGAACTTCTTCTATCGAAGGCTCATCCATAAACAGCTTATCCTCGAGGTTAGATTCCGGGTTATAATTAAAATAGCTGTTCTCAAATAAGCCTCTCGGGGTCGCAAGATAAATCTCTCCTGATTTTGAAAATTCAACCCAGGAAATCTCGGCGCTTTCAATGCCTTCAAAAATATGCGAAGCCGTGTTATTGGTTGTGTTTACTTTGAAAAGCCCCTCTTCACAGGCGGCGTAAAGCGTGTTTGCCTCTAATTCCGTCTGGGCAATACTGTTAACCGTAACATTATCCATACCCTCTATCTGAGCTTTGCGAAAGCTTCCTGAATTCTCATCAAGAAAGAACAAGCCCTTGCTTGTCCCCAGCCATACCCTGTGCGGCTTAAAAATATCAGCGCTTATAGCTGTTGCCCTAAGGCCTGCGGTTTCTTCTTCTTCGTCTTGGCGGATGATAAACATTCGTTTAAAAGAGCCGTTTTCATCCATAATATATGCCCCTTTTGCGGTCGCAAGATAAAGGCTGTTTTCTTTTCCTGTTATGGCCGTAACAGATACGTCTGCGAGCGATTTTAGGCTCTGCCATGCTAAAATATCTAAGCCTGTGCGTATCAGCCCGTTAGCTGTCCCCAGCAAAAGAGAACCTCTGTGCTGGGCAGCAGTTAAAATAATCGTGTCATCGCTAGCGGAGAAAAGTTTCTCTTTAGTGTTATCTGTAATTTTGTAAAGGTGCCTTGTTGTGGCAAGATAAAGAATATCGGCAGAGTAACGATCAAAAAACATATGTTGGACATCTTCATCCTTAAATACATACTTTTTAATAAAAGTATCTCCCTTATCCTTACTTAGATAAAGAGAGTTGTCCGATGCAGCGTAAATGACTTTAGGGTTAAGCGGTGATAAAACCACTCTTTTTATACGCGCGTCATCTAAACCGCTGATTTTCCGAAACAGGGCAGATGCATTATGGCAGGAAAACACAAGCAGAAATACTGATAAAAGAATAGTTTTCTTCATTGTTCAAAGAGCCTTTAGGTATTGGTTTGATAAATCATTTCAAAACCAATCCGGCTCTAAATCACCTCACTGTATAAAATTTTATCTGCGTTAAAGTGCGGCAGGTCCATATTCTCCGGCACCTATCGCAAACTGTTTCAGATTATAGCATATAAGCAAACTCTTACAAGAAAATTATCAAGCTGTCAAAAATCATTAATTATATCCATGCCTCTATCGGAAAGGCATAAGGTTTTCTTTATCTTCTGCCCAAGTGGAGGGGTTATTTATGATATATTGGCGGATTTGACCTAATGATTTGTCGTTTCTGATTATATGGTCATAAAAATACCGTTGCCAAACAGGTTTTCTGGGTGTATTACGCAAAATATTAATCCGTTTTGTCACAATGGATTTAAAACCGGATACAAAAGATGACAATGTATGTTTTTGATTAATATTATATGTAGGGGCGGACGGCCGTCCGCCCGTTAAATTACGTTGAATTATAATTATACAATGTAAATGGTTTGGCATGATAATGTATCGGTCCAATTTTATTTCATTTCGAATATTTCCGGTATTTTTCAATTCTTCATCGACGATTAGACCAAATGGATTTAATTTTATTTTTACATTATTATCGGGCCAACAGCCGTTGGCCCCTACAGATTTTTTATCATTTATAATTTCACCGAATACGTTTTGCCGATCTTTTGAACAAATGGTTATGAAATAATAACCATTTAATGAATAATCATGATTTTTTAATCGGATTGGTTTTCTTTTTATTAATTCCGGCATTTTCTATTTTGTATTATGGTAACGGACAGGTCTCGACCTGTCCCTACAGATATTTATATTGTCATAACCATCCAATATAATGTAAATCCCCCCTTATAATATTGACGGATAAGGAGGCGTAATTCTTTCAATTATTTTAGATTTTTCGTATTGGACATTTAGGAAGAAATATGCCGGTAGATAGATTAGGGGTGATTACGCTTATTGCTAATAAAAAAGAGGGTTGTTTAAAACCCTCTAAAAATAGAAGTGGCGAGGAAGGGAATTCAATGAGACTTACCCTTTTGCAAGCCGAAGGCGAAGCAAAAGGGTTTAGTCGAATTAATCCTGAGGAGCGAAGCGACGAAGGCCCCTCGCTGTGCACTGCGAAAAAACATGGCGAGGAAGGGAATTGAACCCCTGACGCAGGGATTTTCAGTCCCTCGCTCTACCATCTGAGCTACCTCGCCATTGGATAATTTATGGATGAAAATCAGAGAACGGATTTAATTGATAATCCTGTAGGAACAAGGCCTGCCTTGTCCGTTAAAATATTTATATTTGCAAAATAATATCGAAGGAAATTATAACATAGAGTCCGGTTAAGGCAAGAAAATTTTATTTTTTTGCACGCAATTACCAATCAGTGTCTATCCTCGAGGGCTGACTCTATTTTATTTATTTTCTTGTTTTCACTGTCTTCTTCCCATGTCAAAGGATTGTTTTTTATATAATCGCGGATTTTATATAATGATTCATCCTCACGAATGATATGGTCATAGAATGATTTTTGCCATTTGAATTCCGTCAAATTATTTTTATGAATTAATTTTGCGTAGCAATTCGTGCCTATTCGTGTATTTCTTCGAATTCGGCGTCGATTATTTTCTTGTTATCGTATGGGCTTTTGGTTGGTTCTTTGTGAGCATTCTTATCAAAGTTTTTTCTGCCCGGCCTTTTTGACTTGCTTAAATAAAGCCCTACAAGCAGGAAAATAGATTTTAAAATAAACCTAAAAATCAAGTAATAAACGAATAACCTAAACAGGCCGTATAATAATCTCATAATGAAAGCGTTTTCATAATTTGCCCATTTTTCTATTGATTACCTGATTAAGCATAAGTACAATGAAAATAGATATGAGAGTTAGCCCGCATAAAAAAACTTATTCTAACGAAAGCGGCAGGGATTATGTTTCATTGTTCCAAGGCCGCCTCCTTTGGGCAATGAAACTAATCCCTTCTCCCATATCAACAAAATTTTAGAAGCATGAATATGTTGCCTTCTTTATTCATATTGTTATTTTTAGTTCTTTTAGCCATAAGCGGCCACTAGCATATGTTTTATTGCTGCGAAGCCCGCCTTCTTAATCCTCGCAAAACTTCCTCGGGGGCACTTTTAAGTGCCCCCATTCTTTTTATAAGATTAAATTAAGAATATCAGTAATTAATTTTTGCACCGAAAAACAGATTCCTTAGAATTCCCGATTTATTAGAATAACCAACCGCCCGGTAAAGGCTTAATAAATAGTGTAGCATTATAGCGGCCTTACCCTTAACAGGAATGCCTCCTGCTACTCCGCAGGCCCTGTTGTTAGCCATGGGAACAATGTATCCTAAATCCACTGGTTTATAGGCAGATAAAGGTGTGTTGCGGATTGAGCGCATAATATTGGAAGCGGCATGGCCGCCTTGCGCAATTGCAAATTGAACCGCCATTCTAAGCGGGGTATCTTTCTTGGTAAACATTGCACAATCGCCGCAGGCAAAACAATTATCAGAAAACTGCAAAAACTTATCTACGGCTATTCTGCCCTGACTGTTTTTACCTACGGGCAGCTGGTGGATGAAATCAGAAGTTTTTATACCGGCAGTCCAGATAAGCATGGTTTTTTTAAATATTTTTGAGTTCGACAAAATAACCCTCTCGGTATCTATGTCCTTAACTACGGTATTTTGCATTGTTTCGATAGAAAGTTTCTTAAGATTGGCCCCCACGTATTCCTTAATCCATTGAGGAAGCGGCCCCAATAACTGCGGGTCTCTCTCTACAATAACAACCTGTTTATCCTGCTTATGTTTTATAAAAAATCTTTTTAAGTTTGTTGCAACTTCAATGCCTGTATAGCCTCCTCCGGCAACAATAAAGGCCTCGTGTTTATTCCGCTTAAGAGTTCCCAAAATCCTTACAGATGAACTAGCTGTATCCAAGGCGTATGCGTGCCTTTTAATGTGACTTTGGCCGTAGAAATTAGTTTGAGTGCCGCTTGTTAGGATAAGATAATCATAAGATATTTCTTTATTGGCTGTTTGTATTAAGTTTTTTGCCGTATCCACATTTAAAACGTTGGCGTTTATAAAATTTACCCCTATTGTTTTTGAAAAAGTGTCTAACCGGTAAGTTAAGAAATCGGCATTGACTCTTTCTGAGATAACATCCGGTATAAGGGGCAAAAAATCGAAAGTACGTTTTTTATCAATAAGTGTTACAGCCAAATCTTTCCTGGATTTAGAAAGGGCTTTTGCGGCAGTTATACCGGAGAATCCCGCACCTATGATTACTACTTTTTTCATATAAGAAAATCGGCTATTATGATAATACTTACCGCTGCATGAACGGCAATGGTTATTTTGGAAGATTCTGTTAACTTTATTTTATCGCTGTAAGAATTCTTTATTATTTTTAACGATTTAATTAAAGGTATTATACATATGAAAACCGATAAAGATAAAAAACTTAAAGTTCCGTAAACTATGTTAATTACAACGGAAAATAAACTTAAAAACACAAGTAACCCGTATAATATATAAGAATTCTTGCCTCCGGCCAAACTCACCCAGGTAAGTTTAGAGTACTGTCTGTCTTCGTTAAAATCGGGTATTTCATTTGAAAACAAAATAGCGGTTGTTAAAAAACCAAAAGGCAGAGACAAAAGAAAACCTTTAAAAGTAGGGAATATTTGTGTCTGAATAAAATAACCTCCCATAACAAGAGCTGGCCCGAAAAGAACGAAAATAACTGCTTCACCGAGTTTTCGATATGACAACTGAGGCGGCTTGTGCGAATATGAAAAACCAAGAATGATGATAATAAGGTAATACAAAAGAATTGCTTTGCTGTTAATTATAATTGAAAGGGTTAAAACAGAAATTATTCCGATAATAAAAAACAAAACCGAAGAATTTAAATAAAATCTCTGCGGCAAAACTCCTTCCTGAATTAATTTTGACCCTCCGAAAAAACCATAAAAAGTCTTATCTTTTGCGTCAACGCCTGATTTAGAATCAGCATAATCGTTTAAAAGATTAGCGCCTAAATGAGTTGCGGCAACCGCGAATAACCCGATAATAAATAATAAAAGGCTAAAAATGCTTTTTTCAATGAGCGAACCGGCAATAAACGGCAGAATGCTGGCGCTTAAAAAAAGTACCCTCAACGCCCTCATATATATTCCGATTTTAGCCATACCTTAAGGTTACTATATGTTACAAAAGGTTATTAAAGGTTACGATAGGTTACCGTTTAATGCAACCTTTAGTAACCTCTAATAACATCTAATAACCTTTAGTAACATTTTAATATTTGCCCTGCCGCCGGCCATATGCTATTATACTCTCATGTTTAAAAGTTTAAAGAGCAGAATTGATAAAGAATTGCCCAGTTTTATCCATGATATACAAACCCGCTATTCGCTTAATAATATATCACCGCTTCTGTCAAAAAGCATTAAGGATTTTGTGTTAAGAGACGGAAAACGTATCCGCCCTATCCTCTTTGCTATAGGATATTTAGGATACGCTGCGAAAGCCGCACCGGGCTTAATAAGAAGTGCCTTATCGATTGAACTTCTCCATGATTTCATGCTTGTTCATGATGACATAATCGATAAATCAGATACCCGCAGGGGCAAACCTTCGCTTCATACGCTTTTTAACAAACACATATCGCGTTACCGCGGCATAAAATTCTCCGGGCAGGATTTAGCTATAGTCGCCGGTGACATAATGTATGCAATGGCAATCGACGCTTTTCTCTCAATAAAAGTAGGCATGCGCTATAAAGAAAAGGCACTTAAAAAATTCATCGCCGCGGCCGTAAATACGGGAGCGGGAGAATTCATAGAATTGCTTGGCGGATTAAAAGATATTCGCGATATACGGCTTAAAGATATCTACAAAGTGTATGACTATAAAACAGCATCTTATACATTTGCCACTCCTCTTGCAACCGGGGCTATTCTTGCAGGCGCCCCGCAAAACCAAACAGACAATCTTTACAGCTACGGTATTTGTTTAGGCAGAGCTTTTCAAATAAAAGATGACCTTTTGGGCATATTCGGCGACGAAAAGAAAACAGGCAAATCTACTTTGACCGACCTTCAGGAAGCTAAAAAAACACTTCTCATCTGGCATGCCTATTCAAACTCCGGCAATAAGGTTAGAAAAACCATACACAATATATTATCCAGAAAAACAGTGTCGAAAAAAGACCTCTGCCGAATGCGCAAAATAATAACCGAAACAGGATCCCTGGAATTCACTAAAAGAGAGATTTTGCGCCTTGTAAAAAAGTCCGAAGCTATAATTTCAAATACTTCTATGAAAAGAAATTATATGGAAGCTCTCCTTTCATGGTCTGACAAACTTCTCAACCACTGACAAACTATATGCCGCCACAAAGGCAGCGCCGGCCGGCCGGCGTATGTTTTTAGGCCGGCCATACCAGAGTTTTATATATATTTTCGCAGGCAGCCCTTTAATCGTAATTAAAAGTTCCTTGATAAAAGGGCTCATATTATTGCATCCTCCCGGATAGCCGCAGCTGTTGCCTTTGTGTATAAATTGCTTAAGAAAAACGGGTTCATTATTCTATTTTTTTGTCGTTTGCCGCCTCATTATAAATGTTTTCTTTTGATTTATCAGAAGCGCCCCTTCCAAATATTTTACTAAAAAATGACTTAGGCTTTTGCGGCCTACCCTCAGCAGATTCTCTGTCAATTCTGGAAAACGATGATACGAAAATATTTAGCATCACAGCCCCGACAATAACAAAAACCACAAGAACAAGAACTATTAAAATCACACGGTTATTTAAAAAATATGACATTTCTGACTAAGGGTATTTTGTGACTACCAATTGCCATCGAGCTGTTTTTCGATTTCCGACCAGTGCTCTTTCTGAATCTCCTCAACTTTATTTTTTGTTTCGTTGGCAATTGACCTGTAACTGGATGCGTTTATATTTTGACCGGATAAAGAACCTTGGCCCTCGGAAAGGCTGGGTGGTTTAAGATAAGTATTAACCAATAGATAGGTAAGATAAGATAATATTATTAGAGTAAAAACCATACCGATAATAGTAAAAAAAGCCCTTTTATATTTAGGGTTAATTTGTCTAATCATGTTTTTTAAAATTAGGGGTTTGAAATTTCATTTTTATCCTTTACTCCGGTTACTTTACCGGCCGTAAAATAAACAAAAAGATGTTTGTCGTCAGCGAGATGATAATACCATGTTTGCGATTCGTTTTGAGAGTATACATCGTGCGGGTTTCCCAGTACCGCTCTGACAGCATCTTCAGATGCCCCATGGGTTATTTCTCCAAAAGGAGTTTCGAATACAACGGGTTTCTCTCGGCTGATTATGGGGATATATATTTTATTGCGGCTGCTGCAGGAAGAAAAAATCACAACGCCTAAAGCGGCGATAATAATAAATTTATATTTCATCTTAACGCCCTTTCTAAATATAATACTACCCTATGAAATATAAGTCAAACTCAAACTGCCCTCTGGTTACTGGCCCTTCGATATTACTCAGGGCCAGCCCCGAGCGTAGTCGAGGGCTGGTTACTTTTTACACAGCCAGCCGCACGCTTCCTGCGAGAACGAAATAATTTTAAATCCTGCTTTCTTTAAATTACCTTTTACCCGGGAAGGAAAATCATAACCTTGTTTTACCTTATATAAAGGAGTGTAGTGGAACATATACTTTCCGGATTTTAAAACCCTTAGAAGCTGCCCGTAAAACTTAATTGAATATAAATCAGGTGAAAGCTTAAATGTCGGAGGGTCATGAATGATTGAATCAAAATAATTCTTGCCAAACTTTTCAATGCCCTCCGTTACATCAACGTGCCTGATTTCGATGTTATTTTTAGAAAACAAAGGCTTAGAAATTGGATTCGTCCGGGCAATTGCTGCCACATTGCTGTCCGCTTCAAAAGTTATAACTTTGCGTGCCTTTTCTGAGGCCCCTATAGCTGTATAACCCAAGCCCATGCATGTATCGAGGACAATTCCTTGCGGCTTTGCGAATTTTATTTTGCTCTGCGTATCTTTCCGGGGAGACTTAAGTTTATGCATGGGCACAGAACCTATAGAGATAGTCGGCCAATCAGGCGTCGGTGTTAATTTATAGAAGCGGTTGGTTGTATCTGAAAAAAACGCAACCGGATTAATGCCGTCATCGTCAATAATATAACAGAAATTTTCTTTTATCTTTTCGCCCAAAGAAAAGGTTAATGTGTTATTTAAAATAATCTCTCTGGATGTTCTTTTTGCAGAAACAATCTTTAATCCAAAATCGACATTTATTTTACAATCGTGGTTTTCGGGCTGCAATTTTATATAATCAACTTCCTTCTTGGTGATTATCATACTAATAGATTACTGCGGATTACGCTTGCTTTCAATATTATATTTCGGTATCAATTTTAAGAAAGTTTATTTGAGAAATATCTTGACAAGAATTAGTTGCTATATAGAATATTAAAAAGGCTTGAAAATATTGACAAATCTTTAATAATTTGGTTATAATGTTAGGCATAATAACGATTGGTTAGTAACCCTTGACAATTCAGCTGATGCTTGAATTGTCAAGGGTTCAATTCGGCCTTATCCCGCCCCTTTTCCAAAAGGGGCGGGATGGCCTCATTGAAGGAGGTGTTTGTATGAATAAGGCTCAATTGGTTGAAGCGGTGGCAAAAAACACCAACACCAAGAAAGAAGCTCTGCAGGCGGTCGAGACAATTCTCGATACGATCAAAGGTTCTCTTAAGAAAAAGGACCAAGTCGCAATTTCCGGATTCGGAACTTTTAAGGTAAAACAGACAAAAGCCAGAGCAGGAAGAAACCCCAAAACCGGGGAAACCATTCAGATTCCTGCTAAGAAAAAGGTAGCTTTCAGGGCATCTAAAGACCTAAAGGCTATTCTCTGAGTTTAAACAAACATGAAATCAAAAAAGCGGGCGTTATCACCCGCTTTTTTGATTTTACCCCCCCAATAAGTATTTGGACATTCCCCAAAATTAATAATCGGGAGTTTCTTAGATTTCAAAAATGGGGAAACTCCCGAATAAGTATTCCTTGAAAAATTCTCTATATTGCATTATTATATATATAATATCATTTTATGTGTATTTTCATAATTGCTTCAAAAAGAGTTTGCGTTTAAAGCCCACACCATTCTTATAAGAAAATGGAGGCCGCAATGCATAATAATGAAATAATAAGAAGAAAAACCGGCTTTAAGAGAGACATGAGAAGAGTACTCTTTATTGTTATTATTTTAACAATAGTCGTATTACTGCACATATATGACAGGTTTAATCCTCCCCCTTCCCTTATTATTCCGCTTGTCTTTCTTTCTACCCTGTGGCTTTTGATTGTTCACCTTCTTCTCAAATCTCTTGTTAAAATACATATTCAATCAGAATCTGCCATTGGTGAAATTGACGGGGGAAAAATAATCGAAGGCCTGTATGAAGAAAACAAAACAACCGGGCTTGAGTCAACATTTAATATCCTTGCTTTAAGGGCTAAGAGAGGTTTTGAAGAGCTCCAGCGCATGAGCGGAAAAATCGAGGAGCTCAACCAGGACCTTTCTTCAAAAGTAAATATTCTTTTGACGATCATGCAAACTCACGAAATTTTTTCGCAGGGATTAGAAAAGGAAAAAACATTTAATTTCATTTTGAGCAAACTTAAAGCGGCTCTTTCCTTAGAATCGGTTATTTTAATGCTTAAAGAAAAACATGGCGGTTCTAAATTTTCCATAATTTCAGAAGGTAAAGTTCCGCCTGTTGCATCACTTTTTAGCGATGAGCAATATACAAAGATGTCCTCTTTTAAAAACATCGCCGTTATTGACAGCGCTAAAAAGTCTGCGTCTATTGCATTTGTCGCTAATACCCTCGGGTTTAACAATATTTTCTTAAGCCCCCTTATTTTAAGAGAAAATACCGCAGGCTACCTTATCGGTGGTAATAATTTAGAGGGTTTCTCTTTCTCTAAAGAACACTTGGATTCCATCAATATTTTCTCAAAGAATATCGTACTGATATCGGATCATGACCGGCTTTCAAAAACAGTAGAAAACCTCGAAGTCTATGATGCGCTTACCGACCTTTACAATAAAAGGTATATAACTATGCGGCTCGATGAAGAAATAAAAAGGGCTGCCATGTATCAACGCCCATGCGGCCTGCTTCTCGGAGAAATCGTAAATTTTGAGGAATTTAGAAATAAACACGGGGCGCTTGAAACAGAAAAACTTTTAAAGAAAACCGCTAAAGTTTTTAAAGAGACTCTGCGGCCTATCGATGTCCCTGCCCGGCTTGAAGAGAACAAAATCACAGCCATTCTTTTAGAACGCAACAGGCGCGCATGCGAAACTATTCAAGATAAAATAAAGAAAACTTTTAATGAATACTTTATACAGGAAAATTTAAGTATTAAATTTCGTTTTGCAGTAGGAGCGAATCCTATCAACGGAAGTAATGCCGAAGAACTATTTTCGTATGTAACTTCTAATCTTCATGAGTAAGGGGCAATATGCTGTCAAGAAAGAAACCTAATAAAATGTTGGGAGAAATACTCGTAGAAAAGGGTATAATAACCAAAGACCAACTTGATAAGGCTTTAGAAATACAATCTAAAGCAGGGGGCTTAATCGGAGAAACCTTGGTTAAACTGGGATTTGCCAATGAAGAAGCAATTGCCCAGTGCCTTGCCCGGCAGTACGGATTTGCATTTTTGCCTTTAGAAAATTATGAAATTACACAGGAAATCTTACAGCTGATACCAAAAAATGTCGCTTCTCACTACTGTTTAATTCCTCTGGATAAAATCGGCAATACTCTAACCGTATCTATGGCAAACCCTCTCAATACCGAGGCGGTTGAAGACCTTGAAGATTTAACGAAGCTTGAAATACAGGTATTTGTAAGTACGGCAACAGACGTTAGAAACACTCTGCGGAAATATTACAAAGACATATAATGGACAAAAGCGATTTGAGAAAAAATTTCGGCCAGGTGCTGCTCGATAAAGGGCTGATAAGCCCTGAGCAGATGCAAAAAGCAATCGACCACCAGAAAGAACATAACTGTTCCTTAAACGAATCTATACTTACTCTGGGCGCAATTGATGAACGCCAGCTTCTCATACAGGTTTCCACATACCTTTCAATTCCTCCTATAAAAGTTACTGATTTAAATATTTCCGCCGATATTCTTAAGCTCATACCCAGTGAAATAGCCGAAAAATATCAGGTGCTTCCCATCGGAAAGATTGGAAATGTCTTAACCGTAGCCATGGCAGACCCTCTTAATATTGTTGCGATAGATGATTTAGAAAGAATCACTAAACATCAGATAAATCCTGTTATCAGCCTGCGCAGCCAGATGCAGGAAGTTATTGAGAACCGCTACAAGAAAACAATTTCCGAATCCGTTGAGGCAATAATAAAAGATTCGGATATCTCAACCATAGAAGTAATAGAAGATGACTCAAAAGAAATGTTTAAGGATTCTGAAATTATGAGCTCGGTTGACGAAGCGCCGGTTATAAAACTAACAAACTATATTCTCAAAGAAGCTGTTGAGGAAAATGCATCGGATGTATTAATCGAGCCTCTTTCTTATAATTCAAGAGTCCGCCTGCGCATAGACGGGACTTTAAGGGAATCTCAGACTTTCTCAAGGAAAATGCACCCATTTGTGATTTCGCGCGTAAAAGTAATGGCAAATTTAAATATAACTGAGCACCGCCGGCCCCAAGAAGGAAGATTCCGCCTGAATTTACTCGATAAAAATGTTGACTTTCGGATATCAATATTGCCTTCTACACTGGGAGAAAAGGTTGCCGTGCGCATTCTCGATGAAAGCCAGGGGCTGCTTGATTTGGAAAAATTAGGATTTCAAGAGGATGTTACCAAACAGCTTAAGGAAGACTCCAAATCAAGCCACGGAATGATTCTTGTATGCGGCCCAACCGGCTGCGGAAAAACAACAAGCCTTTATTCTATTTTACGCCATATCTATACACCGGAAAAAAATATAATTACAGTGGAAGACCCCATAGAATACCAGCTGGCGGGGATTAACCAGGTAAATGTCAACTATGAGGTAGGGCTTTTATTTTCATCTGCATTGCGCTCTATCTTGAGGCAGGATCCTGATGTTATCATGATAGGAGAAATACGGGACTCTGACACCATAGATATAGCCATTAAAGCCGCGTTAACAGGGCATCTTCTGCTTTCTACCCTCCATACCACAACCGCCCCCGGTTCGGTGACTCGCTTAGTTAATATGGGGGTAGAGCCGTTTTTGCTTTCATCCACTCTTATAGGAGTTTTATCTCAACGCCTGATAAGAAAAATATGCCCCCATTGCAAAGAAATAGATAATGTTGAGGAAAAAATAAAAATTGCCAACCATCTTCCTGCGAAAACTACCCTCTACAAAACTAAAGGATGCAATCTCTGCACCAAGCAAGGGTACAAAGGCAGGGTAGGCTTGGGAGAATACCTTCATCTTGACCCAGAGTTAAGCCAGCTTATATATACCAATTGTGAAGAAAATGCTATTAAGAAAGCTGCCCGCTTAAAAGGCATGCGCACTTTAAGAGAAGAAGGCCTGTTAAAAGTTATCGAAGGCATAACAACACTGGAGGAAGTATTCAGGCATACGATGAGAGATAACGACTAAAGGTATTTTATGGGAACATTGAGAGAAAAAATCATCGAAAGTATTCTTGAAAAAAGCGGTATAGACCGGTCTTTAGTTGAGAAAGTCGCTCTTGATTCAAAGAATTTCAATGAATTAAAGGAAAAACTGATTGAGAAAAATATAACAACCGAAGAAGAAATACTTCTTATACTTTCAAAAACATATAAACTGCCTTATTTCGACCTCAGTAAATACAAAATATCACTGGCGAACAAAGAGCTGCTGCCCAAAGAACTCGCTTTAAAGTATAAAGTACTTCCTCTTTCAAGGATCGGCGATGTATTAACCCTTGCAACAGCAAACCCCTTAGATGTCATTGCCGTTGACGATATAAAAATAGCCTGCGCTTTCAAGGCGGTTGACTTGGTTCTTACCAACGAAAAAGAAATCTCCCGAAAACTGCATATTTTATATTCCGAAGATTTGGCTCCGCCTTCTTTGAATGAAGAGGAAGAATTGGATATTGATGTCAAAAGCGACATCTACAGGGAAGGCTACAGCTTAGATTCAATTCTTAAAGAAAGTAAACGCCCTCCTATCGTAAGAATCGTTGACCTGATTATATATGAAGCCTTGAAACAAAGAGGCTCTGATATTCATATTGAACCTGCAGAAAGTGATTTGATAGTGCGTTACAGGGTTGACGGGGTTCTGCTGCAAGGGCTTTCCCTTCCCAAAATAAACCAGAACGCAATCATAGCCCGCATTAAAATCATGTCTTCGCTTAAAATTACAGAGTTTAGAACCCCTCAAGACGGAAGATTTAAAATAAAGTTTCAGGGGCGTGAAATTGATTTCAGGGTATCGACTCTTCCTGTAAAATTCGGCGAAAAGATTGTTCTTCGTGTTTTAGACAAACAAAATTTATCTAAAGGCATAGCCCAGCTGGGATTCTCAAAAGAATCCCTCGAGCTTTTTGAAGAGATTCTTACCGCGCCCTTTGGAATTATTCTCGTAACAGGCCCCACAGGCAGCGGCAAATCAACCACGCTTTATTCGGTAATAAGCAAAATAAATACACCGGATAAAAACATTATAACTATTGAAGACCCTGTTGAGTATCAAATAGAGGGCATAACACAAATTCACGTTAACCCCGAAATAGACATAACCTTTGCCTCGTGCCTGCGCAGTGTATTAAGGCAGTCGCCTGACGTAATAATGGTCGGTGAAATAAGGGATGCCGAAACCGCAGACATCGCTATCAAAGCTTCCTTGACCGGGGAACTGATATTTGCCACCCTTCATACCAATAATGCCGTTGGTGCCTTAACAAGGCTGGTTGACATGGGTGTTGAACCTTTTCTCGTTGCTTCTTCCTTAATTGCCTCAACCGCACAAAGATTAGTGAGAAAGCTATGCGAAGAATGCAAACAGGAATATTTTATAAATCCCCAACTGATGAAACGCATGGGTTTTTTTGTTACTACTACAGAAAAAATCTACAAGGCCGGCGGCTGTAAAGACTGCCACAATACGGGTTTTAAAGGAAGGACTGCCTTGCTTGAAGTTCTCGCAATTGATGATATGCTTAAAGATATGATTGTAAAAAGAACCGAGGAAAGTAAAATAATAGAGTACGCGCGGAATCATAAGAATTTCAAATCTCTTAAGGAAGACGGGTTAAAAATGTGTTTAAAGGGCACAACGAGCCTTGAGGAAGTGCTTAGGGTCGCCGGATAATATTAAGGATAATTATGGCGGTTTTTAGCTACAAGATAAAAACACAGGAAGGAAAGTTTACTACCGGAACCCTTGAGGCAGACAATAAGCAAAAAGCAATACATTACTTACATGATCAGGGTAACACGGTTCTTTACTTAAAACAGCAAAAAGAAAAAAGAATTACCTCTAAGAGGGGGCATGTTAAAACAGACGACCTGGTTGTTTTCTCCCGGCAGCTTACAACTCTAATAGAAAGCGGAATAACCGTAGTTGATGCACTGGATATTTTAGTCCAACAGGTTGAAAATCTTTACTTTAAAGGTATCTTAAGCACTATAGTAAAGGATTTGCGCGAAGGGGCATCTTTTTCCGCAAGCCTTGCAAAACATCAAAGAATTTTCCCTGAAATATATGTAAGCATGGCCGAGGCTGCGGAAACATCGGGAAATCTACCGCAGATACTTGACCGCCTTTCTGTTTACCTTGAGAAATCCTCCGCTCTTCAGAAGAAGATAATCGCAAGCTTAATTTATCCGGCAATTGTTTTATTTATGACAATTACCATGACTACTTTTCTTCTCCTTAAAATAGTCCCCACATTTAAAGAACTTTATGAAAGTTTAGGGGCAACTTTACCTTTGCCGACAATGTTTTTAATCAGGGTGTCGGACATATTGCGATCTTATTTTATCATCGTTTTTATAGCTGCTGCGGGAGGGGTGATTTCCCTTAAGAAATATATCGCCACCCCTGAAGGTAAAAAACGCTACCATAAATTTCTCCTGAGGCTTCCTGTTGTGGGAGATGTTTTCAAGAAAGTCAGTATCGCAAAATTTGCCCGCACATTTGCAACTCTTGTAAGAAGCGGCGTCGGCATAACCAACTCTCTGGATATTGTAGGAAAAACCAGCGGAAATAAAATTGTCGAAGAGGCTGTAGCTAAGGCAAAACGCACCATACAAGAAGGCGTGCCTCTGTCTAAGCCGCTAAGCGAAAGCCCTATTTTTCCGCCTATGGTTGTAAAAATGATTGCCGTGGGTGAACGCAGCGGAAAACTCGAGCTTATGCTCTCTAAAATAGCACAGTTTTATGAAGAGCAGACAGATGCGGTAATTGCCGGCCTTGCAAGCACGCTTGAGCCGGTCCTTATCGTAATAATCGGTTTTATTGTAGGCGGTATTGTTATTGCATTATTTTTACCGATTATCAATCTTTCACAGGTACTCCTTAAAGGAAACTAAGAAACTTCCCTAAAAGGATACCATTGACATATTTTCTTTTGCGTGGTATTGGTAAGGTAAGAAAGAATGAAAAGTGGCCTAAATGAGACCCTTGACATTTTCCTTCAATAAATCTATTTAGGAAAATGTTAAGGGTTCAATTCGCACAGCGCCTTATGTTCGCTCATTTCATTCGCTCCATAAGCCGCGTGCTCATTGAAGGAGGTAGTTATGAAAAGAGGCTACACAGTAATAGAATTGATTCTTGTTATTGTCATTATAGGTATAATCTTTGCAATTACAGTGCCGAATTTAACCCGCGGTAAAATAGTTGCCAACGAAAGCGCTGCTCAGGCAAACTTAAGAATAATTTCAATGGCCCTTGAAAACTACGCAACCGCAAACAACGGAATTTACCCTACGTCTGAGGCCTCCCTTACAGGGGCAAACCCTCCTTATTTAAGCCGTTCGTTCTGCGGCAGCACTGTAAGCGGCTTTACTTACAGCTGCACTCTGCAGTCAACAACATACACTGTTTCGGCAACGCCTGCCAATTGCGGAAATACAGGGTCACATAATTATAATATTACCCTTGGCGGCGGACTTGGCACTTCAAATTGCCCTTAATTATTTTTTATTATGGAAAGTTTATTTTTAATAAAGAAAAGCGTGATGAAACAAAAGAAAAAATCTTTTACTTTATCGGAAGTGCTTTTAGCGGCAGTGATTCTTGCAGTTTCATTCTGCGCATTGCTCTTAGTTTTTATTACCTCTGCGCTTCTTAATGCTTCAAGCCGGGGGCTTACTGTTGCAATGACTCATGCGCAATACATTATGGAAGAGGTAAAAAACACTAATTTTAGCCAGATTAAAACTGACATCAACAACAACGTTTGGGATTTAGGCGTAAGCGATATAGAATCACGGGGATTAAGCCCTTTAAACAGTGAAACAATCGACACTGAGGTAACAGGGACAGCGCTGCTTGATATTACCGTAACTGTTAACTGGCAGGAACGCAGCGGCAGAAACATGAGCACAGCTATTGAAACACTTATTGCTCAACCCTAAATCATAAGTATAAATATCTTTTAAATTATTGTTAGCCGGTATATTGATTTATCCAATGCCTTCAAAAGCAAATAAAAAAGGCCTGTCCTTTGTTGAAATAATCGTAAGCGTGGTAATTATTACCTTTCTTGTTATGAGTGTCATGATGAGTTTTAATGTCGGCAACAACGCATGGCACACAGAAATGGCTTTGCTTGACCTTCAACAGGGCACAAGGCTTGCTTTAGACGGGATGTCGCGTGAAATACGTCAGGGTGAAAATGTTAATGTGGCCGGGGCAAACAGCATGATTTCATTTAACATGGAGGGGACTTCAAAAACAATACATTATTATCTCTGGATTGATAACAAAATTTACCGGGATTTAGCAAATCAGAGTTGCATTGTAACCTGGGATGGCAATCTTTGTAAAACTTTAGCTAATGATATTTCTGTTTTGACATTCGATAAAACCGGTGATGCTGTGAAAATTGTTGTAGAATCAGTAAAAACCTCAAGGGGCAGAACCTATAACTTTTCATTGGCAGAAATTGTAAAATTAAGAAATGACTAAACGCGGCGTAATACTGATAATTTGTCTTTTAGTTGTAATAGCCCTTGCCGGAGCAAGCATTATTATATTTTCGCAGGGAGTCAATGAAAGCAGGTTTGTCAGGCGCCACTCAGACTCAACAAAAGCATTTTGGGTTGCTGAGGCGGGCATAGAAAAGATAAAAGCACAAATCATTCAAGATTGGAATAACCGAAATCCCATCGCAGACCTTTTTGGAAACGGTGTTTATTTTGCTGTTGCGGATTCTACTGACTCATATGGCAATCCCCTCCCCTTGCATCATCTAAGGTTTTATTGCGGCGGGTCAATGGGAACTTCGACTCGAATTGTTGAATCGGTTATAGAAAGTGTCCCCCAGGGTACTTTTGAATACGCGGTTGCAGCGCAGAAGTTGATTGAGTTAAGAACCGGGGTAACTGTACACGGTAACATATACGTAAACGGGGATATTGAAGTTCAAGCCGGTGCAGGCATTGTAAAAGAAGACGACTCCGTAAACCCTGTTGATCCAAACGCTTATGATGCTGATGTATTTTATACGGGGAATAACTTAGGTATTAGCGGAACTGTTGAAGGAAACGTTTCTCAAACAGCAGAAGTAATACCTGTTCCTACCTATGATTGGAATGAAGTAAAAAACAATGCCGATTTTGTATTAAATAATAACGCAAACTTAAACGGAATTCTCGCTGACGGTGTTTATTACATTAAAGGCGATGTCCAGTTAAATAATGTTACTTTAAATAATGGCGCAATAATCTCAGAGGGTAAGATGGAAATAAACGGAAGCTTTAACCTTAATACACCAAAAGGGGGTATTCCTGCCTTAGCTAATCAAAGCGGTACAATAGAGGTAGACGGAGTAGCTCAAGTTCACGGGCTTATCTACTGTGCCGGAGATAGCATAGAATTAAAAACAGGCACGATAATGCATGTTTACGGAAGCGTTGTTGCTGCAAGCGATGCCGCAGAGCTTAAAACCTTAGGTGGTGCCACAATAGATGTTTATTACAAGCCGGAGTATATTGCCGGTCAACCCAACAGCACATTGAAGATTTTATCCTGGCGGGAATTGCAAAATCCCTATCGCCTTGCCCCCTGAAACTCTCTTATTTAAAATACTATGGTTAAAAAAGGGATTGCGTTAGTATTGAGCGTTTTTTTGATAATAGCCCTTGTAATATTATGTACAGCGATATACTACCGCAGTGTATCCGAAAGCAACTTAACCCGCCGCTATATTGCATCTATTCAAGCCTTCTGGCTTGCTGAGGCAGGCGCAAACAGGGCGCTTTCAGAACTGCGTGCCTATTACAATATAAACGGGAATGATCTCTGGGCGACTTCTTTGGGCCAGGGCACTTACTCGGCCGATGTTATAACTGACGGAAATTCCCGTATTGTCCTGGCCCGGGGAAGAATTCCCTATGGAGATTCGGGCGTTATTGAGAAAAATCTAAATGTCGTAATGCGCAAATATATACCTCCGAATTTCTATGATAACGGCATCTATTCCGGCGGCGATATTAACACTAACGGAGATTCTTATGAAATCACGGGCGATGTCCTTTACGCTGAAGAATTAAGCGTGGAACATCCGGAAAATATTTCAGGTACGGCCACCCAGGACCCAACAGCTAGCCCGCTTGCCCGCCTTGATTTTAATCAACTGCTGGCTTTAAGCACTGCGCAGGGAAATGTTTATGACAGCGGCCGCTTAGATGATGTAAAAAAAGGCCAGGACAGTTTTCCTGCAACATTTTGGTACCTTAACCCTATTGACCCCAATGACCCCACAACCGGAACACCCAATATTGTCTATGTAACCAGCGACCTTGAACTTAACGGAAATATCGGAACAATCGGGGGGATGTTTATTGTTGTGGGAGACGTTGTAACAAATCCCGGCGAAACACAGGATACAACCATAAACGGAAACGGCCAGATAGAAGGGGTCGTTTACACAAGAGGAATCTTCAGGATAAACGGCGGCGGTGACAATTTAAACGTAAACGGAGGGGTATGGGCAGGCCAGGAGGCAAGGCTCAATGGAAATGCTCATATTGCATACAATAGTGATTACATGGCATCTATCCAGGCTTTAGATATCGATGCCGAGGTTCAGGTTACATCATGGCGGGAACAAGAAAATCCCTACCGCCTAAATCCTTAAAAAGGTAAATATGTATGCCGTTCGCAAAGAAAAAAGCAATTGCCCTTGTCATAAGCCTTGCTGTAGTAATTGTAATCGTTGTTTTAAGCACATCCATATTTACCCGCGCAATATCTGAAAGCAATTTAACCAAGCGCTATGTTAAATCAGCCAAAGCTTTCTGGTTAGCCGAGGCAGGCGCCCAGAAAACTCTCTGGGGCCTTAACTATGACCGCTCTACATGGACAGGAGCAGATAAAACAGTTACCGAAACCATGACGGGAATCGGCGACTATGAAATAGTTTTGGTTAACAACGGCGGCAGCCATACGGTAACTTCCACAGGCTATATACCCAATGCCAGTGACCCTGATGCCATACAGAGGAATATCGAACTTACAATTGACACAGAAACAATTTCCTCTTTTTCTTTTGCGGCATTTGGCGATAGTTTTGTTACCTTAGGCGGTAACGGCGAAACCGACAGTTATAATTCAGACAACGGGCCATACAATCCTGGCAGCGCCGGCTCAAACGGGGATGTGGGAACAAACGCGGCTACTGACCCGGCTATAACGGTTGGGCCGCAGGCTGTTGTAAACGGAGATGCCGTGACCGGCGAAGGCGGAACAGTTAGTATTCAGGGAACTGTTAGCGGACAAACTGGTGATACCTGTTATCATCCTATTTCTCAAATAACAGTGCCTTCTGCTTTAACCAGCTTGGTTTCAAGCGGTAATATTAACTCAGATGCTGCAATAACTTCCGGACAATATAAATATTCTGGCCTTTCAATAGCCGGACAAACTGATGTTACTATATCCGGAGATGTTACGATTTATTTGACCGGTGATTTAAGTATTACCGGCCAAGCGGAAATAATTATACCTTGGGGTTCTAATCTCACTATTTATACTGACGGAACAGCTGATATCTCAGGAAACGGCATAGCAAATAACACAAACATACCTTCAAGATGCATTATAAACAGTACTTATTCGGGAGCGGGAGACGGCGTTAAAATAACCGGAAACGGAGCTTTTTACGGTGCTGTTTATGCCCCGGAAGCTGATGTTAAGGTAACCGGAAACGGAGATATTTACGGATCTTTAATTGCAAAAACAGTAAACATAGCCGGAAACGGCGACGTTCATTACGATGAGGCCCTGCAGAGCATAAGCGACCCGGGAATATTAAATTATATTCCTGATACCTGGCGGGAACAAAAAAACCCCTATTATCTACCTAACTAACTGATGATTCTTATCGCAAATTGATTTCCCGCGGGCTAAAATTTAAATGCTCCGTTTCCTTAAGCAATTTAAAGACTTGCATGCATCGCCCCTAAATACTTTGGCCTGATTTTAAAAAATCTTACGGTTAAAGTAAAATAATAATATAATCATCACAATGAATTGACAATAAACAAAAGTTAAGATATCATAATAGTAAATAAAATCTAATAATTATAAAAGAAGGGGTTGCTTTGAAATTTAAACGGTTTACAAGGTATATCAATAAATTATACGGTGCTGGCGACCTCGGCAGTGATTTCGTCTGCCTTGACATGGGTTCACGCATAATAAAAGCTTGCTGTGTTAAAAAAAATTTAATATCAGATATTTATATTGAAAAAAACACCAATAACGTAGAATCGGCAATCGAACTCCTTAAAAAGAACCATTTAACATCAAAAAGGGTTCAGATTGCAGTAAAAGGCCCTGATACAATCATTCGCTATGTAACATTTCCTAAAATTGAGAAATCCGGACTGCGCGAAGCATTTGGTTATGAATTGTCAAAATATGTGCCTTTTCCTACAGATTCGCTGTATTACGATATATTTATTCTAAACGAAAATTACTCTAAAGACGAGTTATTGATTCTGCTTGCTGTTGCCAGAAAAGAACTCATCGACGGCATTATTGATGCATTTGAGCGTGAGAAAATAACCGTATCCGGTATAACTCTTGGAGGCCTTGCGCTGATTAATCTCTTCTGCGTCAATAACAATCAGGATACCAATATCGCTCTCGTTGATATAGGCTATTCATCCATACTTCTTAACCTGCTTAAAAAAGGTATCCCTTTTTTAAGCAGGGAAATAAAGATTTCCGGAAAATCTATTATTGAAAGATTTTCTAAATCCGAGGATACTGACAAAGAAACGGCCGAGAAGAAACTTATTGAACTGAATGATCCCAAGTCTTTTACTGAGATTGAGGGAGAAATATTATTTGAGCTGGCAGACGAAATAAGAAATTCTTTTGACTACTTCGAAATGAATACAGGCGAACAGATTCAAGAAATCTATATTTCAGGAGGGTTTTCAAATATCAGAGGGGTTGAGGAAACTTTATCGCCGCTGCTTGGAATCAAGCTTAAATTATGGGACCCCTGGGAAAATTGCCGGTTTGATGCTAAAGGCCAAATTGCGTTTCCCAAAGAAGCTCTATGCACTCTACTGGGTATTAGTATATGAAAAAAATTACTATTAACCTTCTTCCCTCCGGCACAACCGCGGACAATAAAATTATATTGATCCTCAAGAAATATATTGCTTTTATTTTTTTAGGGCTGACTGTCTTAATCTGTGCCGATTGCCTTCTTTTTGCTTATAATGCTTTTGGCCAATTAACCCAAAAGAGCCTTGAGAAAAAGCTAAAAACCTTGACTCCTCAAGCAAAAGAAGGCGCCGTTCTTAAAAAAGATCTTGAAGCGCTTAAGATAGAGCGCGGCCAATATAAAAATCTTGTGCCTTCAGGCGGGTTTTCTTCTATGATCCTTGCTGACATTGCATCTTCTGTGCCGAAAAACATATGGCTTCAAAATATCCAGTTTGACGGAAACCGCCTCGGGATTTTTGGATATGTTGTTCAGTGGAAAGAAGACCCGTTAGTATCTGTTGATAAGCTTATTAAAGAACTGAGTTCGAGGAATTACCTTTCCCAGTCTTTCCCTTATATAAATTTAGAGAACTCGCGGAAAAGCACTGTAAATAACGTTGATGTGGTTGATTTTAGAATAGAATGCGGTAAAAGATGAGCTCTAATTTAGATAAAAATACCATAAAGTACCTACTTCCTATTATTATTTTTGCTTTTCTTGGGTTCTGGGTTACGCCGGAACAAATTAAGAAATCCTTAAAAATAAGCAAGGAATTGAAGAAGCTTAAAGAGCAGAAAGCGGTTATTGACAGCAATGTTTTTTCTAAAGATGACTTTATCCGCACAAAAAATGCGATAGAGAATGATGTTGCCGAGATTAAAAATAAGGTTATAACGATGCAAGATATTTCTTCTCTTCAGGCTTACCTTTCTGAAAAAGCAAAAGAAAAGGGTTTAGAGATTGCGAACATGAATTCCTCTACATCTAAAACAGCTGTTGAGATCGGCGAAAATAATTATTTTACTCTCACTAATAAAATTGAGTTTACCGGCGGATACCATAACCTTGGCCAATTTCTTAATGAGATCGAAAACGGAACCTATTTACTGGGTATTAAAAATATATCTCTTATGGGCAATAAACCAGTGCACAGCATTCACATGGAAATAGTAGTTCCGATCGTGGATAATAAATGACCTATGTTTAATAAATTCTTTAAACACTTTATTCTTATTTTTTCTTCAGGTATAGCTGTTATTTCTATAAATTGCTTATATCCTGCTGATTCCGCGGGCCAGGAGTTAAGCACAATTTACCCTTTTGACCCGCAAACTGACAGAGACCCTCTTTTTCCTTTGGTAAACGAGAAAGGGGATATTTTAATCCGGGATAAAAAGGAGGTAGATGATATATCGTTACAAGGTATTATTTATATTCCTGATGGAGCAGTTGCAATAATCAACAATGAAATGCTCGATGAAGGAGATTCCTTTGAAGGATACACAGTTAAAGAAATAAAGCAAAACGGTGTTATTCTTGAAAAGGACGGAAAACAATTCTTTTTAAAATGGGAGGGGTGATATGAGAAACCAGAAACCAGAACACAGAAACCAGAAGTTTCTTCGCAGTTTGTTTGTTTTGTCTATTTTCTTATTTGTTTCCAGCTTTGTTTTTGCTCAGGATGCTATGAAACCGGAAGGAACAATTCCTTCTCTAAAATTCAAAGACGCTGAAATTGAGGTAGTTATCCAGGCTATTGCTCAAAAAGCCTTCAAAGACGGAACCCATATAAATATTCTTATTGCGCCTGAGCTTGAGGGTTTGGTAACAATTGACTTACAGAATGTCCACTGGCAAACAGCGCTTGAGGCGGTACTTAAAATGTATGATTCAAGCTATGAATGGGTCGGCGAAGACATAATCATGGTTACGACTCTTGAAAAGCTGGCAGAAAAAAGAGAAAAGGAAACTGCCGCGGCAATGCAGGAACCTCTTGAGACTGTAACCTACCGGCTTAGCTATCTTGATGCTCAAGATGTAAAAAAAGTTATGGAATCACAGCTGACAGGACGCGGTAAAATTACGATTCTTGAAACCGCGCCTCAAAAGGGCTGGAAAGCACGCGGCGGATTCAGCGCGGGAAGCAGCGGAACTACAGCCGAAGGTGATTTTGAAAGAGTTGAGCGTGAAAAAGGCGCCCAGACAAGAACAAAAACCTTTGTTATAACCGACACGAAAACAAATCTAAGAAATATTATCGAAGCCATAAAAGAAATAGATATCGCACCAAAGCAAGTTTTAATTGAAGCGCGCATTATGGAAGTGGCAAGAGATAGACTAAAAGATATCGGCCTTGATTACGGAACCGGCTCAACAGGAGTAACAGGCAGCACATACAGCCATACGAGTTTGGATGATAAACGCAATAAAGCCACGTTAGGAGCACTCATTACGGGGGGCCAAGTAGCTCCTTCTGTCTTTGGGCCGAAAACGGATATTAACGAAACTATCCCCTTCGATGCAGGCCTTGAATTCGCCTTCAGGAAATTAACCGGTAACCAATTTGAAATAGTCCTTCACGCATTGGAAGAAGACGTAAACACAAACACTCTGTCTGCTCCGAGCATTCTGACCATTGACGGCCAGGAAGCCTATATTATGGTTGGAGAAAAAAGGCCGATTATTAAATCATCTATAAGCTCAAGTGATACCGATGTTGGCATCAGTAAGGAATTAAACTATTATCAGAATTTAGGCATTGAATTAAATGTTGTTCCTCAGGTATGCGACGATAAATACATAAATATGATTATTTACCCTTCAGTCACCTCATCTTCTAATAATGTGTCTGCAACCTCCCAGATTGGTTCATCAACATCTACTGATAACTATCCTATAATTGAGGTACGGGAAGCCCAAACTCAAATCATGATTAAGGACGGCGAAACCGTATCTATTGGAGGTTTGCTTAAAGACGTGACAAAAGAAGGAATTATAAAAGTTCCTTTTCTCGGTGATATACCTTTCTTAGGCAAACTTTTTCAGAGAACTACCTATGACACAGAGAAAATGGACTTAATTATTTTTATTACAGCTCACATAATAGAGCCGGGAGAATTGCCTCAAACTGCAAAACTCGGTACAGAGGCCACTGCTTCGGAAATGGGAGAATAATCTAATTTGCTGAAGAGTGACGTAAATAAATTAAAAATTAAATATCAAAAATCAAAATGACAATGTAAAAATCAAAATTTTGATAATTAAACATAAACATTTTTAATTTTGATTTGTCATTTTAATATTTACATTTTGATTTTTTATTTAAAATCGGGCAACGTAACCCTAAAGCGGAAATTGAGGCTTAAATATGTATTTGAATTTCTACGGGCTGAAAGAAGACCCTTTTAGTGTTACATCAAACCCGGGCTTCTTTTTAGAGTGTTCACCCCATAAAGAAGCCCTCTCTGCTCTTTTATACGGCATAAAAGAGCGTAAAGGCATAATCCTTGTAACAGGCGAAGTTGGAACCGGAAAGACTACGCTTTGTAAAATCCTCCTTGAGAGACTCGACTCTCAAGTTAAAACATCGCTCGTCCTTAACCCTTATTTCAGCCCGACACAACTTCTTCAGGCGATAGTTGAAGATTTTGGCATTATAGTAAAAAAAAGAAATAAACTTGATATTGCTAAAGAGCTGACTTCCTTTCTTCTTAAATGCCACGCCTCGGGTGCTAACGCCGTTGTCGTTATCGATGAAGCTCAGAATTTGTCCGCACGCCAGCTTGAACAGATAAGGCTTCTTACCAATCTTGAAACCTCAAATGCAAAATTACTTCAAATTATCCTTGTAGGCCAGCCGGAACTTATGGATAAAATAAATGACCCGGCTTTGCGGCAAATTAAGCAGAGAATCTTTGTAAAATGCTCTCTCGTACCCCTTACCTTAGCCGAAGTTAAACAATATATAAGATTTAGGCTCACAAAGGCAGGTAAGGCCTCCATAACAATTACACCGGAAAGTTACAAAATTATTTATGAATTTTCCGGAGGTATCCCCAGGCTTATAAATATGCTCTGTGACAGGGCAATGCTTTTGGGTTATTTAGAAGAAAATAATAATTTTGATGAAAGAATTTTTAAAATATGCAGTGAGGAACTGGCATGAGCATTATTTATGAATCTTTAAAGAAGGCTGAGTCAAAAGATTCAAATATTAAACCTAAAGAATCCAAGAAATTTAATTTTACTCCAATTTTTATGTTTCTTATTATTCTTGGGGTAGCTGGCTTTATTGGAAAACGGTATGTTCGCACAGGCGTCATTCTGGTTAAGAATTTAATTAATGGCGAAGATAAAAAGAATAAAGATAAGAAAAAGGAAGTTAAAGAGCCTCTGCCTGCTAAAGAATACACGCCTAATACCTATACTCTTGAAGGTATAATCTTTGACGGCGATAACCCCGTTGCTGTTATAAACGGTAAAGTTTTAAAAGAAGGTGAAAGCATAGACGACATGAAGGTGATTTATATTGGATCTGCTACGGTTGACCTGCTCAATAAAAAAGGGAATACCAAGGTTACCCTCACCCTTTAATCAGAGACTTTGCGCAGTTTTGCGATGAAGAAGCCTTCCATATAATCATTGGGAAGAATCCGCCTGGCAAGGCGTACCTGGCTGCTGTATTTTCTGTTATGCCATCTTCTTATTCCGCAAACAGAGTTTTCAAGAGGTATTTTTATATCAACCATTTCAATCTTACCGTTAAACTTATCAAGATACCAATCCAAAATTTCCTCATTCTCCTCAGGTGAAAAAGTGCAGGTTGAATAGATTAGCTCGCCCTGCTCTTTTAAGGCAAAGAATGCGGAATACAAAAGCTTTTTCTGGGTACGCACCATTTCTTTTACTTTTTTATCCTTCCAGTATTTGAAAGTAAGCGGGTTTGATGCTAAAAATCTTCCTTCTGTTGAACAAGGTGCATCAAGAAGAATTTTATCAAAATATTCGGGGTATTTTCTTCGTATAAGCGTTCCGTCCATAAGAGCCGCTTTTACGTAGTTGCCGGCGCCTTGGATTTTTATATTATTAAGGAGCTTATAAAATCTAACGCGCACCTTCTCTATCGCATACAGCTCTGCCTCCGGGCAAAGAGATACAATTTGGGTTGTTTTAGTCCCCGGTGCAGCACAAAGATCAAGTATACGCTGGCCTTTTTCCGGAGAAAGGACTATTGCCGGAATCATGCTGGATATATTCTGGATATATATATGGCCGTTTAGATAAAGATTGACATTCTGAATATGCTTGAGCGGGGTTTTGGAGATAAAACCTCCCTTTGGATAATCTAACTCGTTAAAACGGATTTTATTTCGGGAGAGGTCTTTTCTTAAAGTTACAAGGTCGGTTTTTAAATAATTGATTCGAAAGGTTGTTTTCTTTTTGTTAAGAAATGTTTCAAAAATCTGCTCGTAATTATCCGGATATAGATTCTTAATCTTACGTAAAAACTCACTAGGCATTTTACTCAATAATTCATTCATATTTTTGCCTTTCTTTTTTAATTATTTTTAATGATTGAATCCCCTATATAATCCGATATTTCTTGCGTATGAGACTGCGGCGCTGTATTCATCGGGGGTTATTCTTCTGTCTAATCCTTTATGTTTATGGGCATTATAACACGGGCGGTATTGGTCCATAATATTTACATATGTGTGGATTGACAGCTCATTCTTAATGAAATCAAGAATCTCAAAAGTTCCCGATAAATTATTCGGCAAAACAAGATGCCGGACTAACAAGCCTCCTCTGGCGGCACCGCCTTCCACTATAAGATCGCCCACCTGCCTATGCATCTCAATAAGAGCTTCTTTTGAAATCTGCCAATAATCAGGCGCTGAAGATAACTCCTTAGCTGTATTATTATTTGAGTATTTTAAATCGGGCATATAAATATCGAAAATTCCGCTTATACTCTTTAAGGTATCTATACTTTCATAGCCTCCGCAATTGTAAACCAAAGGAATATCAAGGCCTTCTTTAAGTAACAAAAATATAGCTTCGACAATTTGTGCAGTTACGTGTGTAGGAGTTACAAAATTTAAGTTTTGTGCTCCCTGGCGTTGTAAAGCAAGCATCATCTGGGCAAGTTCCTGAGAATTCACTTCTCTACCTTGGCCTTGATGAGAAATTGTATAATTCTGACAAAAACAGCATTCTAAATTACAATGTGAGAAAAAAATTGTGCCGGAGCCGGTTTTTCCTGTAATCTCAGGTTCTTCACCAAAATGTAAAAATGCGCTGTTAACCTTTGCCGAGCTGCCTGTTTTACAGAAACCGGTTTCCCCTTTTATTCTATCAACTTTACATTTCCTCGGGCATAAATCGCAAAGCTGCAATCTTGATAGTAAATTCTGCTTAATTTCGGAGAATTTATTATGATTTGAAATTAAATCTTTTAACATTTAATGGTGTATTGCCCTAAGTTGGCCGCAAGCAGCATTTATATCTTGCCCCCTAGAACGGCGCGTTGTAAAAATTATTCCTTTTTTCTTAAGCTCGCTTATGAAAATATTGCTCTCTTTATCATCAGGAAACTTTAAATCTCCGTGATTACAGTTGCAGGGGATGAGATTTAACTTATAACTTACACCCCTTAAAAGTCTTACAAGCTTTAAGGCGTCTTCCCTTTTTGTATTCGCTTTTATCAAAAGATATTCAAAGGTAACCGGGTATTTCTGGCGGCGGCTGAATTCTTTAGCGGCATCAACAACTTTTCTTAGCGGATATATTTTATTAACCGGCATAAGCCTTGAGCGCGTAACATCATCCGCGGCATGCAAAGAAATAGAAAGCTTTACACGGAGGTTTAATTTAGCTAATTCTATTATCTCGGGTACCAAACCACAGGTTGAAATAGAGATGCGCCTTCTACCAAAATAAAGCCCGTTTGGCTCAATTAATATCTTGATTGTTTTAATAACGTTATCAAAATTATCGAGCGGCTCTCCGATGCCCATAAAAACAATATTGGTTATTTTATCAGGGCAAACGGAATCAGATACTGCCATGTACTGATTTAATATTTCAGAAACTGTTAAGTTTCTAACCAGGCCTCCTTTACCGCTATAACAAAACAAACACGCAAACTTGCATCCTACCTGGGTAGATACACAAAGGGTGCGGCGTGATTTATTAGGTATTAATACTGTTTCTAACCGCGCCTTGTCTTCTAATTCGAATAAAAACTTAACTGTTTGGTCGATAGACTTCTCTTTCTTTATTAATTTTGGCATTGAGAAAGAATAATTATCTTTTAAATACTCTCTGTGGTTTCTTGAAATATTTGTCATTAAAAGAGAATCTTCGATGCGTTTCTTATATACCCAATTAAAAACCTGCTTATACAAATATTTTGGAAAACTTTTCTCTGAGAAGATTAATTTTAATTCATTTAAAGTATAATTCTTTATGTTTTCCATTAGATATAATATATTAATGAGTTATTAAAGGGCTGGTTCGATTATTACCTTAAGAGAGTTCTTGCCTTCTGAAACTAGCTTAAATCCTGAACCGGCATCTTTTAGGCTTATCCTGTGTGTTATCATTTTAGCCACGTTGATTACTTTTCTTTGTATTAACTCCAAAGCTATGGCTGAATCAAGGGGGCTGCTTGCGTAGGAATGTGTAATTTTTATGCTGTTTTTCCAGAAATCATTGACAGGAAGGGGTAAAGTAACTCCCGGTTCAGTGGGGGCAAAACAAAGAATAGTCGCACCTCTGTCTACACATTTTAGTGCCTGGTTAAATGCGGCTTTAGCGCTTGTGCAGATAATTACAAGGTCACAAAGCCTGCCTCCGTTATCTTTTTTGATCCGAGATGAAATATCTTCGTTTGCATTTATCGCTAAATCTGCGCCGAATTCTCTGGCGTATTTCAGACGGCTTTTATCAATGTCAGTTACAATTATACGCCCACAACCGGATGCGCGCGCCGACAATAAATGAAGAATTCCCGAAATGCCCGCCCCGAGAATAAGAACATGCTGTCCCGGGGATAATTTAGCCTCTCTCTGGCCCCTTACAACACAGCCGAGAGGCTCTATAAATGTTCCTTCTTCAAAAGATACTTCATCGGGGAGTAAAAGTGTCCCTCTCTCGACGTTTACTTTCGGAACGCGGATAAATTCAGAGAACCCGCCGGGAAAAAAGTTTGTTGTACGAAGCATTTCGCATGCCGTATGATAACCGTTTAAACAATAACGGCAACAATTACAGGGCACATGGTGAGAAATACAAACCCTGTCGCCGGTTTTAAAATTATCGACTCCTTCTGCGATTTCACTGACCACGCCGGCTACCTCGTGGCCTAAAACAAGAGGCGCTTTCTTAATTCTATACCACTGCATACAATCGCTTCCGCATATACCGCTTGCCATCATCTTAACCAGGATCTCGCCACGTTCAATCTTTGGCTTAGGCATTTCTTCGTACCTAACATCATTATTGTTATAATACATTGCAACGTGCATAAATGCGCTACCTTAATAATTATTTGGTTTTAGCTGTTTCTGAGAATATTGTACAAGCTTCTCTAACATTCGATCCTTGATGAACAATTGCATTTAGGGCTTTTGCCATTGCAACCGGGTTAGCATTTTGCCAGACATTTCTTCCTAAATTAATTCCTATTGAACCTTTTTGCATACCGTCATAAACAAATTCGAATACTTCTTTTTCTGAATTGCACTTTGGGCCTCCTGCCATAACCACAGGAACAGGGCATCCGGAAACTATCTTATCGAAATTTTCGCACCAGTAAGTTTTAACTATCCTTGCCCCCAGCTCGGCAGCAATGCGGCAGCATAAACCAAGGTATCGGGCATCGCGTTTCTCTAATTCTTTTCCAACTGCTGTTACCGCCATAACAGGAATTGCATAATTCTCGCAAAGGTTTACAAGATTGGATAAATTCTCTAAGGTTTGCTTCTCATAATCGCTTCCTATAAAAACAGAAATTCCGGCTGCCGCTGCATTAAGCCGGATTATCTCCTCAATTGAAGTAGTCAAGACTTCATTAGCTAAATCTTTGCCTGCCATGCTGGTTCCACCGGATACTCTAAGAATTATCGGCTTGCTATTTGCCGGGTCAACACATGAACGAAGTACGCCTCTTGTTACAAAAAGCGCATCACAAAAAGGAAGTAGAGGCTTAATTGTTTCTCCCGGCTTTTCTAAACATCTTGTCGGCCCTTGAAAATAACCGTGATCAATAGGCAAAAAGAAACAATGCCCGTCAGAGCCCACAACTTGACTTAATCTGTTTTTCATACCCCAATCCATTTTCTTTACCTCCATATTATAGGCCGAACCAGCCTTCAACAGGGCTTTTCTTATGCCCTATTCCAATGTGCTTAGGCTGAACATATTCAAAAAAGCCAAATCTGCCCAAGTTCCTCCCCCATCCTGATTGCTGCATTCCCCCAAAGGGAATCTGAGGTGTCATCTGGACAAAAGTATTAATCCATACTGTTCCGCAATGAGCCTTCTTTGCAAGAGAATCAGCTCTTTTGAGATTAGAGGTCCATATCTGTGCCACCAAACCTGTTGGATTGTCCTCTAAGACTTTCTCAATCTCATCTTCGTCTCTAAACCTTCTGATAAGAATAACCGGAGCAAAAAACTCTTCGTAGACCATTTCATTTATCGCTATTACAGTAGGGGGATAAAAATAACCCTTCTTTTTAAGAATCTTACCCCCTGTTAATACTTTGCCTCCCATTTTTGTTATATTTTTTACTTTCTTGTCTATGTTTAGAAGGTGTTCTTTTGTAACCAGAGATCCCATGCCAATACTGGGATCAAATGGATCGCCCACTTTAATCATTTCGGCCTTCTGTATCAGCTCTTTAACAAAAACTTCGTATATATCTTCCTGAATGAGGGCAGCGCTCGTTCCTATGCAGATCTGGCCTTGCTTCATAAAAGCCGATGCCAAGATGTTTTCAAGGGCGCTTTTTATGTCGGCATCTGAAAATATTGCGGTTATATTGCACCCTCCGAGTTCACAGATTATTTTTTTAGGGCTTTGGGCTGTTTGCGAAAAAATTTTCTTTAATGTATCTCTTGAACCGGTAAAAGAAATTAAATCCGCTTCGCTCTCAGCGAGCCATTTACCGACAGTAGGCCCAGGCCCGGTAACAATATTTATTAATCCCTTGGGGATATCTAATTTATCTAAATGTTTTACTAATTCAAGTAATGAAAGAGAGCCGTATTCAGATGGTTTTACAATTAGTGAGTTACCTGCGGCAAGCGCGGCAGCGCAACAAAAGCCGAAAATCATCAACGGCACATTATAAGGAAGGTACACCGCACACACTCCATACGGATCATAGCTTATACTGCTCACACCGCCTTCGACCTGGATGATTTCGTTTTCAAGTATTTCAAGAAAAGAAGCATAATAATCAAAGCACTGCGCTGCCAGGGGAATATCTACAAACAAAGACTCCTTTAAAGGTTTTCCTATTTCCTTAGACTCTATTTCTGCAAGAGCAGAGAGATTATCAAGAATAATACGGGATATTTCTCTTAGGATTTTAGCCCGCTCTTTATACGGTTGAGCTCTCCATTGTTTTTGGGCACCCTTGGCGTATTTAACAGCATCATCCAAATCTAATTGTGTTGCTTCAAAAATATGCGCAAAGGATTCTTCGGTTGCAGAATTTACCACTTCAATGGTTTGTTTGCTCTTTCTAAATTCGCCGCCTATGTAATATTTGTATTCTTGCATAATATTTGTTACGGGCAGGGTTTCCCTGCCCGTACAATAGATTTATTCGACGGGGGCTTGCTCCCAAAGTTTAAAGGTTCTCACCATTACCGAATACCATTTGCTCATTTTGGAAAAGTCCCCTTTTGCCTTAACCTTACCCTGAGTAAGGGCAACAAACGGATTTATCTCTCGATTAAAAACTTTCTTTAAAATATCAATTTGCCCGATAATCACAAACTCTGCCATATCACTGTTATCGGCTTTTACTATCCTGCCTTTTTCATAGCAAAAGCGCATAGCGCTCTCGCTATCCTGGTCCTTAACAGCCAATGTGCAAGTTAAATCATGTTTTGCGCCCAAGTCCTGGGCCTCCTTATCATCATTTATCAGTTCAACCAATCTATCAACATGCTCTTTAGAAAAAACCTTATATTTCATAACATTATTCTCCCTTACTTTATTAACACTATTTTCAGTACTGGGCTTTAAGTCTTTTGCCTGTTGTCTGTTCAGAAGTAAATTTACCTTTGCCTGTTCCTCTAACAGCTCAATTAAACTAAAAGCTTCTTTAAAATCCTTTCCCATGGATACAACGCCATGATTCTTTAAAACGACTATATTGCTTCTCTCTAAAGCTGATATAACCGGTTTCATTTCTGTAACAGCGGGTGTTTCTTGAGGAATTGCTTGAATATCGCCTAAATAAAATTTAGCCTCAAATGAAAATATTTCTAATCTATCAAAATAATGGAAAAAAGCGGTTGTATGTGTTGGGTGGGCGTGCAAAACTACTTTTGTATCTTTAAACTTACTCTGTATGTTTAAATGCATGCTTTTCTCGGCCGTAATACCCGGCTGGCCTTCTAAAATATTGCCTTCTGTGTCAGTAAGAATAATATCGCTATCCTCTAAGTAGCCAAGATAAGAATCGTGAGCAGTAAGTAAAATATTGCCATTATCCAGCTTGTAAGATACGTTTCCGTTCTTGGCCGTTGCCAGCCCACGCTGGCTTAAGGCTTTTGACCAATAAATTAGCTCTTTTTTCTCTTTTTCAAAACTCATGTATCTTCTCCTTAATAATATACTCATCGTTTGCATTAATTACGTAACTTTCTTTATTCGCCGCGGCAATAAAGCCTCCTGTGTCTAAAGTCGAGGCGTCAATATCGAGTTCGCTTAAGTCAAAGGCTCCTGCGGCAAAATATTCTAAGCCGACATTATGCATTTTGCAAAGAAGAGAAAAATATAAACTCCCGCACACCCCCAAGAAACCATCATCTTTTTCCTCTTTATAAAAAAGTATCCCTTTCTTTATCTTGCCTTTATATAATAGCAAACCCAGCATATTATCGCTGCAGTATAGACAATTAATGCCTGACTTCTTTAATGCCGGAATATTATGGCGCAAGCCTAACATGTAGGGCCTGTTTTCCGGCACTATAACAAGGCCGTTTTCTTCTTTAAGCTTAAGAACCGCCTTATCAGATACCGGCCCCCAGATTGTAACGCATTCATTAATATCGGCTAATTTCACTGTTTTTCATCCTGCATCTGTAATTTTTCACCCTTTATCGAAAGCACAATGGATTCTGTTATAAATTCTTTTTTTGTAATATCAAAACAGGGATAAACCCCGTCAATATCATTATAGTTACATTTTAAATACATAAATAATTCATTTTTGGGCCTTTCTTCTATATCTATGGAATCAATATCAATATCCCTGGGATACTGGGTTAAAGGGTAAAATGGTATATTGAAATAATTTGCCAAGCGGGAAAGTGCATAAGTCCCTATTTTATTTATAATATCACCCTTTGTTGCCGCCCTGTCGCAGCCGGTTACCACACAATTAACAAGGTTCTGTTTCATAGAAAAGGCGGCTTGATTATCACAGATTAACCTGCAGGGTATGTTATTTCTCATCAATTCCCACATGGTAAGCCTCGCCCCCTGAAGATAAGGCCTGGTTTCGCAAACAATAAAATAAGCTGACTTATTCAATTTCTTAAGTTCCTCATAAAGACAGATAAGCTCTCCGTTTATATTACATATAGTAAGGATATTGGCGGGATTAGGAAGTATTTGTGCTAATTTCTTAGCGCGCAGTCTTCTTGAGACATCAAAACCATGCACAAAATAATCAACTGCTTTTTTAACCGGGGTTCCTCTTTCGGTTTGCAGTTTAATAATATCTCTTAACATATCAAAATCAAAAGTAGGCCTCTCTTTCTTGAACCTAACCGCAATATCATCAATTGAAAAAGTGTTATTAAATAACTCACAGCAATAAAAAAATAAAAGGACCTGCCCTAATGAACGAGTTTTCATCCCGCTCAATACCCAAAGAGCTTTATCTAAATCTTTTACTTCAATAAAGTCCTCTTTAAATGGCAGCTGTGTTTCATCAAGGACATATATGATGTTGTTTTCTAATCGAACCGGGTAAAGAAGTGGACTATCCATTTTTTTAGACCAAAGACCTTAGAAGTTTTGCGTGCTAATTTTATTACGATATTCGTTAAGTATATTTACTGTTAATTGGCCGGGAGAACCTGCGCCTATTTTTTTATTATCACATTCAACTAAAGGCATAACTTCCATAAGAGAGCTTGTAAGAAAAGCTTCATCAGAAGAAAGCAAATCTTCTTTTATAAACTCGCCCTCAGAAACATTAAAGCCTAAATTCCTGCAGTTATCAATAACTTTTGCTTTTGTCACCCCGCCAAGTATGCCGCAATCAGATGAGGGAGTAAAGATAGCCCCGTCTTTAATAAAAAATATGTTACTGCGGGAACCCTCTTGGATATGGTTTCTTTCATTTAAGTAAATAGTCTCATCCTTCTTTTCTTTTTGAGCTAAAAACCAGGCATGCCTGTTTCTCGCATAACTTATAGATTTAACAAAATTAAAAGGGTCTTTAGAATACCTTACAAAGGGGGCAAAAATTGCTTTAAACCCTTTTTTGTATGATTCATCATTATAATAGTTAAATTCTGACGCATAGATAATTATGCCCGTTGATTTACGCTTCTTAAAAACAGCTATTCTAACATATGCATTGATTAGTTTGTTCTCGGATAAAAGGTTATTTATACATTTGGTATAGTCTATATCCGGCGGCATTAGCTCAAAGAAATCAATGCCCTGCCTTAGTCGCTTAAGGTGCTCGCTTAAGAAAGATATTTTGGCATTGTATACCCGCAGGGTCTCAAACACGCCCCAGCCAAACAGAAACCCCGGCTCAAGAAGATCTTCAACGCTTTTTTCTTCAACTGTTCTGCCATTTAAGAATACTTTCATAAGGATTATTTTATATTTTTTTATCCCATCTTCAAATGCCCTTTACAGATTAAAAATACTAAAGAAATTCTTTGTTGTTATTTTTTCTTTAACTTCGCTGCCCAGTTCATCCAGCACGGAAAGGTTGGTTTTTATGTGTGAATTTACCGGGTAGTCAGAACCCCAAAGGATCTTATCTTCGCCGAATAAATCGATTGCAAGTTTAATATTAGCAATCGATGATCCTGATGTATCAACATAAACGTTTCTTAATATTTCTGTTGGCAACTTTCCCAAGTCTTTTACTATTTTCCGCCCACGGAGCATTGTGTAAACCCGGTCAAATCTATCTTTAAGAAAGGGTACAACGCCTGCCAAAGAAGAAAAGATAAACTTAATTTTATACTTGTCGAATACCCCTTCCATCATAAGAAGCCCCAAAAACATAGAAATATCAAAGCTGTACTCTAAAACAGGCATTAAAAGCGGGTCTTTTACGCGCTCAAAGCCTATGGGATTTATTGTCTGAGGATGGACAAAAACAGGCATGCTGTAATCTTGAGCCGCTTCAAACAAAGGTATTAATTGATCTATGATGAATTTACCATTATGGCTCGATGAAAGGCTAAGTGCGCTAAAACTATTATTCTTTAATACGGCAACCTGGTGTTTGATATCAGCTATGTTATCAAAATCAATCAATCCGGCAGCGATTACTTTTCTGTTTTCTTTAATAACTTTTTCTAAGGCAGAATGATACAGATTGCAAATATTTGATAAACTGCCTAACTTAAGATGTGCGTCAGTTGAAGGATAAACCAATAGAGCATGCTCTATACCATGCTCATTTATAAATGCATAGAGCTTTTCCTTATCCGTCCACACGCCTTTATAAAATGCAGTGTGAACGGATAGTTCTTCAGGGATATAGTGAACATGCGCGTCACATAACATTTTAAATGTGTTTTTCCCCTTTGACTGCGCCATCTTCCCACTTTTTAACCCCGCGCATAACATCTTGGAAACAAAGTTTTGCAAGAGGGTCAAAATTGCTGTGTAATATTCTCTGAACGCGGCCGGGTTTTGAGAAAAATTCTCTCATTGACCACGCCCCTAATCTGCCTAAATCCCCGATTGAAAGGTGGTCAGTAGGCATAACCGGATGCAGAAAATCCCATTTAAGAAAATCTATTTCGTTGGGCTTAATCCAGTTTTTTTTCATGCCTATTCTCCACATAGGCGAGTTAGGCGCAGGTGTTACATAGCCGATCCAAAGGATATCCGGGTCAACTTCGTCGGTAAACTCGAAACGTTGTTTTATAATCTGCTCGTTGTCATAGTCAAAACCCATCATAATGTCGGCAACAACGGCAACATCGTATTTCCTTAGGATCTCAACTGTTTTCTTTATCTGCTCAATGGTAATACCTTTGGCTATTTTCTTAAGCTCCTCGGGTGTTGTAACTTCAATACCGAAAACACCAATGAAGAGCCCTGATTTTTTCATCAGCGGCAGTATTGCCTCACAGTTAACCCAGTCAATAGCCCTTCCTAACGATACCCACTTAATAGGAATGTCTTTTGCGAGCTTTAAATTGCAGAATTCTTCGACTCTCTTAGGATCAACGTTGAAGTTGTCATCCTGGATTACAACAACTTTTACTCCGAATTTCTTATGAAGAAGCTCAAGCTCCTCAATCACACGCTTTGGAGACTTTGCCCTCCACTTTAAGAAATCCTGCGGAGAACGAGGGTCATATTGATCCCATTCATAACAGAATGTACAGGCAGAAGGACAGCCTCGGGAACTAACCACCTCAACGAACGGTTTCCAGTGAGTGTGGCCGACGTATCTGTCCATGGGAAATAAATCATAAGCCGGAAGAGGCAAACTGTCTAAATCTATTAAGAGCGGCCTGTGCGGGCCCATTACGACTTCGCTGCCTTGCCGTGAAGTAACCCCTGCTATATCCTTGGTGTCTTTTCCTTTAGAAAGAGCATCAACCAAATCATAAAAGGCCTCTTCCTCTCCCATTACAACATAATCGATTGCAGGATTGCTTTTTAATGTCTCCGTCGGCATTGCCGAATACCATAAGCCACCCATTATCACTTTAGCTGACGGCAAAACTTCCTTGATTTTCTTTGCCGACTCGTTAAAATAATGAATTATGGCGAACCCTCCGTAAGAGTGAAGCATGTCGCCTAAGACAACAACACCGGGATTCTTTGACTTAACTCTTTGGACCATAACTTCAAAAGGAATATCTAAGGCGCGGCAATCTAAGACCTCAACATCTTCGTAGCCTTTTTCCCTTACATAAGCTGCCCAGTGAGCATACATCTGGTTAGGAGCCTTGTGCTCCCCGTGTGTTGCCCATGCGCCGACTTTTGGCATAACAAACATGATCTTCATCTCGCACCTCCAGTTACATTAGTTTATAAACATATTATTTTACGAAAACCGAACACCGAGAACCGAAAACCTATTTGTCAGGATGGCTCTGCGCAAAAGGGATTACCGGCTTCTTCCATGGTGTTTTCTGATTTATAACCGCTATCTCCAGCGGGTTAACATTGTCGCTCTGAGTTAAGGCAAAAATTACCGTATCAGCGACGCTTTCAGGCTCCATCAGCCTGCTTTGGTCCTCTGATACTTCCTTTAGCTTGCCGGTCAAAGGTGTTCTGGTTACCCCGGGAAATATTGATGTTACCTTTATGCCAAAATCCCTCATCTCCCAAAAGAGCCCCTTGGCAAAAGCCCTAAGCGCCACTTTTAGCGACGTATAAACTATAAAGTTACGCGGGGGAGGGTCAACCATTACCGAACCGCTTGTAATGTTAATTATATGGCCTGCTCCGTTATCCTTCATGGAATTTACAACCAAACGAGAAAGCATAACATAGCTGTAATAATTGGTAAACATAATCTTCTCGATATCTTCCGGCGGCTGCTGCCAGAAAGGGTGCTGGCTGGATATGCCTGCTCCGTTTATAAGGACATCTATTTTTTTAAACTTCTTCAAAGATACCTCAACAAGATTTTCCAAATCAGCCTGTTTTGTAACATCGCATTTAACACAGAATACATCCTGGCTGTTGGCAAGGCCTTTCTTTAATTCTTCGAGGGCTTCAATCCTGCGGGCGGCAAGAATGAGTTTTACCCTTTCAAGCGAAAGTTTTTTTACAATAGCCTTTCCAATGCCGCCGCTTGCCCCGGTTATGATGCAGACTTTACCTTCTATCATGATAATGCACTCCTTTCTGATTTTAGTAATCTTGGTAAACAAAATCCTAAAGATAATAACCCCAAGAAAACAGATAAAAATAAAATTTTAAACCCCTGCGCCGCGATAATCCCTCCGCAAAAAGCCCCCAGGCCTCCGAAACTGAAACGCAGTGAACTGTTTAAGCTCGATGCGTCGCGCATAAGCCTGTCAGGAAAATGTGCCAGGTGCGAAGAAAGCCCCACATGGGTTAAAGCCCAGCCCGAACCCCATAAAACTATGAGAAAAAGAATCAGCTTATAGCTTTTAGTAAATAATAAAAGAAGCGAAAAGGCGCACATAAGCATAAACCCTGAGCGTGCGACTTTAACTAAACCAACCCTCTGCCCTAAGAAGCCGCCTAAGAATTCACATACGATTGCGCTTAAGGTGGCGGCGGTAAAAACCATGCTTATTGCCATTTGCTCTAAATAAAAACCCTGGCTTAGGTACACGCCCAGCCTTTGCTGTAAGCTGTGGTATAAAAAGCTTCCTGCGGCAATTATAGCCAAGAAATAAACCGTTTCTTTATCGCGCAAGGTGCTTAAATAACTGATTTTTAAGCCGCTTTTTCTAAAATCAAAACAATCCATGTGGGTTAGAACAAAAAGAAAAACAAATAAGCTTAAAAAAGCCGGTATTAAATATACTGTTCTCCAGTTTAGAAACCCGCTTAAGAAAACACTCACAAGTGTAGATATGGAGGCGGTGCCAAAAAGAATGCCTATATGCTTGGTTTTATCTTTTGCCGGAACAACCTTTGAAATAGTGATCAGGGTAAGGGGGACAAAACTACACCCAAACACTCCCATAAAAAAGCGAAAAACAAAAGCAAAATTAATCGAGGACGACAGGCTGAATAAAAACGATGAGACAGAAAAACCGAGAGTTGATAAAAGAAACAGGCTTTTTATCTGAATAATTCTTGTAAGCGGCGCCCACAAAAGGGCAATTATTCCGTAAGGAAGCATATAGAGCCAGGTAAGCTTGATTGCATAATCCGGCGCCACATCAAAATATTCAGCTACTTGAGGGATTAATGCCGCCATAGCGGCTACACCGAAAGATGCCGTAAAAAACAAAAGGCAAAAAATAAAGAAATTACTCCTGCTCATATCCTCTAAACACCGACGCATTCTTTCTCAATAATTTCCTTAAACCGCTTTAAATTTTCCACAGAGTGTTTATTTATCAAGCCTTCAACCTGCTCATCGGTGTATTTAGCATTTTTATCCATTTTAAAATCCTGAATCCATGTCATCTCTATCCCCCCCTCAACAGGCCGGTATAGCCAGACAATCTTCATATACTCAAAAGGAAACATGGGGCTAAGGCGCGATGCATAAGCAAAATAATCGTCTTTGAAAAGCAAACGGTAAGATTTCCATGTGTTTCCGTTCTCATGGGTAAGCTTAAAAACCACTTTATTTGCTTCTTTCTCTGTTACCTCGGATTCCGTATATTCGCTGAAAAATTCCTTCCAGCGGGAGATATCGTTGCTTAAATCGAATACTTTTTCATAAGGTGCATCTATAACAATCGAATTAACTGTATGTGCCATATAAACCTCCTTCAATGAGCAGATGACTTATGAAAATCAAAAATTTTCATAAGTCATAGGCCAAGGGCCGTCTGCGAATTGATACTGAGCCCGCCATAAGCGGGCGAAGTATCTAACTATCTACAATGCCTACCGCTCTCGCCCAGGCAGCGCCGGTTTTCTTAATTCTGACCGGAAAACACATTACTTTAAACCCGTAATCAGGGAGGCTCTCAAGATTAGCAAGCCTTTCTATATGAATAAATTCTCTGGCTCTTCCGTAAAAATGTGCCGGCCAGAGAATCTTGGGATTCTTTGTTTTAATAAACTCATTAATCATGAACCGGTAAGGTTTATCGATTCCCATAGTATCAACCCCAAAGATCTTAACCCCCCTATCAAGTATATAATCAATTGCCGAGGTATCTAATCCCGGGTAATGAGAAAAATACTTAGGGGTTTTGAAAAGTTTATCGCATCCTGTATGTAAAAGAACAATGTCCAAGGGCTTTAAAGTATATCTGATTTTACTCAATGAAGATTCGATGTCTATAGATGTTATCAGCTCGCCCGGTTTTTTATTGAATATATCAAGCTTGACACCATCCTTATAACACCACTCAAGCGGTATTTCTTCGGCGGTTTTAGACGGCCTGCCTTCTGATGTGCTTCCGTAATGATAGGAGTAATCAAGGTGGGTTCCTATATGAACCGGGCAATGCACTATCTCAAGCGATAAAAATTCCTCATCGGGCAGGTCTTTTTTCTTTATAATTCTTTTTCCCAATAAACGGCTTATCCGGCCAAGCAATGTTTTTGACATCAAAACTTTGTTTAATTTCTCAACCCCGTCTGAGTGGGAAATCCTTTCAATTTGAAGCTTATGCACTTCAAACGCTTCATCGTCAATGGCTAAACTTAAATCTATTAACTTCATATATGCCGCTGAATCGCCCGCTTCTTTTTTTCGATTAGGGCGGCGATTTCAAGGGGAGTTGACATTTTAGTAATTTCATTTGTTTCAAGTTGAACGCCAAAATGTTTCTTAAGAGACACGGTGAGCTCAACTATCTCGGTTGAATCAACACCAATTGAATCATACAGTTTCTGGTTTTCCTTTAACTCTTCTTTTGTTACATCAAGGGTTCTACACATTAATTCAATCGTTTCATCTTTTATGCTCATTATCTTTCTCCTTTTTTAAGGCTTTTCTACGGCAAGCGCAACGTATATACCGCCTCTGCCTTTAGCAAGAATCAAGGCTTTTTTAATCTCCCGGTTGCGGCAGGTATTTGGCGTATAATCTAAATCACAATACGGGTCGCTAACTTCATAATTGATTGTGGGTAAAACCGTGCTGTATTTCATAGACAATAATGTCGCCACCAAATCAAGTGCGGTTTGGGCGCCAAGAAGATTTCCAAACATGCTTTTAGGAGCGCTAAGGGAAATATTCTTTGTTAAAGGACCGAATACATTCTTTATTCCTTGAGTTTCAATATAGTCGCCCATTTCGGTTGCCTCTGCGTCCAAACAAATATAATCTACATCTTTTTTG
Source organism: Candidatus Omnitrophota bacterium (assembly GCA_043820815.1). GTDB lineage: Bacteria > Omnitrophota > Gorgyraeia > Duberdicusellales > 4484-171 > JBDRDJ01. Next base: position 44,906 of record JBDRDJ010000007.1, read on the forward strand.
TCCCAGCCCGCATCCTTTAAACACTCTATAATTGCATATTCAAGGCTCTGGGAATCAGGGCTGCATCTTGAATAATGATAACCATCGCTGGCAAAACCTACGCCTTTTATGAAACCGTATGGTTTTACTCCTCTTTTCTCTGCATGAGATTCTCTCTCTAAAGTAACCATTGCCGCTCCCTCTCCCAAAACAAAGCCATCCCTGTATAAATCATAAGGCCTGTAGGCTGATTTAGGAGTCAGGTTCTTCTTTGAGAGGCCTCCGCATGTGTTAGCGCATAAAAGAGCGTATGGTGTAATCGGTGCCTCCATTCCTCCTGCCAGCACATAATCGTTTTTACCGTCTTTGATAATTTTTGAACCATACCAAAGAGAAAGAGCCGACGAGGCACGGTCGGCTACTATAGTCTTACTGTAGCCTTTAAAACCGTAATATATTGTCACCTGGCCTTGAGGCGCAGCGGGAAACCATGCCGAAGCCATATAGGGCGAAATACCCTCTCTTCCTTCGATATACATATCTCTTAACTCTGTTTCCGCAAACAGCCAGCCGCCCAGGGCATTACCTGTAAATACTCCCACACGGTTCTTATCGATATTATTCTGGTCGATATTCGCGTCTTTTAACGCCTGTTCGCTTGCCACAAGCGCCATATGAGAAAAAACATCGATTTTCTTAACGAGCCTTCCCGAAAGGTGGGTATAATGGTCCAACTCATGGACATGGCCTGCGATACGGGAGGGATAAAGCGAAGAATCAAAACGCGTAATCTCATCGATAAAAGAAATCCCTCTTTTTAAATTTGCCCAGAACGTTTCCTTTTTTAAACCGCAGGGCGAAACCACGCCCACGCCTGTTATTGCCACTCTCTCACTCATTTTTTCTCCTGGCATAATCACAACAAATATAAGCGCGATTATGCCTGCCATTTTTTAAAAACAATTGAAGAATGTATCCCGGAAAATCCGCTGCTGGTTTTTAAAATATAATCCGGCATCAATTGCCTCTTTTTATTGGGTATATAGTCTAAGTCGCACTTTGGGTCTGCCTCTTCCTGATTTATAGTAGGCGGCAGATACCCGTTTTCAAAAATCATACAACAAAGAACACTTTCAACCGCGTTTGCCGCAGCCAGGGGATGGCCGATCATCGATTTGATAGAACTGATTGGAATTTTATAAGCGAGTTCACCGAAAACCTGCTTGTAAGCATCTGTTTCAAAGGCATCGTTTTGCCTGGTTGATGAACCGTGAGCGCTTATGTAATCGATTTTATCTTTCGCGATGCCTGCGTTTTTTATAGCTTCTTCAATACTGCGGGCCATGGGTTCGCCGTTTTCAGGCAAATCAGTCATATGGTATGCGTTACAGCTTGTGCCGTACCCGATTATTTCTGTATATATATGGGCTCCTCTTTTCTTGGCGTGCTCAAGTTCTTCGATTATAAGTATTCCCGCACCTTCTGATATAACAAACCCGTCTCTTTTGTTATCAAAAGGCCTGCTTGCTTTATGAGGCTCATCGTTGTTCTTGGCTAAAACATTAACGACATCAAACGCCCCAAATGTGATGGGGGTTATAGGCGCCTCCGATGCTCCGGCTATAACAATATCCTGCCTGCCTTCCTGGATAAGCTCATACGCCATGCCTAAAGAATCGGTCCCGGCTGTGCATCCTGTTGAAACAGTGCAGTTAATCCCTTTTGTCCCGTACAGAGCGGATATTTCAGCGCTGGGGGTGTTAAACATTGCCGCGTCATAAAGATAAGGCCGGCCTTTCCTCGGGTCAATAGGCTTTTTACCCCAGTCGGTTACAAGGAGGAACTCTTCCTCCATAAACCGCGTCCCGCATATGGCGTTAGCAAGAAGGACACCGCACCTTCTTAAATCAACCCTGCCCAAATCAAGTTTTGAATCCTCTATTGCCTGTTTTGCGCTGGCTATGGCGAACTGCACATACCTATCCATGCGCTTATGGCCGCTTATCCCGAACTTCAAGGGGTCAAAATCTAAATCCTGCGAGGCAATCTTGGAAATAAAAAGGCTTACATCAAAATTGGTAACGCGCTGTATAGCGGATTTTCCTTCTATTAAATTATTGTAGAAAGTTTTTTTATCTTCCCCTGCCCCGCATATTACACCAATGCCCGTTATTACGGCTCTCCTCATTTATATCCTCCGTATTTTGAATTTGATGTTACCGCCGTCAGGACAAGTTATCCCTGTTTTGCAAACCGGATTTTCTTCAAAAGAAAACTCCGCGCCGAAATTAAGAGCAAATAATACCGGGAATAAAATACTGTACGCGGCTCCGCAAAAAGCATCCGGGGTGCGAAGGCCGGTAACTTGAAATTTATCGCCCTGCTTATAACCGAAAAAGCAATGCCCGCAAACCTCCTGGACTTCAATCTCTAATCTCTTAGGATTTGGTTTGGGGGTCTCAAGCTTAGGCTTCCTTACAACATCTCCGTTATCGTCTAAGGCCTCTATTTTGAATGTCAGTTTTCCGTTATCAGGACAAGTTGTTGTTATTGATTTAGTATTCTCCATAAACTTAAATTCAGCACCGAAAGTAAGCGCGTATAGGCATGGAAATGCCGATTTCACAATACCTGAGCAAAAATGTTTAGGCGGATGGGTAAAATCATCAAGGATAAATTCATCGCCGGTTTTGTAATTATGATAACAGTAGCCGTCTTGCTTTATAACCGTCATTTTAAACTTAGGGAATCTTATACGCGGCCTGCTTTTATATACCTCCAAGCCTTCTTTGCAGCGTTTATTTTCTTGATTCATTTTGCCTCCTTCTTTTCAGGCAATAATTATCCGTTTGCATTCGCGAGGATTTCTTTGAATCCAGAAATAAGTTCATCTTTAGAAAAGAATTCTCCTTTATCCTCGACTTGATGGACAAAATCAACAATTCTTTCGTTTAAAGGCGCTTCTAAATTATTATTTTTTGCCAAAGACACAATTTCGCCGTTTATATAATCTATTTCGCTTTTTTTGCCGCGCTTTATGCTTTGAAGAATCGAGCCGTACAAAGGAGCCTTGCTCAGTGATTTCATAATATTAGAAAATAAGGCCGCCGCTTCGGGAGTATTCCTTGAGATTAATCCCTCAAGCCTTTCTTTCGGATAAGAGGGCAGGCTCTCTAATTTGATATTGCTGTGATTTATAACATGCATGGCTTCCTTGTTAAGTTCTATCGCTATTTTTGCAGCCTCTAAATCGCTGAATGCTTCCTGCATGGGAATGCCTAACACGGCGGGGATGCAGTTGTTTAAATTTATAAACAATTTTAAGTACTTTGCCCCCTTTATAGAATCGATTATTATTGTATTCGCTACTGCCGCTAAAATATTGTGCACTTGGCCGATGCCCTCAACCTGACTGCCGAAAACATTGCCTAAGAGAAGGTCCCCTTCGAAATTGTGCACAACTTTCCTGGGGGGGCAGAACGTAGCTCCGAACATAACAATTCCGGTGATTATCCTTTCTTTGGGAAAAAACTTATTAAGTATGTATTCTGCCCTTATACCGTTTTGTGTCGTTAAGGCAACTGCGTCTTTTAAATACTCGATGTTTTTTTTAACCACAGCCTCAACGGAATCTATTTTTGTACAAACAATTGCTAAATCAACTTTTTCTCTCAGCTCCGTGCCAACCTTTGCTTTCAGGCTTAAGCTCCCCCTAGCACCTTCTATGGAGAGGCCTTTTAAATCAATGGGTTCGAGCTGATAATCTTTAACGATACCGGTTACATCATATCCTTTATCAAGAAGGTATCCTAAAAAAATACCGCCGATTGCTCCGCATCCAAGCACTGCTATCTTCATGGCTATTTCTTTGTTCTGTTAAAAATATGAGGGGATATGTCCACTTTAAGTTTTCTCAATATGATTTTTCAAAGCATTAAGAACCATGCTTATGTTTTTAATATGGAGTTTTCTGAAAAATAACTTCCAAAGAATCATGTCAAATAGGTTTTTTATTTCACAATCAAGAGTATACTCAACCCTGTTAACATGGTTTTCTATATTTTTTACATTCTGCTCTTCAAAGCCTTCGAAAATACCGTCCAAAAATACCCTGCGTATATGCAGGCCGCTGCAATCTATTGTTTTTATTCTCGAATGCCACTTAGGGCCAAAGGGAAGTTTTACGGTTTGTAAATAAGTTGCGCCTTGTTCGATTCTTGTACCCATATTCTTAAATACCATCGGGCACGACTTTGGCCACCAGGGGCTCTCTCCCCAGAAAACGAGTTCATTAAATACCAGTTCTTTACCGGCACGAATTATAATATCCTGTTTTATTACCTCTTTCATGATTTTATATATTTAGCGTAGTCAATATTAAGTTGTGTAAAAAGACGCTTCATCATATCGCGAAAAGCAGGAGGGACCTCTTTAAAAAAAGTCTCGATTAAAACTTCCTGGCTAACTTCCCCCAGCCCTTTTTTTTCCGCAAGGGCCTCAGAAGACTCTTTTACCAATTTTTCAGCAATGCTTCTGTGAAATTGAGGCAGCTCATTTATTACCTTATCAAAAGTTTCTTTAGCTTCTTTCTGCCAAGTAATTTCACCCATGATTTACTCCTTGAAGTTCGCCGGCCGCCTCAAATGCCGCCTTTATCATCTTCATCTCGGATTCAAAGAATCTGAAATCGGTAAACCCTAATTCACCGGTAATAATATTATCGGAAACACTTAAAACAACTGCGACTTTCTTCTTGTAAATATTGGCTACCGTAACAAAAGGGCTTGTTACCATATCAACGGCAATCGCTCCTCTTTCAATATAAGGATTGACAATCTCTTTGGTTTCTCTAAAAAGAGCGTCTGTTGTCCAAACACCTCCGCAATGCGCGGTTGAAACCTTTTTAAAAATAGCGGCGAGTTCTTGAGTTAAACTTTTATCAACTTCGGGTTTAAAACTATCGTCTACATAATACCTTGTTGCCCCGTCTCCGCGCAAGATAGAATCGGCAATTATAAAATCTCCTATCTGTATATCTTTTCTTAAGGCGCCGCAAGAACCTATTCTGATCAGAGTGTTAACACCTGCGGTGCAGATAAGCTCGGTAACAAAAGCTGAATCGGGCGCGTAGAAACCGCCGTTGCCGACTGTCACCCTCTTCCCTTTATATGTACCTGTCCAAAAAGTATACCCCAGGAAAGTGAAGTTTTTAACGGCGTTTTCAAGCTCACCAACGCACATTTTAGCGCGTTGAGGCTGGCCGCTTATTATGGCAATGTCGGCAAAATCTCCTTCTTTAAATTGCAGTGAATCGAGTAAATCTTTAGGTTTTAAGTGCACGTCTCTTTGCATCATGGCTGAACCTCCTGCTTAGCGGGTTGTGCCTGCATTGCGGCCAGGCAAAGACTGTTGGCTGTTGGCTAATTTGGCTTTATCCACCTTTCCTGTTCTATTTTTTGGTAAATTATCTAAAAACTCGAAGTAATGAGGTATTTTAAAATGCGCAAGATGGATTTTAAGAAAGTTTTTTAATTCATCTAAGGTGATTGTTTGATTATCTTTGGCAACTATAAAGGCCTTGGGAACCTCTCCGCGCATTCTGTCAGGTATGCCTATTACCGCGGCTTCTTTAACTTTTGAAAACTTATGAATTTTCTCCTCTACTTCTGCCGAGAAAACAATCTCTCCGGCAACTTTTATCATATCCTTTTTCCTTCCCGCTATATAATAAAACCCTTCGCTGTCACACCTTGCTATATCGCCGGTTTTAAACCAGCCGTCTTGGGTTAAAGATTCATTTGTTAAATCAGCTGCTTTGTAATACCCTGGAGTTATTGCTGCCCCTTTTACCCAAAGCTCACCCTGGCCTTGGCCTTCTATAGAATCTCCTGAATCATTTACTATTTTGGCCTGCGTGCTATAGCCGAATTTTCCGATACTTGAAAGCTTTGTTTCATCATGAGGAGAAAAAGTATTGGGCGCGGCGGTTTCGGTCATGCCCCAGCCGTTTAAAACGCGCGCCTCGGGACAGGCAAGGTGGAATTTCTGCAATAGGGCAGGTGATGAAGGAGCGCCGAACACAACCGCGTAGCGCAAAGAAGAAAGGTCAAACCTCTCATATTCTTTTAGTGAAAGAATCGCCATATACATTGCGGGGACTATACAGAAAACTGATACTTTAAATCTCTCTATGCTCTTTAAAAATTCAAAAGGATTAAACCTCTCCATAAGGACAAGCTTTGACCCAAACTTAAGCATAAGAAGAATGTAATCAAGGCCTCCCACATGGGAAAAAGGAACCCCGCCGCATAGAAATATATCATTATCGGTAACCGACAAGAAATGGTTTATGGTATCAGGCGGGTTATCGAGATGGGCATGAGTTAATATTACCCCTTTTGGTTTTCCGGTTGAGCCTGATGTGTAAAAAATTGATGAAAAGTCACCTGCGCCTGCTTCAACAGCAGGTTCAGTAACATTTCCGTTTTCAATTACCTCATCCAAAAAAATAAAATTTCCTGTTTTTTCTTTAGCTACAACTATATTCTTGAGACCCGGGCAATTATTGATAATATTATCGAAATTTATACCTTTGCGCGGCTGGGCAATTAATATTTTTGCCTCGCTGTGGTTTATAAAATGTATTATCTCTTCTTCGGTTAACATAAAATCTAGAGGAACAACCACAGCCCCGGCACAATATATCCCTAAAAGGCTGTTAATTGCCTGGCCTGTATTTGACATAAAAACAGCAGTTTTGTCTCCTTTTTCTATACCTGAATCAAGAAGGTAATTAGCTATTTTAAAAGAATTGTTTTTAATTTCATTAAAAGAAATTTCAATGCCATTAAAAACAATTGCGGTTTTATCCTTATATTTACCGGCCTGTTCCAATAACAGATTTTTTACATTCATAAATTTCTCCTAAATCCACAAACTTTAGGCAGAACTAAACAAACAGTCCTAATTTTTTTAGGGGAAAGTAGTAAAATTTAATTAGTAAAATTTTACTATTTTTGCCTATTTCGTCAAGTAATATATTATACGGGAGTTTCCCCATTTTTTAAATCTAAGAAACTCCCGATTGATTACTGAGATTGGGGAAAGATTACTGAGATTAAAATTATTCTTATTTTACAGCACTTTTAATCTCTGTAATCTGTCTTAAGTCTTTGTAATCATGGATATTCCCCAAAATACAGGGATTCAGATATTATTTTTCTTAACTGTTTATGGTTAAACTCTTTATGAAAAACAATATATTAATTTTGGGGAATGTCCAAATATATTATATAGCAGGGGCGGCCCGCCCGTTAAGGTACACATTACCGTTATTTTGGGTTAATATCAGTTGAAAAGGGAAGTTAAATCGCCTAGGGTTTTAACCGGTTTGATTTCAATTATTCGGAAGGTGAAACCTTCGAAATCCTCAATATCAAAAGGCATAATAAACTCGGAAGCTTGAGGTATATCTGCGGCACCTATGGGGCCTCTGCGAACCTCTAAATCGAGGTTCGCAGAGTTTAGATCAATGCCGCCGGGATGGTTACCTTCTCTATCAGGCGAGACGCCAGCTTCTCTCCCGGCGGCTTGTGCCGGCGAAGATGTTTGCATTTTTTCTCTAATTTGCCTGTTTTCGCGCTCAAGATGCGCTATCGCATTAATTGCTTCTGGGTGCCTATTTCTGAACGCCTCCCCCATGGCCGAAAGAGGCACATTTCCCATTCCACTCTGTAACTCAGCGATATCTTCTTTCAATCTATCTATTAGCATAGTATTAAACGCTAACCTGAATGCGGTTTCAAAACCTGCTTGTTTAACAAAAGAAGGGTACAGCCTTAACCCTTTTCTATCTCTCCAGGAAAATCCCTGATCGGCAGGCCCGATATGCACTTGGCTATCTAATTCTATCCTGACCCCTATTTCGCGGCGCACATCTTCTGATATTATCCCACCATCCTCGGCTTGATCTAAAACTGCCTTAACCTGCCTTTCTTCTTCTGCATTTAATTGCCTGCTAATTATAGCGCGGGCTGTATCGCCGGATATCTCATTAAGCATATCTATATGTTTTTGAACATGCAGCTCTACCTTTTCGAAGTCCTCATCTGCAAAACCAAACAAGAATTGGGAATCCGACCATACTTCAGCATAATGCTTAAGTCCTGAAGTTATGCTTCTTTGTCCATACCCTAAGAGTTCTCCTTGTTTTTCTGCTTTAAATATCTTTTCAAGAAGTTCATAGATATCTTCATAATTACTTCCAAATTGCTCATAAAAAGGGTCCTCTAATATTCTCTCCACTTTTTGCCTGTTAAAAATCAGCATCTTACCGTCTTCTAAAAATTTCCGATCCGGGCTTAAAAGTTGAGGGTCAGCTGCGGCTGAATCTATCAATTTATTAACCACCCTTATGTTTTGTTTATCAGAATTATCGAGCAAAAACGCCGGCTTAACTCCTGACAAAACCAGGGCTACTTGAAGAACAAAAGGGTTGTTTTGATTTCGCCTGACAAAATTCTTAAGCTTCTCGGCGTCTTCTTCTGATAAGACAGAGCTGGATACATTACTCTTTAATAAGCCTAATTCTCTAAGCTTTGAAAGGGCTTCCTCATCTTTAAGGTTTATCCATTGTCCAGATTTCTCGGTATAAAAAACATCGAGCCTTCTGTTTTCGTCTATCGCCGCAATAAATGAAATTATTGCCAGCTTGTCCCCTTTATCTTTATCTATATCTTCATCTGAAGGCTCTGAATCCGTTCCGAGAGGATGAGTATGCCCACTATAGTTTGTTATATCATGTAATGAACTTGTCATTGCAATTACATCATCATTCCGCTGTAAATTCTCAGGAATCGAAGGCCTGCCATTTGAAATGCAAATAATATTTACTTCCTCATGCGGAATTATCCTTATGCTTCTTTCTCCTTTATAACTCAAAAGGCCTCTTAACTCGCTTTCATTAATTGCCTCAACTACAAATTGTAATCCCGGAGGCGCATTATTACAATACATCTTAAACTGATTATATGAAATAGTGCGGCTTTTTAATATTTGTAAATATACTTTTTTTGCTGTTTCTGACTCATCAACCGCCGCCGCTATGCCGTAGACGGCTTGATGCAAAGCCTTAGCCCCTTCATCTGTTTCATCAATAACAGTAAATAAAGGCAGGCCCAACTGTAACATAGCAAGAAATCTACCTAATTCTTCTTCGTTGAAGAACTCGGAGTCTTCGCTTATATCCTTTAAAGAAACTAAAAATTCCTCGGCTTTTTTATTAACCTCTTGATTATGGGGATTAAAATTATTATCCCATAAACTTCTAAGCAATCCTGCTGCGTTAGCTAATGCTTGATTCTTAAAGGTAAAGCTGTCGACGCCTGTATTAGGGCGTAATTTTGATAATGCAAAACTTGTAAAATCCTGCGAAAGGTAACTGCTTAGAGCCTGTTCAATAGAACGTTGTTCCAATCTAAGGCTCCCGTTTTCTAGGCCTTCGGTGCCGGCAATAAAATAGAAATCACTTTTAGATACAAATCTAACTAACTTCTCTCTTGAATTATATTTGTCCCTTAAATAATTCTCAATAAAGGCAAAAGAAAAATCAATCCATAAGTATTCTTCCTGTGAAATATTATATATATCTTTGGCTAAGCGTGAGATAATCTCATCATAGGAATATCCGGAGAGGTTACCGCTCTGCATAATACCAAGTTCATCATAGAAATCCACGATTATTTGAGAAGGGCCCTCTATGGTTTCAATATACGCCGGGCTTATTCCTAAATCATCGGCGGAATTTGAAAGGTTTCTTGCAACCTCCTTTAGCTTCTCGCCTCCTCTTAAAACCCATTGATCTAATATTCCCCCCTCTGAATAAAATAAATCGCGCGCTTTTAGCAATGCTTTAACAAGCTCATCTTCTGTGCCTAAACCTTCCACATCAAAAAGCTCATCATAAACCTCTTTGATTTCATCATAAAGAGCTTTTATCTTCTCATCTTTAAGGCGAGTTTCTATGAGCTCCTTTTCCTCGTCAAATAAAGGCATTGGGCCTTTGTTGGTTATGGGTGAGCTTGATTTTACAGCCAACCTATCCTCGCTGGAGGCAGGCGAGGAAACCATGTTTGTACTTTGAAGCTCTACTTTGGTCTTAAAGATACTTCCAACAGGATTAAGCAATTGTTGGTTTGGGCTTATGCTTGATGAACTCACTATATTAAAAGATAAAGCTGTAAAATCGCAGCCTCCGGAATAATATCTTCTGTTTATTTGTTTTTGTGTTTGAGGCTCTGTGTCGGTTCTTATATAGTCATAAACGCCTTTTTTGTATGCTTCTAAATATGTGTTATAAATCTTCTCCCTGACCTTTTTATCCTCAACATCCACGCCTTTAACTTTGCATTTGTCGATATACAAATTTGATAGCACGTTTCGGTGTTCGGTTAGAATATATGTGGGCTCTTTGAGGCGGCGCTTGAACCAAACTGCCAGGATCAGGGAATTGTAAACCTGCCTGAGCTGTGCAAAATTCTTCCCCGCATTAACCTCCTTCTCAACCGCAGGGACTATAATTTCCCTCATCACATCGGAAGCAAACTCATTTACTCGTTCTGCGGAATGCGACCAAAGGGAACCCCGAGTACCCCCGAGGAGCGGGGTGCGGAATGCGCTATTTGTTAGTTGAAATTTGTCATTGGTCATTTGGGCATTATTTAATGCTAAATAATCCTCTTCAAGCATGACTTTCAAATTGCTCTCTAAAACATAAGCGCTGTTTCCGTCTTCATAAACGACTGCTTTACCGGGCACAATCCATATTTTGTTAAAAGTATTTATGGGGATATTAGTTGTGCCGTAGGCAATTTGAGCACGCCTGTAGATCTCCTCCCAGAATTTCTTACCCAGCGGGCTCTCAGGATAGGTAACCGATGAAAGAAGTTGTTTTAAAACATAATCCTGGGACAAGAGGCCTTTGCCCATCTCGGTTACGCCCAAATCATCGGTTGTGATTCTATCTTTTTCATAGGGGGATAGATTAACCCAGAGGTCTTTATCTGGAATTGTTAATGCGGCAAGAAAGTATTTAATAAGCTGCGATGTTTCTCTTCTTAAACTTTCACTTTCAATTTGAGAATCTCCGCTATCTAAGAGAAAAACGAATTTGAAAGGATCGTCGGAATAAAGCGTGATTCCCCGTATTAAAGAAGGGGTAAATTGTTCGCTTAAAGGAATAAGCGCCTTGGGCTCTGGTAAAAATGCCGCATAGGCAGGAATTTTAGATTTATTTAGATAAATAACCGCGCTTGATAAGATAAAAGAAACGCACAGAAAGATAACTATTGCTTTAAATGATATCGAGGCCTTTTCTCGCGATAATAAGATAAACATTAATTTAACCCTTAATAATATAGTATGTTAGATATATTAGATATAGGTAAGAAGGTAACCATATAAATGTAACATATATGGGACAAAAAAACCTTATAAATCAATGTTTTTCCGAAAACGTTTTCATCTTAGAGAAAAGGGCGAGGCATTCAAGGTGGCGGGTGTGGGGAAAAAAATCAAAAGGTTCTATAAAGTTAACTTGATATGCATCAGTTAATCCTTTTAAGTCACGGAAAAGAGCATCGACATTGCATGATGAGTAGATTATTTTCTTGGGATTAAGGCGCATTACCGCCCGGATTATTTTATTTGAAAGGCCGCTTCTTGGCGGGTTTATAACCACTAAATCGGTATTTTTGTAAAATGTCCCCTGGGTATTAAGAAATTTTCTTACATCCGCAACGAAAAAAGAAATATTTTCTGTATTATTTATCTTTGCATTCTCCCAGGCCATATCAATTATTTCACTGCTCACCTCAACTCCCCATACAAACTTTGCCTGTTTTGAAAGATAAAGGCCGATTGAACCGGCACCGCAGAAAAGGTCAAGCACTGATTTACTATCGTCTAAGTCAGCATACTCTTTTATTTTATTATAGAAACCCACTGTTGCTTTTGGGTTAACCTGAGAGAAAGTATCAATGCTGATTTTAAAAGCCATATCGCCTAATTTTTCTAAAATCCAGGCCTCTCCATAAAGAAGCTCTTTTTCCTCAAAAACAACCGCATCAGATAAAGAATCGCTTGTAATAAGATAAATTGATTTAATTGCGCTTTTAAGTTTTAGAGGCGCCAGCACCTTAATAAACCCCTCTTTATCAAAACTGTTTTGCGAACTGACAGTTATCCCGACCATAGTTTCATTAGTAAATTTTGTCTGGCGCAGTATTAAATACCTTAGAAAGCCTTTATGTGAATATTTGTTATAAACTTCATAACTTCTCTCTTTAGAGAATTTTTTTACGGTATCTAAAATCAGCCCTGTATCAGGCGAGAAAATAAGGCACTCTTCAATATCAACCAGCTTTCCTTTTTTTAATTTGCTGTATAAACCGCATAAAATATTACCGTTTGAAGAAAAACTAAACTCCATTTTGTTCCGGTAATACCATTCTTCTGAAGGGTTAATTGGTTTAATATCAGTTTTTATATCGCAGGCAGACATTAAATTCTTAACCTTATCCAGCTTATGAATGAGCTGCTCTTTATAGGGGATATCTTGGTAGCTGCACCCCCCGCAATCTCCGAAATGTTTACATAGTTTCATAGATTTATTCTCTTATTATTCGCATATATTATCTCGTTTTTAATGACGAAGCCAGAATGACTAATGAAGAATTAATGACTAAATGTGTAAATGTCGAAATCACTTCGGCATTTGTCATTCTTAATTAATTAGTCATTCCTCATTCGTCATTAGTCATTTATCTATATACCATAAGGTTTTTTAGGGGTTTGCGTTTTCCGGATTTTGATATTTGTGCAGGTTTACCCAAAGCAATAACCGCCTCGAGCTCTAAGTTTCTAGGTGTTTTTAGCAATTTATAAATTTCCTTTCTCTTATTTAGTATTTCACCCAGCCAGCAAGCACCTAATCCTTTGGAATGAATAACTAAAAGTATATTTTGAATACACGCCCCTATTGCCAAAAGGTCCTTTTCGCAGTTATACGAAGTTTCTTTATTAAGGAAGATAAGAATTGTCTTATTACAATCTTTAACGATATGAGAATAATGTGTGTAACCAGCCAAAGAATCCTTTTGTTCTTCCCCAAGAACCATAAACTGCCATGGCTGATTATTGAGCCCTGAAGGCGCCCATCTTCCCGCTTCTAAAATATCGTTAATATCGGAATCTGAAACGCTATCTTTCTTAAATTTCCTAACCGACCTTCGCTCTTTTATTAATTGTAATAAATCCATGGGTTGCCTCTTTTTTGCCATTTGCCATTTGCTATTTGCCATTAGGCCCACCAATACCCCAGCTCTTTTAATACCCTTGGGCTCTTTTGCCAATCACTCAAAACTTTAACGCGTATATCGATATAAACTTTTTTATTAACTATAGTTTCGATTTCTTTTCTGGATTCGATGCCGACTTGCTTTATGAAATTTCCTTTTTCGCCGATTACTATTTTCTTTTGAGATACTCTGTTTACGTATATAACGGCTTCGACAACGGTGACCTTGTCTTTATCTTCTATATTTTCTATCTCAACCGCCAGAGAATGCGGAACTTCCTTTTTTAACTTTAAAAATAATTTCTCTCTTATAATTTCGGCGGCTCGAAACTTAAGAGGAAAATCGGTAAGCGTTTCTTTATCGTAGAATGGATGCTGGTTAGGTAAATTATCAACAATGGCATTTTGCAATGAACCCATATTCTGGCCGGTCTTTGCCGAAATAGGAAAGTAATATACTAAAGTATCTTTTATGTTTCTGTTTTTTATAATATTGCTCCAATGGTTTATATAATCGTTTATGTAAGGAGCGCCTAAATCAATTTTGTTCAGTGCCATTATTATTTTAATCCTCTGCGACGCCAAAAGATCCATTGCTTTTCCTTCTTCTTTGCCTATTTTTCTCGAAACATCAACGACATAAATAAGCAAATCACACCCTTCTATCGATTTTTTTGCAATTGTGTTAAGATGCCTGGCAAGGTCATCTTTAAAAGAATGAATGCCGGGGGTATCGACAAAAACAATTTGGGCGCCGTTAAGATTTAGTATTCCCTTTATCTGATAACGTGTTGTCTGAGGGATTGCCGATACGATACTTATCTTATTGCCCACCAGATAGTTAAGGATAGAAGACTTTCCCACATTCGGCCTTCCCAGCATACAGACAAACCCCGATTTAAAATTTTCTTGCATAGTTATTAATTAAGCCGGAAATCTAATTCCTTTACGTAATCTTCTAAAATATTAACACCCTTTATCAGATTTTTTATTTTTACATATTCGTTTTTTGCATGGGCACATCCTTTTGAACCAAAACCAAATGCAAAAGCATCAATTCCTTTATCTTTTAAAAAGTTTATAACCGTTGCTCCAAAGCTTGGCTTTAATATTGGATTAATTCTATTCTTTTTCAAAACAGATGAAAGTATCTTTAAATGAAATAAGTTTTTATCAATTTCTATCGGGTCCTGGCAGGCGAGCACTTTTATTCTAAAGCCTATTTTATGCTTGGTTATTATCTTTTTTATATCGCCTATTATCCTTTGCTTATCCATGGAGGGCAGATATCGGATATCTAAATCAAAAAAAAGCGTAACCGGCGACTATATTCACTTTATCTCCACCCTCAAATCTACCGACGTTAAGGGTGGGTTTTTTTAACAGCTTGTGGGTTTCATATTTAAATTTACGTTTTTTAATTTCATATAATATCTCGACACCCTTTTCAACCGCGCTGATGCCTCTTTCGGGATAGGCCCCGTGGGCCTCTTTGCCGAAGAGTTCAACGTGTAAATGAAGAAGGCCTTTCTGGGCTACAATAATGTCAAACTCATCAGCATCTAAAACAACTCCGTAATCAATGCCCCGTAAGTATTTCATCAAAGGTATTGTTCCGTAACGGCTTCCGGTTTCCTCATCGGAGGTAAAAGCAAATATTAAATCTAAATTTTTTAAGGGCTCTTTGCTTTTTAATTTCTCTATCAATGAAAGAACAACAGCCACATTAGATTTACAATCTGTTGCCCCGCGCCCGTAAATATTGCCTTTGTAAAGTTTTCCTGAGAGAGGAGGAAATTTCCAATTTCCTGTTGCCGGCACCGTATCTAGGTGGGGTGTTAATAAAAGTTTTTTCTTACAATTATCCGATTTAAGCTGACAAATCAAGTTTGGCCTTGATTTCTTAAATTCATATACTTTAAACTCAACATTAATGGCTTTAAGAAATTTCTGTATAAATGCGGCGATCTCCCTTTCATCTCCGGGTGGATTTTGCGAATCTATCCTTACCAGTTCTTGCAGTAAATTAACAGCGTCCATTTTCATAAATAAAATATTTCAACGGACAAGGCTATGCCTTGTCCTTACAGGATTTTTATTTTGTCCATTCTGCTTGAATGCTTTTGTTTAATTTATCTATAAAAACGTTAAACTTTGGATGCTTTCTCACGTTTTCTAAGTCTTTGTCTTTGAGCATGTAAACAATATCGTCATAACCTAAAAGCACGGCTTTCTTGAGCTGGGCTAAGGCTTCATCGGTTTTCCCCAGTAAAGAAAGGCTGCAGGCAAGGTTATAATAAACAATGGGGCAATCGGGTTTTAACCGGGTGAGCTTTTTATCAACCTCGAGGCCTTCATCGTAAAAACCCTTGCGCGTATAAGTGTCGCCCAAGGAAATCAACACCTGAATGAAATCAGGCCGCTCTTTAAGAATACTTTCGTAAAATTTTATCTCGAAATCTTTTTTCTTTTCTCTTTTCTTCATTGTATTTTACTTATCGACCTTTTCAAGAATAACTCTTTCTCGCAACAGGTAGAAAACTTTCTCTAAGCTGTTTTTAAACTCCGGATAATCATCTTTTTCTACAAACCTCTCATTAACTGAAAATTCCCGGTGAATTTTGACATTATCGTCATCATTATCATACCTTAATGTATATTTAAACCACTTTGTGTTTACTTCTTTATTTTTGGGCAGATGAGCAATCTTTATATTGCCGGGCAGGTTAACTGTTATTTTTGATATTTTGTTAAAAATGCCGTTAAAGTCAACCGGGAAATTCCTGCTTTCTTTACTCGCATAGGCAGTATCTATATCTATGTCGCTTATTGCAGGAAGTATCCGCAAATTACCCGCGGGATTTAATATCTTTCTTGCCTCGAATTTATAGCGTAACTCAGGAATTTTATCAAAATCATCCGGGTCCGTAAACGCATAATCAATAAGCCAGGAGTGCGGGCTGATTTCTACCATACGCGCCTGTATATTCTCCTTAATAAGATTGGGGTGGGTATTCTTTAAATAATGCCTGTAATAAGCGGCGTAATTTCCATAAGTGGTTACAGTCCGGTTTATTTTTCCGTTTTCGTCTTCATCTATATTAATAACGGTATCATATATAATTTTATTATTTCTTAAAAGAGGTGTTCTTTCGATTCTTGGCCCATCGTCGAATAATACCAAAACATCTGTTTCTTGATCATCAAGAGGAATGTCGCCGAATGCGGTGGTTTGCGTTGTCGCATCCATAAAGACGAGTTTTTCATCGTGTAAAAGAACAGCTATTGCATGGTTGAAATTAACTGCCGGAAAATCATCATGTATTGCATAGACACTGCGTGTGGGAATTAAAACAGGGTAAGCTTTTAATCCGGCCTCTCTCAACATGGCAACAAGAAGGGTTGCCTTATCCTTGCAATCTCCGTAACGGTTTAAAAACACATCATTGGCATAATGGGGTTCATAGCCGCTTTCGCCGTACTCAACCGCTACATAACGGATATCTTTAGCGCAAAATTCATATATTTTTTTTTGCCTTCTCAATATCACCGCGGCATCCTTTTGTAATCCCGGATACAAAATCCTTTATTCCATTATTAAGCCCGATTTTATCGTAAAAAAGCTTCCACCACCAATTATAAATCTCATCCCATGAGTTAAAGCTTGATATAAAAATTGCCGGGTTTACCTGCCAGTGAGGAGGCATTTTCTTCTCAGGGATAATGGGATCTAAGCCGTCAAACGCCCATGAGTAAGATATCGTTTTATTTTGTTCTGTAATTGCAGGGGTTAAATTTAACCCTTTGGCATATTCTTGATTTATATATTTAAGGTTAATTTTTCTGCCTTGAGGAACTGTTAATTTCAACCGCGCCCTGGCTAAGGGAAAACGTTCTCTTAAACGGTAGATAAAAGATAAATCCCTTTCGTTTAAGAGTTTTGAAGAATACACTTTTACTTTATATTCAATTATTGACCCGACCTCAACCGAAGGCATGGAAATTATATATACCCTGGCATTTGAGTAAAGCGGAAAATTTAAGTATTTGCTTACGTCACGCGTGTTTTCGCGGCCGGCGTAAACGACTTTTGAATCTCCCGTAATTGTACGGGCAAATTCCAGCTCTACCCTTTCATGGCTGGAATCATAGCCTATTTCTACTTCTGCCAAGTTTTTACCTTTATAATTCAATATCTTTTCTGCTACATAAAAGGTCGCGACAGAAGTGTTATCTTCGTTTATAACGGTTTCTTCATCAACAGAAAGCACAACCGCCTCTTCGTCTTTTATGCTCGAAATAAAATCTTTATGTGTATTTAATAACTGCCTGACCTCTTCGGGAAAACCTTCTTCTATTTTTATCCCAATGCCCTGGATGCGTTTATTGCCGAGTTCTTTAAAGGGCTGTTTTAATTTCTTATATATTTTTAAGGCACGCGGAAATTGGCTTTTCTCCTCCAGCGTCCGCGCAAAGAAATACATAAACTCATCATCGTTAATTTCACTTAACTGCTCAAATACAGATAATGCAAGATCGTAATCCTTAAGTTTAAACAGGGCTTTGGCTAAAATAATGTTTTCTTCTTTGCCTTTAACACCGGATAAGAGTTCTTTTACTCTTTCGAAATCGTTAAACCGGTAAAAAAACCGGGCGGCCTCAAGGCGCAGTTTTTTATCGCCGGGGTTATTATCAATCTGTTTAAGGTAGCTTAAAGAAACATCATCATACAGGCCGGGAAGCTGATTTTGGTTTAAAACCGAGGTACAGCCGCTTAATAAACTAAAAGCTAAAGGCAAAAGGCTAAAAATTATATATCTTTTCATATTATCTTTTTAACAATTTTAGACGAGGAGGCCAAGGGCATCTTTGACAGGCTGGCCGGTGTATATGCCTAATTTTTTTGCGGAAGATGTTACGGAGAAAACTTTCGCTTTTAAGGCCTCATTAATTGTAGAAACACCCGTGATCATGGCCGCTGTATCTTTGAATTTCTCGGCAACTTTTAAATTAAGGTAACCGCACATAATATAGCCGCGGCTTCCCCTTAATACAATAAGGCTTTTATCCTGCATTCTCATGCACAGTGCCTGGATATATTTCCTGCCGATTTTGATTCTTTTTGTTTTTAACATTAAAGATTAGAGAGGAATTGCTCGATCCGGATTATTGCTTTCTTCAGGTTGTCAAAGGTATTCGCATAAGAAATTCGTATATATGATGAAAATTCTTTGCCGAATGCGCATCCGGGAACAACAGCGACTTTCTTATCAAACAAGAGCTTTTTTGCAAAATCGAGAGCTTTGATTTTAAATTTCTTCAAAGACGAAAAACAATAGAAAGCGCCTTTGGGCATAACAGTTGATAGCCCGAGCCTGTTTAATTCTTTTACCATAAAATCGCGCCTGCGCCTGTATTCGGTTTTCATTTGGGATACTTCTTTTGTTGCTTTTAAGCCCTCACATGCGGCTACCTGGGATATAATAGCACTGCATAGCGCCGAGTAGGAGTGGATTTTGGTCATTGCCGAAATTACTTTATTATTAGCGCAGGCATAGCCTACCCTGAAACCGGTCATGGCGTGCCCTTTGGAAAACCCGTTTAGCAGGATTGTCCTTTCTCTTGCTCTCTTATCTAAAGAAGCAAAAGGATAATGGCTGCCATGGTAAACAAGCTCATCATAAACCTCGTCGCTGATTACAATTATCTCTTTGCGCGATAAAACTCTCCATATTTCTTTAAGTTCCTCTTTATCGTATGTCACTCCCGTAGGATTAGAGGGAAAATTCATTACAACCGCTTTGGGGTTATTCTTGGTAAGCTCATAAAGCTCCCTTGGTTTTATCTTGAATCCGTTTTCTTCTTTGGTTACATAAAACAAAGGCTTTGCGCCGCAAACATAAACCAATGCCGGATAAGCAACATAATGGGGGCTTACGATGATTACTTTATCGCCGGGGTTTAATACGGCCCGAAGAGCCAGGTCATAGCCTTCGCTGACTCCTGAGGTAATAAGAATTTCATCGGCTGGGTTATAATTTAGCGCGTATTTACTTTTTAAGTGCTCTGATATGCCTTTTCGCAGGATGAAAAGCCCCTGATTAGATGTGTACGACGTTAAACCCTCTTCAAGAGCTGTAATAGCTTTCTCCCTTATCCTCCATGGGCTTATAAAATCAGGCTCTCCCACACCTAAGGATACAACATCAGGCATTCCCAATACGAGGTCGAAAAACTCCCGTATGCCCGATGGTGCTAATTGTTCTACGCGTTTTGCGATCATTTTAAAATATTATTACTTATAACGGGCAGGGGCGAGCCCTGCCCCTGCGTTAGTAGGTTATTGCCAATCTTTTGCTCTTTTCCTCTTTAACCATAATAACGCCGTCTTCTTTGTATTTCTTAAGCATAAAATGAGAAACCGTGCCTTTTATGTGGCTTAAAGGCGCTAACTTCTCAGATACGAAATTAGCAACTGTGTGGATGTCTTTACCCTCAACAATTAAAAGAAGGTCATAGGTACCTGAAATAAGATAACAGCTCTTTACCTCAGGAAACCTGTATATGCGCTCGGCAACATTGTCAAAACCAACATCCTTTTGAGGCGTAACTTTAACTTCGATAAGAGCGAATACGTTCTTTAAATCCGTTATTTTATCGCGGTTAATAACTGTCTTGTATTTTACAATAACCCCTTTTTTCTCATAATTTTTGATTAATCTTTCAATTTCCTTCTTGCTTTTGCCTGTAAGTTTTTGCATTTCATCAAGCGTTACCCTTGCGTTATTCTCCAGAATCTCCAAAATATCATCCATATTTACCCCCTTGATTTATATTAGTTAAGTTACGGATTTTAATGACGAAACCAGAATGTCGAGTGACGAATTAATGATTAAACGGGAAAAGAAGAATTTATTTCGACATTGGGTCATTCTTAATTAATTCGTCATTACTCATTCGTCATTAGACATTATAACACATATTCTATTGTAAATAATAAGGCAGGTATTGTAAAGGAAATTTCGTAAAGGCCAAGTTTATGAATCTGTTTTCCATTGGTTGAAGCCGATTGACTGATATCCGTAGCGGACTACAACATCGCTTAAGGTTTCCACTTTTCTCTGCTTTAAGATATCGGTGAAATTAAGGAAAGCTTTGTATGCTACAAAGGCATCCTCCATTGCCCGGTGCAGGCCACCAACCGGCTCTACATTAAGAAAACGGGCAATTTCTCCCAAGTTATACCTGGGCAAACTCAGCAATGACCGGGCCATGAGAAGAACGTCTATTACCGGCTGGTTAGGGGCTGCAGAGCCTATTCTATTTAATTCTCCCTGTAAAAAAGACATATCAAACTTTGCATTGTAAACACAGATAACAGAGTTATTGAGAAAAGACAGCAGGCTGTCTGCCCGCTGTTCAAAATAGGGGGCACCTTTTACATCTTTATCAGAAATTCTATGTATGCGGTAAGCACCTTCGGGGATAGGCTTCTTAGGGTTTATTAAACTGTGATATTTATCGACAATGCGGCGATTCCTTACCTTAAACGCGCCTATTTCGCAAATGGCATCACCAAGGGCAACATTGAGGCCGGTAGTTTCAAGGTCGAGAAATACCAGGTCGTAATCGTTTATGTTGTTTGACAAATCCATCACACAATTAATTTAACCACGATTTTGCGCTGGCGGGGGCGTGTGTCAAAATCACAGAGAACAACCTGCTGCCAGGTGCCTAAATCAAGTTTTCCTTTTGTCACAGAAACAAAAAAACCGGTTTTTAAAAAAGAGCTGCGAAGATGCGAATGGCCGTTATCATCGGACCATGTGGCATTATGTGCGTAATCTCCCCTATAAGGAAACACTTCCTCGAACATAGCTCTTAAATCTTTAACAAGCCCCGGTTCATACTCCATGGTAGTTAATCCCGCAGTTGATCCGATAACAGATAAAAAAAGAATTCCATCGCTTATACCCTCATCTTCAATAATTGAGGCTAGATAAGGAGTTATATCAACAATATCGGTATTTCCTTTTGTTTCTAGGTTTATGTATTTGGTCTGCACTCTTTCACCTCACAACGCTGCCAGAAGAAATTTCTTTTTCTGTTGTAAGAATTACAACTTTGCCCTCGCCTTGGGCGGCAAGAAGCATGCCTTGAGATTCAACGCCGCGCACAGCTCTTGGCTCTAAGTTTGCTATCACAACAACCGTCTTTCCTTTTAGCTCATCGGGGCTATAGTAAGCTTTTATCCCGGCAACGAGCTGAATTTCTTTTTCCCCGATATTTACTTTTAATACATAAAGCTTATCGGCATTTGAATGCTCATTCACCTCTAAAATCTTACCAGTACGCAGTTCCAACTTCTTAAAATCATCAAATGTAATCATAAATAACCCCTTTCTTTAAGGTAATTATTTATTTTAACAATTATTGGATATATGGCAAATCTTTATTTCCCAACCGCGAAATCTTGCTATTTGCTATTAAAGGCGTGAGAGATAAATTCGCGAAATAGCGGATGCGCTTTATCGGGCTTGGATTTAAATTCGGGATGGAACTGGCAGGCAACAAACCAGGGATGATTTTCTAACTCGACCAGTTCAACTAAGTTTTCCTTAGGGTTGATACCGGAAAAAACCATGCCATGTTTTGCCATGGTATCACGGTAGGAATTATTAAATTCGTAGCGGTGGCGGTGACGTTCATGAATTTTCTCTTTTTTATACGCAGCATACGCTTTTGTCTGCTTTCCCAATGCACATTCATAAGCGCCAAGGCGCATTGACGCCCCTTTTATTTTTGTCTTTTTCTGCTCCTCAAGAAGGCTGATTACCGGGTATCTTGTATTCTTATTAAATTCGGTAGAATTAGCGCCTTTTAGGCCGCAGGCGCCTCTTGCAAACTCAATAACTGCCGCCTGAAGCCCTAAGCATATGCCGAAAAAAGGTATGTTGTTTTCTCTGGCAAATCTAACGGCTTGTATTTTTCCCTCTATGCCGCGTGCCCCAAAGCCTCCAGGGACTAATATGCCTTTTACCCCTTTTAAATATTTTTCTGCGCTATGTTTTTCAATGTCTTCCGAGTCAACCTTCTTTAGTATCAGTTTAGCGCTATTGGCAATTGCTCCATGCGTTAAAGCCTCGTAAATAGATTTGTAGGCGTCCTGTAAGGTTATATACTTACCTACAACTGCTATTGAGATTTCTTTTTTTGGAGAACGTAATTTTGCAAGAACCTTTTTATCCCATTCGGATAAATTACCTTCGGGGCATTTTAGGTTAAGCAGGCGCACAATCAGTTTATCCAGACCTTCTCTTTTAAAATTAAACGGGACTTCATAAATACTTTTTACATCGATTGCCGGAATCACCGCCTCAGCATCAACATTACAGAATAAAGCGATTTTATCGCGTGCCTCTTTGGCAAGAACCTTTTCCGTGCGGCAAAGTATAATATCGGGAATAATACCTATTTCGCGAAGCGTCCCAACGCTGTGTTGAGTCGGTTTAGTCTTAATCTCACCCGCTGATTTTATAAAAGGAACCAGGGTAACATGAATGTTTAGAGCATAATCTTTACCAAGTTCGAGCTTTAACTGCCTTATTGATTCTAAGAAAGGCAGGCCTTCAATATCGCCTACGGTTCCTCCTATCTCAACTATTACAACATCAATCTTCTGGTTGTAAGAAACTCTCTTGATTCTGTTTTTTATTTCGTTGGTAATATGAGGAATTATCTGAACTGTCTTGCCCAGGTAATCGCCCTTTCTTTCTTTTGATATAACCGAATAGTAAACTTTTCCCGTTGTTATATTGTTATCTTTGGTAAGTTTGGCATTGGTAAAACGCTGGTAATGGCCCAAATCAAGGTCTGTTTCTGCTCCATCATCAGTAACATACACCTCTCCGTGCTGAAAAGGGTTCATTGTGCCGGGGTCGACATTTATATAAGGGTCGCACTTTACAATCGTTATCTTCAATCCCCGTGCCTCAAGAAGCTTGCCTATTGAGGCTGAAGCAATTCCTTTTCCAAGGCTTGAAACAACGCCGCCGGTTACAAATATGTATTTTGCCATTTCACTTTTTCCTTTTTTTCTCAAGCATCCTTTTTGAAAACCTTTTGGGAGGAGTTTCCGGGTATTTCCCGCTAAAGCATGCATGGCAAAACTCATGCTTTCTTTTTCCCATGCAGGAGAGCAGGCCTTCAAGGCTTAAATACTTTAAGCTGTCTAAACCGATAAAATCTCTGACTGCCTCAACTGTGCGGCTTGAAGCAATGAGCTCTCTTTTTGTAGGAAAGTCGATTCCGTAATAACAGGGGTTTTTTATCGGCGGGCAGCTTACGCCCATGTGTATTTTTTTGGCCCCTGCCTCACGCAAGGCTCTTGAGCGAGCACGGCAGGTAGTCCCTCTTACTATAGAATCCTCTATAACAATAACGTTTTTATCTTTTAAAACATTCCTGACGGGGTTAAGCTTTACTCTTACTCTGAAATCCCGCACGTACTGTGCGGGCTGGATAAAAGTTCTTCCCACATAGTGGTTTCTTATCATGCCTGTTTCATAAGGAATCTTTGACTGCTCGGCAAAACCTAAGGCTGCTGATACCCCTGAATCAGGTATAGGCATTACAAAATCAGCCTTGACAGGAAACTCTTCTGCCAAGCGCCTGCCTAAACGCTTACGAACACTGTATACATTGTCACCAAAAATGTCGCTGTCGGGACGGGCAAAATAAATATATTCAAAAATACAAAGAGCGTGCCTTTTTTCCTCAACCGGTTTGACTGAATCAAGTTTTCCTTTTTCAATAAAAACAATTTCTCCCGGAAGAACATCACGGATATATTCTGCGCACATTAAATCCAAGGCACAGGTTTCGCTGGCCAAAACATAAGCATTGTCTAACTTGCCGACGCATAAAGGCCTAAAACCAAAAGGGTCACGCGCACCGATAAGGACATCTTTATAAAGCATAACTAAAGAGTAGGCGCCTTTGAGTTTCAAAAGGGCATCTATTGTATTCTGGCGGTAGCCGTTGTGTGAACCTGCCAGAAGATGAGCAATAATTTCAGAATCCATTGTAGTCTGGAATATTGAACCGGTTTCTTCCATTGAATCGCGTAAAGTTACGCTATTGGTGAGATTCCCGTTATGGGCGATTGCAATATCGCCTTTTTTGTGATTTACAAGAAACGGCTGGATGTTTTTGATATGGCTTGAACCGGTTGTAGAATAACGCACATGCCCCACGGCGCAGCTGCCCCGAAGTGACTTTATGGATTTCTCGTTGAAAACCTCATTGACAAGGCCCATTCCCTTATGATAATGAAGCTTTGTCTTGCCGCTTACAGCAATGCCTGCGCTTTCCTCGCCTCTATGCTGCAAAGCATATAAGCCAAGATAAGTTAAGCGGGCTGCATCATTATGTCCGATTACTCCGCAAATTCCACACATAGTTAAATTTTTTGCTTAAATAATCAATCACCAAAATACAGTATCTTGGTTATTTTAAAAATTGTGAAAATTAATCTTTAGTGTATTCTTGAATCGACCTTACCGTCATGCCGCTTTCTTTAACCGCCTCCATTCCGTTTACTGCTGCCTGAGCTCCTTGTACTGTTGTAATG
The DNA here is from genome assembly GCA_043820815.1 of Candidatus Omnitrophota bacterium. GTDB lineage: Bacteria > Omnitrophota > Gorgyraeia > Duberdicusellales > 4484-171 > JBDRDJ01. The sequence goes on from JBDRDJ010000007.1 coordinate 69,871, forward strand.
CATGGCACACCGTACATAGTAGCCATGCTTCGTATTGCCTTCATGTCCGACTGGCCCTTTTTACCCGATGGTGTATTAATAATTAGGTGAAGGTTTGAGGCTTTAAGGTATTCTAAAATATTTTTTCCTTTTTCTCCGATTTTAACAACCAGTTCGGAAGATATATTGTTTGAGGCAAGGGCTTTATTCGTGCCTCTGGTTGCAATTAATTTAAACCCCATATCGTAAAGTTTTTTTGCGATAAACACAATGTTCCTCTTATCGTCGTTTTTAACGCTTATAAAAATATTACCTTCTTTAGGCAAACTTTGGCCTGCGGCAACTTGCGATTTAAAAAAAGCCTCTCCAAAATTGCGGCCAATGCCCATAACCTCGCCGGTTGATTTCATCTCAGGGCCTAAGATAATATCGACTCCCGAAAACCTTGAGAAAGGTAAAACTGATTCTTTTACTGCAACATGCTTAGGCATAGACTCTTTTAATAACCCTGCCTCGGAAAGCGTTTTGCCTGCCATAACTTTTGCCGCTATCTTTGCTAAAGGAACACCCGTTGTTTTACTCACAAAGGGAACTGTGCGCGAGGCGCGGGGATTTACTTCAAGCACATATACCACATCTTTCTTAACGGCGAACTGGATATTAATAAGGCCTTTGACTTCTAATTCTTTTGAAAGCACTAATGTCTTTTTGCGTATGGCGTCAATAATCTCGTCGCTTAATGTATGGGGGGGAAGAACGCAAGCCGAATCTCCCGAATGCACTCCTGCTTCCTCAACGTGCTCCATAATGCCTGCGATAATTGTATCTTTTCCGTCGGAAATTGCATCAACGTCAACCTCAACCGCATCTTCCAAAAATTTATCAATAAGCACGGGGTGCTCGCTCGATACCTCCTGCGCGGCATCCATAAATTCATCCAAAGAATTATCATCGTAAACTATTCTCATTGCCCTTCCGCCTAAAACATAAGACGGCCTGACCAAAACCGGATATCCGATTCTTTTTGCGATTTTCTTTGCTTCTTTGCGTGAATTAGCCGACCCGTTCGGCGGCTGATCAATTTTCAGCTTCTTTATAAGGCGTGCAAACTTCTCTCTGTCTTCTGCCCGGTCAATTGAATCAACTGAAGTCCCGATAATCGGGACACCTGAATTTTTAAGCCTTTTTGCTAAATTAAGCGGGGTCTGGCCTCCGAATTGGACTATTACGCCGTTTGGCTTTTCTTTATCGACGATGTTCATCACATCTTCAAAAGTAAGCGGCTCAAAATACAGCTTATCAGAAGTATCGTAATCGGTCGATACTGTTTCCGGATTTGAATTAACCATAATGGTCTCAAAACCTATTTCCTTTAAAGCAAAGGAAGCATGGCAGCAGCAGTAATCAAATTCAATACCCTGGCCTATTCTGTTAGGGCCGCCGCCTAAAATCATGATTTTCTTTTTATCCGATACCCGCGACTCATCTTCGGTTTCATAGGTCGAATAATAATAAGGCGTGTAAGCTTCAAACTCTGCCGCGCAGGTATCAACAAGTTTATAAGTTGCCTCCATTCCCTTTTCTTTTCTTAATCTTCTTATCTCCTCTTCATCTTTACCGGTTAAATCAGCAATTTGCTTATCGCTGAATCCGTATTGTTTAGCGCGCAGCAGCGATTCGTCTGACATCTGATCTTTCGATATTTGATTTTCGAGTTCAACAATTTGTAAAATATTATCCAGAAACCAGGAGTCTATGCCGGTAAGATTATATATTTTTTCGATTGAATAACCTTTCTGAAAAGCATATTTAATGTAGAATATCCTTGAAGCATTTGGCTCTCTTAACCTGAGTTCTATTTTTTCATCAGAAATCTCTTTATAATCCAATTTATTATCTAAACCATTGTGGCCGATTTCAAGGCCGCGCAAACCCTTTTGCAAGGCTTCTTTAAACGTGCGGCCTATGGCCATGGTTTCACCCACTGATTTCATAGAAATTCCCAGAATGTCTTTTGCTTCAGGAAATTTCTCAAAGGTAAAGCGCGGTATTTTTACCACACAATAATCTATGGCCGGTTCAAAAGATGCCGGTGTCTCTTTAGTGATATCGTTTTGTATCTCGTCGAGCGTATAACCTACCGCGAGTTTTGCGGCAAATTTAGCGATGGGAAAACCGGTTGCTTTTGAGGCAAGAGCGGAAGAACGGGAAACACGCGGGTTCATCTCAATAACAACCATTCTTCCTGTTTTAGGGTCCACGGCAAACTGTATATTAGAGCCTCCGGTTTCAACCCCTATTTCGCGTATAATAGCGGTGGCGGCATCGCGCATTTTCTGATACTCAATATCAGTCAGTGTCTGGGCAGGGGCAACTGTAATCGAATCTCCGGTATGAATCCCCATGGGATCAAGATTTTCAATGGAACAGACAATAACCACGTTATCTTTTTTGTCCCGCATCACTTCAAGCTCGTATTCTTTCCATCCGATAACCGATTCCTCAACGAGAATCTCGGAAATCATGCTGTTTTTTAAACCTAAATCGGCTACTTTCTCAAACTCTTCTTCTGTGGCAACAATCCCTCCGCCGGTTCCTCCGAGCGTGAAACTTGAACGGACAATTAAAGGTAAACCTATTTCTTTCATGGCGCAGCGCGCCTCATCCATATTATATGCAAGGGCGCTTTTAGGCAAATCAAGGCCTATTTTCTGCATTGCTTTCTTAAAGTCTTTCCTGTCTTCTGCTTTTTTTATAGTCTGGTAATTTGCGCCTAACATGCGCACGCCGTGTTTATCCAATATTCCCATCTCATGAGCCTTCATTGCCGTATTTAAGCCGGTCTGGCCGCCCAGAGTGGGCAGAATTGCATCCGGCTTTTCTTTCTCTATGATTTTATCCAAAACTTCCGGAGTTATAGGCTCGATGTATGTGCTGTCTGCGATTTCAGGGTCAGTCATAATCGTTGCGGGATTGGAATTTACAAGAATTACCCTGTAGCCTTCCTCTTTTAAGGCTTTGCAGGCCTGGGTGCCGGAATAATCAAATTCGCAGGCCTGGCTAATAACAATTGGGCCGGAGCCGATTATTAATATACTTTTTATGTCTGTTCTTTTAGGCATTTTTTTTCATAAGGTTAATAAATTCGCCAAAAAGATAGCGGGCGTCGTGGGGCCCTGGTGCTGATTCCGGGTGAAACTGCACGGAGAATATTGGTAATTTTTTATGCCGGATTCCTTCTAATGTCTGGTCGTTTAGATTTACATGAGTAATTTCAAAGTCATCTTTGGGCAAAGAATCCATATCTACGCAAAACCCATGATTCTGAGAAGTGATTGAAACCTTATTTGTATTCAAATCCTTAACAGGGTGATTTGCTCCGTGGTGGCCGAATTTAAGCTTGTAAGTCTTTCCGCCTAAAGCAAGGCCGAGTATCTGGTGGCCAAGGCATATACCCATAATGGCAAATGGCAAATGGCTAATGGCTAATGGTTTAATTAATTCCTTAACGGTTTCAATTGCACAGGTTACAGCGGCGGGGTCGCCGGGGCCATTTGATAAAAGAATTCCATCAGGATTCAGCCCTAATATTTCTTTAGCGCTTGTTTTTACAGGAACTACGGTTACATGACAGTTAAGACGTGAGAGTTCTCTTAAAATGTTTAGTTTAACCCCGCAATCAAGCACTACAACTTTATGATCACCTTTATCATTATAATTGTATGGTTTATCTATAGTAACTTCTTTAACCAAATCCACGCCCAGAAGGCCTTTAGAGTTACGGACTTGCTCAATTAAAGCTTTATCATCAACATCGTCTGTTGAGATTGCTGCTTTCATAGCCCCCTGCAAGCGAATTCGTCTTGTAAGGGCCCGGGTATCAATGCCTTCAATTCCTACTATATTATTCTCTTTAAGGTATTCTCCCAACCCCTTCTTAGAACGCCAGTTACTGGCGATGCGGCTTGCTTCTTTTACAACAAACCCTTCTAAGAAAAGCTTTCTCGATTCAACGTCTTCGGGGTTTACTCCGTAGTTTCCGATTAAAGGGTAGGTCATAGTTACAATCTGGCCTTTATAGGAAGGGTCAGTTAGAATCTCCTGATAACCGGCCATGCTGGTATTAAATATTACTTCGCCGAAGCTTATCCCTTCTGCGCCAAAGCTTAAACCTTTAAACACAGCTCCATCCTCAAGAACTAATTTTGCTCGTTTAATTTTATCCATAAATACAGGCGGGTTAAGAAGCCTTAAAAATGAGTAAAGCGCCCCCTCTACTTACAATGTAGTAGAAAAGACGCCTTTGTCATCAATGACTATACCAGAAAACACCCTTCTGTCAACAAAAGTTATTACGCTATAAATAAGCTTTTACTGGAGAAATTGGGCTCGCTTGTAAGGTTAACTCCCAGCCTGCGCAGGCCCGCTTCATCACCCGGTGTGGGAATATGGGTTGTATGAACCTCGCAGCCTTTAAGCTCGCTTAAGCTTTGCATGGCAAGCTGGGCCGAAGGATTAGCCTGTGCGCTTATGCTAAGAGCTATTAGGGTTTCCTCCAGGTCAAGGCTGACTGTCTTATAACAAAGAATATCTTTTTTTAAAGCCCCGATTGAATCAATAACACTGGGCGAGAGAACATGTATTTTATCGGGAATGCCGGATAGCTTCTTAATCGCATTAAGGACCAAACTTGCGGTTGCGTGCACAAAAGGAGAGTTTTTTCCTGTAACGATTGAACCGTCGGCAAGTTCAATGGCTGCCCCGCAGAAAATACCTTCATGGCCTTTGCCTTTCTTTTGCGCCTCATCAGCCGCTAAACGCGCCGGCTCAACAACCGGCCTGTTGCCGGGTTTCATGCCTAACTCTTCCATAATAAGCTCGGCACGCTGAACAGTTTCTTTATTTACAAAGCCCATTGCGTACTCACACATATAGCGGAAATACCTGCGGATAACTTCCTGCTTTGCCGCTTCTTTTACTATCTCGTGAGAAATTATGCCGAATCCCGCCCTGTTTACACCCATATCAGTTGGGGATTTGTAATGAGAATCTGAACCAGTAATTTTCTCAAGTATCCTTTTAACTACCGGGAATATTTCTACATCCCGGTTGTAATTTACTGTGCTTTCTTGGTATGCCTCAAGATGAAAAGAATCGATCATATTAAAATCCCTTATATCGGCCGTGGCTGACTCATAGGCCACATTAACCGGATGCTTAAGCGGTATATTCCATATAGGAAATGTTTCAAATTTTGCATATCCGGCTTCTGTTCCCTTTTTATATTCATGATAAAGCTGGCTAAGACAAGTGGCTAACTTTCCGCTGCCCGGGCCGGGGCCGGTTACGATTACAAGGGGATTTTTTGTTTCAATATAATTATTGGCTCCGTAGCCTTGGTCGCTTACGATAAGGTCAACGTCAGTTGGGTAGCCCTTTGTGAAACAATGAGTATAAACTTTTATTTTACGGCGTTCGAGTTTATTTTTAAATATAGCGGCTGAGGGCTGGCCTTCAAAACGGGTAATCACAACCGCTGTTACTTCTATGCCAAACTCCCTTAAGTCATCGATAAGCTTAAGAGAATCAACGTCATAAGTAATCCCAAAATCAGCGCGTACTTTTCTGCGCTCGATATCGCCGGCGTAAATACACAGAATGATATCCGCTTTATCTTTTAAGGTTTGAAGCAGCCTCATCTTAACATTAGGGTCAAAGCCGGGAAGAACTCTGGAAGCATGATAATCAAAAAGAAGTTTGCCTCCAAACTCAAGATAAAGCTTGTTGTTAAACTTCTTTACTCTTTCCAGGATTGCCTGGGTTTGCTCTTTTAAATACTTTTCGTTATCAAAACCTATCTTCTTATCTATGCAAGACCCTTGCCCCATAATAACCTCCGATTATTGAGTAATTAATGCCGCTTACTTGTGCGTAACCTATCCTTATAATAATCCTGCAAAGATGTAGGCGTGATTTTGCTTTTTTTAACTTCTTCTATTCCCTCAACGCTGGCCTGTGCCGCGGCAATAGAAGTAATATAAGGAACTTTTTGCTGTATTGCCATCATTCTTATGTAGCTGTCATCATATTTGCTGCTTGAACCCACAGGGGTATTGATTACAAGATGAATCTCTTTGTTTTTTATTGCATCAACGATGTTCGGCCTGCCTTCATGAAGCTTTTTTATGTATTCGCAAGGTATTCCGTGCTGCGAAAGAAAATCACATGTGCCTTCTGTTGCATAAATTTTAAATCCGAGTTTTTTAATCCTTTGAGCTATGGCCAAAACGTGCTTTTTGTCTTTATCGGTAACAGTCAAAAGCACGTTGCCTTCCAAGGGAAGCTTTAACCCGGCTGCCTCCTGGGCTTTATAGAAAGCTAACCCAAAAGTTTCCGCCATGCCCATAACTTCTCCTGTTGCCCTCATCTCAGGGCCAAGTAAAGGGTCAACCTCAGGAAACATGTTAAAAGGGAAAACCGCTTCTTTTACTCCTACATACGGGAGCTCGCCGGCAACAAGCTCAGGGAAATCTTTAATTTTTTTGCCCAGCATAAGTTTCGTTGCAACGCGCGCAATAGGAATACCTGTCACTTTTGAAACAAGAGGAACCGTTCTTGATGCTCTGGGATTGGCTTCAAGTATGTAAACCTTATTGTCGCAGATTGCATACTGGATGTTTATCAGGCCAACCACTTTTAATTCTTTTGCGATGCGCTTGGTATAATCAATTATTGTGTCTAAATGCTCTTTTTTTATTGTGTGTGTGGGTATCGCGCATGCCGAATCTCCTGAGTGCACTCCCGCAAGCTCGATATGCTCCATTACACCGGCAACAAAAACATCCGCGCCGTCACAAAGGGCATCGACTTCAGCCTCAACCGCCTGCTCTAAAAACCTGTCAATAAGCATGGGGTATTCGGGGCTTACCTGGATAGCCTCTTTAGCGTACTTTTGAAGCGCCTTTTCGTCATAGACTATCTCCATGCCGCGCCCCCCGAGAACAAAAGACGGCCTGACTATAAGAGGGTATCCTATTTTGTTTGCTATTTTTACTGCCTCTTCCAAAGAGCGGGCTGTTGAACTTTCCGGTTGGAGAATATCGATATCTATCATTCTCTTTCTGAAATACTCCCGGTCTTCGGCTAACCGTATGCTTTCGGGAGAAGTGCCTAATATTTTTACACCGTTGTCTTTTAATTCCTGGGCGATATTTAAAGGGGTCTGGCCGCCGAATTGAACAATTACTCCTTGCGGTTTTTCCTTCTCGTAAATTGAAAGGACATCTTCAACGGTCAGGGGTTCAAAATACAGTTTATTTGAAGTGTCGTAGTCGGTTGATACTGTTTCGGGGTTACAGTTTACCATAATCGACTCATACCCTTCGTCGCGAAGGGCAAAGGCCGCATGGACACAGGTGTAATCAAACTCTATACCCTGGCCTATTCTGTTGGGGCCGCCGCCTAAAATCATGATTTTTTTGTTTTTAGAAACCTCCACCTTATCTTTACCTATATAGGTAGAATAATAATAAGAGGCATTCTCAACGCCGCTTACGGGAACTATATCGTAACAATTTATTTTTTTGAGTTTCTTCCTTTTTTCCCGAACTTGTGGCTCTTCTGTTTTAAAAACCTCTGCCAGATACTTATCGGAAAATCCCCACTCTTTAGCTTTAATCAATTTTTCCGTTGGCAATTTATCCCACGGATATTTAATAATCTCCTCTTCAAAATCAACCAATTCCTTCATCTCGCTGATAAACCATCTGCCGATGTAAGTCACTTTATAGAGCTCATCAACTGCCGCCCCTCTTCTTAAAGCCTCATACATTAAGAAAATCCTTTCGCTTGATGGGTAAGATAGCCGGCTTTTAAGCTCAAAATCGGTTAAAGCCTTAAATTTAGGAACGCCTAAACCATATCTTTTTATCTCAAGAGACCGTATGGATTTTTGAAAAGCCTCTTTAAAAGTTTTTCCAATGCTCATTACTTCACCCACCGCCCTCATCTGAGTCCCGAGCATATCTTTTGCTTTGGGAAATTTCTCAAAAGCCCAGCGGGCAAACTTAATAACAACGTAATCACCCCACGGTTCATATTTCTCCAGAGTTCCTTTTCTCCAGTAAGGCATTTCATCCATGGTTAATCCGGCGGCGAGTTTTGTTGAAATTCGCGCAATTGGAAACCCCGTTGCTTTTGAGGCAAGGGCAGATGAACGCGATGTTCTGGGGTTAATCTCGATCACAACCATTCTGTCATCTTCTGGATTGTGCGCAAACTGGATATTTGTGCCCCCTGTTACGCCTATTGCTTCAACAATCTTATAAGAAAGTTTCTGCATTTTTTCCTGTAATTTCTTAGGAACCGTAAGCATCGGCGCACAGCAGAAACTATCCCCGGTATGAACCCCCATTGCATCTATATTTTCGATAAAGCAAACGGTAATTTTCTGGTTTTTAGCGTCGCGCACAACCTCAAGTTCAAGCTCCTCCCAGCCGATAACCGCTTCTTCCACAAGAACCTGATTAACAATACTCGCGGCAAGGCCTCTTGTCGCAATTATTCTCAATTCTTCGACATTATAAGCAATGCCCCCGCCGGTTCCCCCCAAAGTATAAGCGGGCCTTAAAACAACGGGATACTTAATCCTCTCGGCTATAGCTTCAGCCTCCTCAACCGAATGGCTGATTTCAGAACGGGCAATAGGAATATCGAGCTTTTTCATTGCTTCTTTAAAAACAAGGCGGTCTTCTCCCCGCTCAATAGCATCGGCTTTTACTCCAATAACCTCAACGCCGTACTTATCAAGCACTCCTGATTTATAAAGGCTTGAGGCAAGATTGAGCCCGGTTTGGCCTCCTAAATTAGGAAGAAGGGCATCGGGGCGCTCTTTTTCAATTATTTTCTCAACGCTCTCGGGAGTCAGCGGCTCAATATAAGTTTTATCGGCCGTTGAGGGATCGGTCATAATGGTTGCGGGGTTAGAATTAACAAGTACTATTTCATACCCTTCTTCCCTAAGAGCCTTACAGGCCTGCGTGCCTGAGTAATCAAACTCACAAGCCTGGCCAATTATGATTGGCCCTGAACCGATAATCAAAATTTTGTGAATATCTTCTCTTCTTGGCATAAAACCTCCCTGAGCACGCGGCTTATGGAGCAAATGAAATGAGCGGACATAAGTCATGCCCTCAAACAAAAACAGCGCCCCCTTGCAATGTTATCGCAAAAAGGCGCTGTTAATACAATCTATGTGCATAATTACTCAATCAATTTTGTTGATTATCCGATATTTTGGCAGATTAGTCAAGCATAAAAAGAAAGGAAACTGGAAAACCCCTGTTATGCTTGAAAAAGACAAACGCATAAACAGGGCATTAATAAACCGGTAAACAGCTAGGGCAGTTAAAAAGGGTTGATGGCGGATATGGAATACGGTTTTAAATTATCCCTTGATCCATCATAGAATCCGCGACCCTTACAAAACCAGCGATGTTGGCACCCATAACATAGTTGCCCGGCTGGCCGTATTCTTCGGCAGTCTCTACACACTGTTTATGTATAAGGGTCATGATGGCTTTTAGTTTCTGATCAACTTCTTCCCGCGTCCAAGCCAGACGTTGAGAATTCTGGCTCATTTCAAGGCCGGACGTAGCAACGCCTCCGGCGTTGGCTGCCTTACCCGGTCCATAAAGTATTTTTTTCTTTAGATATAATTCAATCGCTTCGGGGGTTGACGGCATGTTTGCGCCTTCACTGATCAGATAACAACCGTTGTCAATCAAAACTTTGGCATCTTTCCCGTCGATTTCATTCTGCGTAGCGCTCGGAAACGCACAGTCACATTTAACGCTCCATGGTTTTTCATTTTCCTTATACTTGCAGCCATACTTGTCTGCGTATTCCTTAATGCGCCCGCGCTTGATATTTTTTAGCTCTATGACAAAAGCAAGTTTTTCTTTGTTTATTCCGTCCGGATCGTAAATGGTTCCGTTGGAATCCGACAAAGTAACAACTTTGCCTCCTAATTGGTTAACTTTTTCAACAGTGTACTGGGCAACATTTCCAGACCCTGAAACAACAACGATCTTATCTTTAAAAGTATGGTCGCGGGTTTTTAGCATTTCTTCGGCAAAGTAAACCGCGCCGTATCCGGTTGCTTCCGGGCGAATCAATGACCCGCCCCAGTTTAAAGCTTTACCCGTCAGGACACCTGTAAACTCGTTACGAATACGCCGGTACTGTCCGAACAAAAAGCCAATTTCACGGCCGCCTACGCCGATATCACCGGCAGGCACATCTGTATCCGGGCCAATATGCCGCTGAAGTTCAGTCATAAAAGACTGGCAGAAGCGCATTACTTCATTGTCCGATTTTCCTTTGGGGTCAAAATCCGACCCCCCTTTGCCACCTCCCATGGGAAGCATAGTTAAACTGTTTTTAAAAACCTGTTCGAAACCAAGAAACTTCAGAACGCTCGCATTGACCGTGGGATGAAAACGCAGCCCTCCTTTGTAAGGCCCAAGAGCGCTGTTGAACTCAAACCGGAACCCGCGGTTAACATGAATGTTACCGGAATCATCCTGCCATGGTACACGGAATATAATTTGCCTTTCCGGTTCAACAATACGTTCTAATATAGTTGCGGCTTCATACCTTTTATTCTTTTCTAATACCGGATTGAGCGATTCAAGGACTTCTGAAACTGCTTGATGGAATTCTGATTCGCCCGGGTTACGTTTTTTAACGTCCTCAATTACTTTTTCTGCGTATCGATTTTTTTTTGCCATGCCTTCCTCCTTTTTTACTTAACTATTAATGTAAAATTACCTTTTAAGAAATTTATCAATTGCCTTGGCGCTATTTTTGCCGGCTCCCATTGCAGCGATAACAGTAGCCGCACCGGTGACGATATCTCCTCCGGCAAAAATATCCTCGATATTGGTCTGCCCGGTATCGCCGGCCACTATGTTCCCTTTTCGCGTAAGTTCAAGGCCTTTGATTGTATCTAATAAAAGCGGATTTGACCCATTGCCTATGGCTATGATCACGATATCCACATCCATCTCAAACTCAGAACCCTCTATGGGTATGGGCCGCCTCCGGCCGCCATCATCAGGTTCACCAAGTTTGTTTCTAATACAAATAAGTTTTTTCACCTCGCTTCTCCATTGCCGATTATTTTAACGGGGTTTTTAAGCAGGTGAAATTCGACACCTTCTTCTTTGGCGTGATGTATTTCATCTATTCTTGCGGGCATTTCATTTTCTGTCCGCCTGTAAACAATATATACTTTTTCGGCACCGAGCCTTAAGGCACACCTGGCAGCATCCATAGCCACGTTTCCCCCGCCGACAACAGCGACTTTTTGCCGATATTTATCGGCGTATCGTATTCGGGAAATTTATAGGCCTTCATAAGGTTTACACGCGTAAGGAATTCGTTGGCAGAGTACACCCCGTTAAGGTTCTCTCCTTCTATTTTCATAAAATGCGGCAAACCTGCTCCGGTAGATATAAAAAACGCATCAAACCCTTCTTCCCGCAGATTATCTATACTTTTAATCTTGCCTATAACATAGTTGTATTTTATTTCAACGCCGAGCTTTTCTATCTCCTCGACTTCTTTCATGACGATATCTTTAGGCAGGCGGAATTCGGGAATGCCGTAGGTAAGCACCCCTCCGGGTTTATGAAGAGCTTCAAATATGGTTACGCTATAACCCATTTTTGCAAGGTCAGCGGCGCAAGTTAAACCTGCCGGCCCGGAACCGATAATAGCGACTTTTCTTCCCTTGCGTTTTTTGGTTAAAGCAGTGTTTTCTTTTTGAGTTTTATTTTTGAGCTCCCAGTCGGCGGCAAATCTTTCAAGGTTTCCGATATTAATGGGACTATCTTTTATCCCGAGAACACATAATTTTTCACACTGATCTTCCTGGGGGCAAACTCTGCCGCACACTGCCGGCACGTTATTGGTTTTTTTTATTACCGCAATAGCGCCACCGAAGCGCCTTTCGCTTATGGCTTTAATGAATGCGGGGATATCGACCTCGGCAGGGCAGCCTTTAATACATGGCGACTTTTTGCACTGTAAACATCTTGAGGCCTCCGTTACGGCCTCCCCTTCATTATAACCGTAAGGAACCTCGTTGAAATTCTTTACGCGTTCTTTTGGGTCTTGTTCTCTCATGGTATTACTGTCTGGTTTATTTTAAACCGATCCGGCATTGCTTTTCATAATGATCTAGGGCATTTTTTTCCTTATCCCTGTACCTTTCCTGTCTGCGCATAACATCATCGAAATCCACAAGGTATCCATCAAATTCAGCCCATCCACGCAGGTAAACTTTGTTCCTCCGTTATACCGGATCCTGCATCCGCCGCACATACCGGTACCGTCTATCATAATGGAATTCAGTGACACAAAGGTTTTTATTAATTTTGCTTTTGTCATCTCAGATACCATTTTCATCATAATAAGAGGCCCTATAGCAAAAACCATATCATAAGTGCCTTTTTGTAAAAGTTCTCTCAAAACATCAGTGACAAACCCCTTTCTGCCATACGATCCGTCATCTGTTGTAACATAGACCTTATCGCAAAACTCCCTTATTTCCTGTTCGCATATGATAAAATCTTTGGCCCTGGAACCGATTATAACCGTAACATCATTTCCTTCGCGTTGCATGGCTTTAGCTATAGGGTAGGCCTCTGCGGTTCCTACTCCGCCGCCTATGCATATAACTTTACCTATATTTTTAACGTTCACCGCATGCCCCAGAGGACCAACCACATCAAGAATGGAATCGCCCTTGTTTAAAGCGCATAATTTTTTGGTGCTCACGCCTATGGCCTGACAGACTACCTTCACTGTTCCCTCTTCATGATTAACGTCATAGATGGTTAGCGGAAATCTTTCGCTGGTTTCGTTAACACGCAGTATCACAAACTGGCCGGGATTTGCAGCCATGGCCAAATCCTTGGCTTTAAATTCTATAAGGCTGATTTCGGGATTTAATTGTTCATTCCTGACTATTTTCGGCATTTTTTCCTCTATAAAAAATTTCCGAAGTCCGCCATAGCAGCATCTTTGGTGGTAGATGGCAGGACAAAGGCGGCTTAAAACGCCCCTAAATAAAAAAATCTTCCCTTTTTGGGGGAAGAACTTCTTTGTCCTCTCCTAAGACAAGTAATTATATAGATTTTCTAAAAACGAGTCAAGTCTTTTATTATTTTCCGTATTTGGCGGGCAGGCGGTATTGGCACGGAATGCCGCCGCGGCAAGGCCAAAGGAAACGAGCCGGTTTATACTTCTGCTTTTTCAGGGATCGCATAAAAACGTTTTCAGGCCGAAATACCTTTATAAAATAAGGGATATTTCATTTTCATATTTTATATATAATATTTTGGCTTGAAAAAGTCTTTTTAATTATGTTATCCTTTATATAGAGAGAGAAAGGGGGAGGACATATGAAGAAAAAGCCGCGTGAATTAATGACGGACGAGCGCAGGAAAAAGGCAAGAGTGCCCGAAAACCTAAGCGTGATCCACTGTTCGCATCAATACCTTTTAAAAACCAATGCTCTAACAAGGGATATTTCTGAAGACGGGATATGCATTCTTACCCCTTATAAAATTGACATCGGCGAAACAATGGAATTGGAAATATACCTTTCCGAAACTGAAGAAGCTGTTAAAGCAAAAGGAACAGTCGTGCGCAGAAACGGAACCGACGATATCAAGCTTCCATATCTCTTAGGGATAAAGTTTACAAAAATAGACCCCGATGCCTATGAAAAAATCTGTGCCCACATCCGCTTCTATATGCTTAAAGCGTAATGGTTTTTCATTTCAGATACGCTCTTAGAATCTTTTGACCCATTACCGGCTTATCACCGGGGCCGGTTTCGGTATTTTCTATTTTCTCAACCACACCATAACCCGATACAACTTCTCCAAAAATTGTATGTTTCATATTAAGCCATGGGGTTTTAGCGGTTGTTATAAAAAATTGGCTTCCGTTGGTATTAGGGCCTGCGTTTGCCATGGCTAAAAGCCCCGGCTTATTAAACCCAATTTCCGGGCTTACTTCATCTTCAAAAGCCGCTCCCCATATGGAATTACCGCCGCGGCCTGTTCCTGTCGGGTCGCCTCCCTGAATCATAAAGCCTTTAATCACCCGGTGAAAAATTATCCCGTTATAATAACCTTTTTCAATGAGCCCTTTAAAGTTCTCGCATGTTTTCGGCGCTGCATCAGGCATAAGTTTAATCTCAATCATGCCTTGAGTTGTTTCTAACACGGCAACAGGCTTACCCTGGCCGTTCTCTGCTGAGACACTTCCTGCAAAAAAAGAAAACAAAAAAAACATAAGAAATAACTTCGTCATTTAAACCTCCCACAATACAGTTTTGTTAATAAATCCTGAATTAAATAATGGTGCTTTAGGTATTTTCTGCTTCAACCTTATCAAGCATATCCTCTAATCTTTTCCGGTGTTCCAAGAAAGCATCTTTTAGCGCGCGCAGTAAATCCTTTAGCTGGCCGCTGTCCGCTTCATAAATTTCATAGAAGTTGCTTTCAATGGAATTGTTCTCAATATCCATTGCTGCTTTTAGTGCCTCTGTCAGAGAGATTTCATGGTTTATTAAACGCCTCGCCTGAAGGCGCGCGCATTCAATGGAGGCAAGAATGGCTTCCTGTTTAAAGCGGCCTTTATCAAACTCTAAATTACCTTTATCGATTTCGGGATAAATTCTGCGTATCCAGCTTGCATGCACCAGTTCTTCCTTGCAAAGCGTTTCAAAAAATTCCCAATATTTTGGGTATTTTTCACAGCACACTTTGTACAATTGGCTTGCCGCTTCTTCGTTCTGAGCTAAAAGCTCCATTGTTTCTCTTTGATCGTGCTCTAAACTCATAACCGCCCCCATTAAAAAATCAAAAATCAAGTATCAAAATCTAATCTTTACCTACAAGCCTATGTAATGCATACAAGGCTATAAATGTTTACTTTTTCTTCTTAGATTTTGCTTTTGTAGTCTTCTTTTTCTTGCTTGAGCATCCGCACTTCATTTATCTTCCCTCCTTAAAGTTTCACGGCTTTTTTAAGTTGTTCTTTTAGCCGTGGCAACTCTACTTTTACAACATTCCAAACTATCTCATAATCTACACCGAAATATTCGTGAATAAGCCTATTTCTCATATCTACTATATCACGCCACTGGATGCCCGGCAATTTCTTCCTAAGTGCTGGGGATATTTTTGATGCAGCTTCGCCTATGATTTCCAGATTTCTCACAACAGCGTCCTTTTTCTCCTCGTTTTCTAGGAATTTGTCAAAAGATAAACCTTTTGTATAGCGGTTTATTTTCTTTATCGCTTCCAATATGTGTTGTAGATATATTTTATTTTCCCTCAATATATTCTGCCTCTTTTAAAATATACGGTTTAAGAAATTTATCAAGAGAAGAAAAGGTAAGCAAATCAACCTTTCTTCCCAGCATCTTTTCCAGCTCTCTTGCCAGATATATAAAATTTTTAAAAGTCGGTTTCTCAAATTTTACGATTATATCTATATCGCTGTCTTTTTTTAGCTGTCCTCTTACACATGACCCAAATATTGCGAACTTCTTTATAGTGTATTTGGAAAATATGTAATTATTATCCTTTATTATTTTTATTATTTCTTTCTTAGACATAGTAATTTTATTTTACTCGGCAGGGGTTGGTATGACAAGCTATTTCTTTTTAGCACGAATTTCCACAAATTATAGACGAATTACCACGAATAAAAGTTGACCCGAATGATTATTTTATCGGAAGTCATATGGCAACATAGCATTGTTTAGTCGTGGTCTTGAAAAATTTGGCGGGAATTTTTTAAGAGAAGAAATCGGTTTTTACATAGAAGAATTAAACTTTTGTGCTTTTATGAATGTTGTATAATGTTTCTTATTTTCCTTAACCTTATCTTTTTCTGCAACTCCAATAAATTTGATCGCATCCAAGAGTAAAACATACAGCTACTGCATCATATTTGTCCGGACACTCAGGAGGGGAATACCCCATGCATTGGTTGGGAGGTCCAAATTTAAGAGGGGCTCCTCCACACAAAGTACCCGATGGCACTTGTGCCTCAAGCGCATTTACCCATACGTTACTGTCATTGCAAAACTGCAATTGGCCTGTGTTATACCTTACGGTGCCTGCCTGGGTTTCCGAATCGCATGCATTCGGGGAACCTATGGGTTTATCAGGAACGTTTCCTATCTTGACCCCTCCATTAGCAGTAAGCCTTACCCCTGCTGGATAATCGACTGTTCCAATACTAACAGCACTATCGACGTATACATATCCATCTTTATCAATACGCATGCGTTCGTCTGTCCCGGCTCCATTCCAACCTGTCCAAAAAGTCATCACACCGCCATTTGTTCCGCCGGAAGGTAAATTGCCTGCTCCGGCAACTAAATCTAAATCTCCTGCTTTTCCTATAAAAGCATTTCCGTGCAAGTCAATAGCTGCTCCCTGGCTGTTATTGCCTGTGTCCTGGTTTCCTGCGGTAATACGCAGTCTCTGGTCAAAATTATTATCAGTGTCCAAAAACCCTATAATTCCTGACTGGGGCGGGTTTTTCTCATCAACGTCAAAAAAAAGCCTGTTAGTCACCAGTTCCTTATACACCCCGTAAGGCGCGGGGTAATAAGTGGTTAGGGTTATTTTCTCATCTTTCTGAGCTGTGCATAAAAAAGGCGTACTTACAACCAATAAAGCAAAAGCCGCGCATAACAAAACTTTTCTTTTCATAACAACCCCCCGCCACAGAAAAATCAATTATTAAAAATTAAGAAACTTATATGAAAGAAAACGCTTTCTTAATGTGCGAGGATGATGTGGCCTACCATATAAATATAACATACTTTACAGGCAATTTGCAAGGGAAGAAAAGAGAAAAGGGGTCACACCTATTTTTAGTGGATTTGAAGGAATTCAGAAAAATAGGTGTGACCCCTTTTCCTCCAAAATCTTTGAGAAAACTTCGCAGGCTTTATCCCCAAAGAGAACAAAGCGGATAAGCTTTACATTCTTAAGCTCAGGGATTTTTTTAATAACAGCGCCAAGGGCAGCTTCTGCCCCTTCTTTAAGGGGATAGCCGAATATACCGCAGGATATGGCGCAAAAAGCAATTGACTCTAACTTATTCTCGTCAGCAAGTTTTAACGCGTTTTTATAACAGCTGGAAAGCAGTTCTCTTTCCGGTTTATCTCTTCCGTAAACCGGGCCAAGGCAGTGAATTACATGCTTGTTAGGCAGATTATAAGCTCCTGTGATAACCGCTTCTCCCGGCTTAATCGGGCCCAATGGAATACACTCTTTTTCCAGTTCCGGGCCGGCTGTGCGATGGATTGCTCCGGCAACCCCGCCTCCCATTCTTAGCTGGGCATTTGCGGCATTAACAACCGTATCGCAATCGAGCTGGTTAGCGATATTTCCTTTGACACATTCGATGGTTACACCTTGCACGATTTTCTTCATAACGCAATTATTCTATCACAAAAAAACGATTTATGTTATAATTTGGCGGACGATGAAAGAACAAGAGCTTATCCAGCGGTGCCTTAATAAAGACCTTTTGGCCTGGAATATATTTATTGATAAGTATTCCAAACTTATATACTGGGCAATAAAGAAACGCCTTACCAAGTTCGGTTTTCAGTTTAACCAGGATGATATAAATACTATCTTTCAGGAAGTATTCGTGGTTATTTTGGAAAAAAACAAGCTGTCTCAGCTAGACAATGCCGAGTTTCTGCCGGGCTGGCTTGCCATGATTGCGTCTAACAAAGCTTCTGATTTTTTGCGCGAAAGCGCTCTGAAAGATAAATATTTTGTTTCTGACATAGAGCCGTTCCAAAATGTTTATCTTTCAGAAAATTCATCAAATAGCCAGCTTAACTATGTTATTAAAGAAATAATAAACACCCTCTCAAATAAAGAAAAAATAATAATCTCTCTAAACCTTCTCGAAGGGAGAACCCATAGGGAAATCGCCCATGCTCTAAGTCTTTCTGTAAATACTGTGTCCACAGTGATTGCCAGAACCAAGCAGAAACTGAAAAAAGAGCTCAAAGAGATAGGTTTTTAAAGCATTTTTATTTTTGCTTCGCCAAAAATAAAAATAGATGAAAGAAAAGACGAGCCTTATACGTCTATTATAATGGAGGGGTAATGGATAAAATTGATGAATTATTGAAGCAATACTTAAAGGCTAACAGTTTCCCCGATAAAGCCTTAAAAACGCCTCTTTGCCCTGACGAAACTATTTTATCCGGTTACATGCAGAAAAATATCAGCAATGAGGAGTGTGAAATTATAGAAGCCCATATTGCCGGCTGCGGTTTTTGTCTAAGCCAGCTTAGCCTATGGCTTGAGGCCTCTAAGGTAAGCGTAAAAAAGCTGGAGAAAACGCCCCGGACAATGGTAAATAATACAAAAACCCGCCTTAATATGGAAAATAGCGTAAGGCAGACAAAGCCAATAAAACGCCATTCTTTTGGTATTTGTGCGCTGATATTTTTTATTATTTCTTTCTTTATACACCGTTATTTTATGCAATTTTTAGCGGCAGCCTTGATTTTAGGCATGCGCTGGGTATTTGACAGTGAAGGCGGCCGCACGCTTATCATGGTCATTGACTCCTGGCGAAGGCACTCGCGCGATGATGACGATGAAATCTCCCGCCGCCTGAAAGACAGGCATACCTCATTTCATCAGTAAAAAAATGTAAAATTTTTGAAAGAATTTGGCCTCCTTATCCGTCTATTATATAAGGAGGTGGGAAGTGGGAAAAATAATGTTTACTGGTTAGGGTGGAGATTTGCTTTTAAATCAGTGTGTTATATTTAAGAAAGGGGTGATTACCATGATGTTGGATTTCAAAGTGGTTAGAATCTTTAAATTTAACGGAAAATCAGCGACAAAAGCCATGTGCGATATTTCAATCAATGACGATTTCATAGTAAAAGGGTTTCGAATCGTTGAAGGCAAGAAAGGGCTGTTCGTAAGCCCGCCTCAGGATGAAGGGAAAGACGGAAAATGGTATAGCCGGGCATTCCCTGTATCTGAGCAAACAAAGGAAGCGTTATCCTCGACAATTCTTTCTGCCTATGGCGGCAGTTAAAGATTTGCCTACAAAAACGGCAGGCTGCTTTCTTCCATAAGGTAGGTGTCGATATGATAAGCGGCGCGGCGGCCTTCGGCAATTGCCCAAACAACAAGGGATTGGCCGCGCCGGCAGTCTCCGGCGCTGAATATGCCTTTTTTTGATGTCATGTAGCCCTGATTGGTTTTTATATTTCCTCTCTCATCCAGCTCTAAACCCAAATCAGAAATTAATCCTGATTTTTCCGGGCCGAGAAATCCTACTGCAAGAATTACTAAATCTGCTTCTATCTCAAACTCTGAGCCAGGAATTTCTTTCATAACGGGGCAGGTTTTATTTTTTGCCGGATAAACAAATTCTACTTTAACACAAGAAAGCTTTTTAACACAGCCTTGCTCGCCTATAAACTTTTTTGTAAGGACTGCCCAACGGCGCAAGACTCCTTCCTGGTGGCTGCTGGTTGTTTTAAGGAGCAAAGGATATAACGGCCAGGGTTGATGGCTGGCCCTGCATTCAGGAGGCTGCGATAAGACTTCGATTTGAACAACACAAGATGCCCCCTGCCGGTTAGCGGTCCCCACACAGTCGCTTCCCGTATCCCCTCCTCCTATTACGACAACTTTTTTTCCTTTAGCCTCGATTACCTCTTCGCCGCAAATATCTTCGCCGCTAACCTTACGGTTGTTCTGGGTTAGATAGTCCATGGCAAAGTGAATGCCTTTTAAATCCCGGCCTTCAATTTTTAAATCTCTTGGCGTGCGGGAGCCGCTGGCAATTACAATTGCATCGAATTCTTTTTCCAAATCTTGATATTTAATATTTTCTCCTACGCCGGCTTGGCACTTAAATTCAACGCCTTCTTGCTGTAATAAGCTGATGCGCCTTTCGATAATTTCTTTTTCGAGTTTAAAGTCAGGTATTCCATAGCGCAAAATACCCCCTGGCTTTTTATCTTTTTCAAAAACAACCACCCTGTGGCCGGCTTTATTGAGCTGGCCTGCCGCAGAAAGCCCTGCCGGGCCGGAGCCGGCAACCGCGACTTTCTTTCCTGTTCTTACGCTCGGCGCAAGGGGCTTAATCAGACCCCTGCTAAAAGCATATTCAATGGCTGATAATTCGTTTTCTCTTATGGTAACAGGGTCGTCGTTTATCCCTAAAACACAGCCATATTCGCAAAGCCCGGGGCAAACTCTACCGGTTATCTCGGGCAGATTATTTGTTGCCTCAAGCAAAGAAAGCGCTTTTTTCCATTGGCCATTCATCACCGAATCATTCCACTCAGGAATATAGTTTCCAACCGGGCAGGCCCAGTGGCAGAAAGGGACTCCGCAATCCATACAGCGCGAAGCCTGTTGTTTTGAATCTCCCTCTTGCCTTGGCAGGCAGACATCTCTATAATCTGCCGCGCGTTCGCACACAGGGCGATACTCTTCGCTTTTGCGCTTAATTTTCAGGAATGCTTTTATGTCTTTATTCATAACACGAATTTCCACAAATTATAGACGAATTACCACGAATAATATTTTTATAACATGTATCAGCCGTCAGAAGATTCCATTAAATCAAATTCTTCGCTGATTTTTTTGCCTTCAAAAATACGCTTGTATTCAATAGGTATAACTTTAACAAATTTTACAAATTCATTATCAAAATTATCAACAATGTTCTTGGCAGCGAGGCTATGAGTATATTTATAATGATTATTTATAAGGTTATATATCGCCTGCTTATCGTCTTTGGCGGGGCGCTCTAAATTAACCATGCCCAAGTTGCATTTTGCCCCAAAGGTGCCCTGTTCATCATAAATATAAGCAATGCCTCCGCTCATGCCCGCGGCAAAATTACGCCCGGTTTTTCCTAAAATTACAACCCTGCCTCCGGTCATGTATTCGCAGCCGTGATCTCCTACTCCTTCAACTACGGCATACAAACCAGAGTTACGTATGCAAAACCTTTCGCCGGCCACACCCTTAATATACGCCTCGCCGCATATTGCCCCGTAGAAAGCGGTATTGCCGATAATTACGTTATCCTGCGGGTTATAAGAGGTTTTTTTATCGGGGTAAACGATAATTTTGCCGCCGCTAATACCCTTTCCCACATAATCATTGGCCATGCCTTCCAGCTCAAAGGTTATGCCTTTTGCAAGCCAAGCCCCAAAACTCTGGCCGCAAACACCTTTAAATTTAAAATTTATCGTATCCTCTGAAAGCCCCTCTTCGCCAAAGCGCTTTACAACCTCCCCGCTTAGCATTGCTCCGGTTGTGCGGTTTACATTATTAATTGAAACTTCCCTGCGCACGGGTTCCAGCCTCTTTAGCGAAGGTTCAGCCATCTTAATTAATTTTATATCTAAAACATCTTCGATCCCATGGTCTTGTTTCTCTTGACAAAATACCGCTGTGTTTTTTGGCGCCTTTGGTTTATAGAGTATCCTGGAATAATCAATCCCTTTTGCCTTCCATGGAACAATACTATAATTCTTTTCAAGTAAATCGGCCCTGCCAACAAGCTCATTTATTGACCTTATACCCAGCGAAGCCATTGTTTCCCTAATGTCCCTTGCTATAAACTTAAAATAATTTATAACGTGCTCAACCGAACCTGTAAACCTTTTCTCGAGCAAAGTGTCCTGGGTTGCAACGCCCACGGAACAATTATTTAAGTGGCAGTGCCTCAGCATTACGCAACCCATAACAACAAGGGCTGCGGTTGAAATACCGTATTCCTCTGCGCCAAGCATTGCTGCGATTGCTATATCTCTTGCCGTGCGTATCTGCCCGTCGGTTTGAAGCACGACCCGCGAGCGCAAGCCATTTAAAACAAGGGTCTGGTGCGCCTCTGAAAGGCCAAGCTCCCAGGGAAGGCCGGCGTAATAAATAGAGCTTAAGGGAGACGCGCCGGTTCCTCCGTCAGAGCCGGAAATTAAAATCATATCGGCATGGCCTTTGGCAACGCCTGCGGCAATGGTCCCAACGCCTGCCTCTGAAACCAGCTTAACGCTTATGCGGGCGTTAGGATTTGTATTTTTTAAATCAAAGATGAGCTGGGCTAAGTCTTCTATTGAATAGATATCGTGGTGCGGCGGAGGGGAAATTAAAGTAACCCCTGGAGTTGTATAGCGTGTTTTTGCAATTGTCAGGCTTACTTTATGCCCGGGAAGCTGGCCGCCTTCACCGGGCTTTGCTCCCTGGGCTATTTTTATCTGCAGCTCATCGGCATTAACGAGATAGTTTGTTGTTACTCCAAACCTTCCTGAAGCGACTTGCTTTATCGCGCTTCGCCTGGAATCTCCGTTAGGAAGTTTTATAAACCGTTCTGTATCCTCGCCGCCTTCGCCTGTGTTTGATTTTCCTCCTAAACGGTTCATTGCCAAAGCTAAAGTTTGATGGGCGGCCCCTGATATTGAACCAAAACTCATTGCTCCTGTTGCGAAACGTTTAAATATTTCTTTATCCGGTTCTACCTGGTCAAGAGGAATAGATTTTGTTTTTTTAAAGGTTAGCAGACTCCTTAAAGTTGCGGGATTCGCTGACTGGTCATTTATAAGGGCGCTGAACTCTTTATACCGGCTGTAATCGTTACGCCTTGCTGCGTCTTGAAGCGCGGCTATACTTTCGGGGTTCCAAAGATGAAATTTACCGTCTCTTCTGTACTTATATTTCCCTCCTGTTGGGAGCAAAAGCTTGCCTGCCTTAGGATGTTTAAATGCCTCTTTGTGGCGCATGCGCGCTTCTTCTTCCAAGACGCCAAAGCCTGCCCCGCCAATACGGGAGGCGGTTTTGGGGAAACACTTCTCGATTACATCCATGCTTAAGCCCAGGGCTTCGAAAATCTGAGCGCCCCTGTAGCTTGAAATAGTCGATATCCCCATTTTTGAGAGAATTTTAAGAATGCCTCTGCTTAAGGCTTTTAAATAATTTGCTTTGGCCTCCTCAAAGTCTAAATCAACCTGGTTATCTTTAATGCTGTAACCTATAGCTTCATACGCAAGATAGGGGTTAACGCAATCTGCGCCGTAGCCAAAGAGCAATGCGAAATGGTGGACTTCGCGCGGCTCCCCTGACTCAACAATAATGCCTATTTGCGTTCGCAAAGCCCTCTCAACAAGATAGTGGTGCACTGCCGCGGCCGCAAGAAGCGCCGGAAGAACAAATTTGTCTTTGCTAACGCCCCTGTCAGTTAAAATAATAAAAGAATGGTTTTCTCCAATTACCGCCTCTGCCTCTTTGCATATCCGGTCTATATTATCTATAAAAATAATTCCCTTATCTGTGCCCTCGGATTGTTCTTTTTTGCCTATGTCACATAATATTGAAATGGTTTTAGCAGAAAACCCCCTTGTGCGTATATGCTTAATTTTCTCAAGATCTTCGTTGGTAAGTATTGGGTTGTGAACGCTCAATTTATGGCAGTGTTTTGGGGTTTCTTCCAAAATATTCATCTGGGGCCCTACAAAACTTTGCATACTCATAACGCAATCTTCTCTAATAGAGTCTATTGGGGGATTTGTAACCTGGGCAAAAAGCTGCTTGAAATAATCATAGAGGAGCTCATCTTTTTGAGAAAAAACCGCCAAAGGTATATCGCAGCCCATAGAACCGGTTGGCTCATGCCCTGTTTGTGCCATGGGTAAAATAATTGTTTTTAAATCTTCCCTTGTATAATCAAATGCTTTAAACAGAGGCAGCAGGTCATGTTTTATTTCTTGCTCAGTCTTTACGGTTGTTAACTCTGAAAGCTCGACCATGTTCTCTTTTATCCATGCTGCATAGGGCTTTGCCGTTGCAACTTTTTCTTTTAATTCTTCATCGCTTACAATTCTTCCTTGATCTGTATCTATATAAAGCATTTTTCCCGGCTCAAGGCGCAGAGACCTCTCAATGTTTTCTGGCTCGATGCCTAAAACTCCGGCCTCGGAAGACATAACAACCATACCGTCTTTAGTTATAATATAACGTGCCGGGCGAAGGCCGTTTCTGTCGAGAACAGCCCCAACATTTACGCCATCAGTAAAAGCTATTGCCGCCGGCCCATCCCAGGGCTCGCAGAAACAACCATGGTACTTATAAAAACTCTTGAGGCCTTCCGGTAATAGAGGGTCGCTCTCCCAGGCAGCCGGTATAAGCATCATCATCGCATGGTAAAGCGGCCTTCCTCCTAACGCTAAAAGTTCAAAAGCATTGTCGATAGTTGCGGAATCACTTTGCCCGGGGGTAAGAATAGGCTTAATTTTTTCTATATCATCGCCGAATAGATCGCTTTTTAATAAGCCTTCCCGCGCACGCATCCAGTTTATATTGCCTCGCAAAGTATTTATTTCTCCATTGTGAGCAAGAAAACGAAAAGGCTGTGCCAAATCCCATGTAGGAAAAGTATTTGTGCTGTACCTGGAATGAACAAGCGTTATGGCACTTTCTAAGCGGTGGTCTTTTAACTCGGGGAAAAATTCATCGAGCTGATGAGGCATAAGCAGGCCTTTATATATAAAAGTCCGGCTCGATAAATTTGTTATATAAAAAAATGATTTCTGTTTTAAATTAGACTTCCTGACCGTATTCTCAACCTGTTTTCTGATACAATATAGTTTTCTTTCAAAAACTATATTGCTTTCAATAGCCCGGCTTTTTTTAATAAAAATCTGTCCGATAACAGGTTTTGTCATTTTCGCGGTTTTCCCTATGTGTTTATCATTAACCGCAACCGTCCTCCATCCTAAAAGGGTTTGGCCTTCTTTTTCGATTGCTTTATAAAACGCCTCTTTGCAAAACATTCTCTCTTCTATGTCAGGCGGTAAAAATATAAGGCCGGTTCCATAATCTCCTTGACCGGGTAAATCAATTTTATTTTTTCGCGCCTCGCCTGCAAAGAATTCCTGAGGAATCTGGATTAGCAGGCCCGCGCCGTCACCGGTCTCTGGATCAGCTCCCACTGCCCCGCGGTGAGAAAGCCTCTTTAAAACTTCTATGCCCTTCTCAACAATGGAATGTGAAGCCTCACCTTTAATATTGCAAACAAACCCCACCCCGCAGCTATCGTGTTCGTTGTGCGGGTCATATAAGCCTTGCTTCTTTAGCAAATGTGTGTGTTTTATTTCTTCCATGGTCGGCCCCTACATATTTGATAATTATTTGGGATATTTTCTCGATTCTCAAACACCGAAAACTGAAACGGCCTGATGTCTGATAACATCTGCGTGCACCTCTTCACAAAATAGACAAGTATTTATCCAGCTCATGCTGGGGCACCTGGATGCGGTAGTCATTCCATTCTTTCTTTTTCAATGCAATAAATCTTGGAAAAATGTGGTCACCGAGTGTTTTTTTAACCAACTTACTTTCTTCGGTGATCGCAATCGCCTGTCCTAAACTGTCAGGAAGAGTCTCTATCCCTCTTTCTTTTCTTTCGCTGTCAGAAAGATGATAAAGATTTTTATCCATGGCATCCGGTGCCTTATATCCTTTTTCTATCCCTTCTAACCCGGCCTGAAGCATAACCGCAAAAGTAAGATAAGGGTTACACGCAGGGTCGGCGGCTCTGAATTCACACCTTGTTGCGTTTTCCTGTCCGGGGTGATAAAGAGGCACTCTTATAAGGGCACTTCTGTTTCTTCTGCTCCATGCCACATACACAGGCGCTTCATACCCCGGAACAAGCCTCTTGTAAGAATTGGTTGTCTGGGCGAATATCGAACATATTTCTTTAGAATGCCTGAGCAAACCTGCGATATAGGCACGCGCGATTTCGGAAAGATTGTCTTTTGCCTTTGCGTCAAAAAACGTGTTCTTTTCTCCTTTAAAAAGGGACTGGTGAGTATGCATGCCTGAGCCGTTCTCCCCGAATATAGGCTTTGGCATAAATGTCGCATACACTCCGAACTTACTCGCTATCTCCTTAACAACCACCCGGTAAGTGATTACGCTGTCGGCCATCTTAAGCGCGTCAGCATAACGCATGTCAACCTCGTGCTGGGAAGGCGCGACTTCATGGTGCGAATATTCTATCTTTACCCCCATTTGTTCAAGGGCAAGAACTGTTTCCCGCCTTAAATCGCTTGCAACATCAAGGGTGGTAAGGTCAAAATACCCTCCTTTATCCAGTATCTCTGTGCCGGCGTTGTTTTTAAAATAAAAGAATTCAAGCTCGGGGCCGAGATAAAAGTGGTCAAAGCCCATCTTTTCGGCACGATTAAGCGCTCTTTTTAACACATAACGGGGGTCTCCTTCATAAGGTGTCCTGTCAGGATTTAAAACATCGCAAATCATGCGGGCAACCGCTTTTTCTTTCGGCCTCCAGGGAAGAATGGAAAAAGTATCGGTGTCAGGCATAGCAATCATGTCTGATTCCTCGATGTCCTGGTAACCGGTGATTGATGAACCGTCAAACCCCATACCCTTCTCAAGCGCTCCTTCTAATTCGCTGTCAGTAATTGCGAAACTCTTGACCTGGCCCAAAACATCGGTAAACCAGAGCCTGATGAACTTTACATCGTTTTCCTTTGCAAGCTTCAAAATGTCCTGCTTCGTCTTCTTAGCCATAACACACCTCCGTTATTTATATTTTTGCTTCGCAAGAATACCGTACGGGCGTATTGCGAATGCAAAAATTATATTTCAATACTCCTTTTTGTTTGAAACATAAGTTAATCATCCTATTGCCGGTTTTCCTCTCTCCCCTGTCCTTATCCTGATGCACTGCGGCAAATCGAGCACAAAAATTTTTCCATCTCCTATACTGCCTGTTTGTGCCCCTTTTATAATTGCTTTTATTGTCGGTTCTACGAAATCTTCATTAACAGCGATTTCAAGCCTTACCTTCTTAAGAAGGTTTACTTCGTAAATTACGCCGCGGTAAGTTTCTGTAAAGCCTTTTTGCTGGCCGCAGCCTAACGTGTTGGTAACTGTCATTTTGTACACTTGCGCATCATACAAAGCTTTTTTCACATCAGGAAGCTTATGCGGCTGAATCATGGCTATGATTAGTTTCATTGCTCACCCCCTTTAGTATACTTACTGCGTTGTAAAAACTTGGAAGCCGGCATAGGATTCCATTCCGTGTTCGCCAATATCTAAACCTTTCAACTCTTCTTCACGGCTGACACGCAGCCCGACAGTTGCTTGAATCAACTTAAATATCCCTCCCATTGCAGTAACTACAAATATTACAACCGCTGTTAGGCCTAGAAACTGAATACCAAATTGGTTAAACCCTCCGCCATAAAACAAACCGTTATTTCCCAGCCCCAGTGATTGCTTTCCAAACAATCCTACAGCCAATGTTCCCCAAACACCGTTTATGCCATGAACGGGAAAGGCCCCCACTGGATCATCTATCCTCAGTTTATCTAAAAAGACCACTCCTAACACTACTAGAATACCGGCGATTGCCCCTATAATAATTGCTGCCAGAGGTTCAACAAAAGCACAGGGCGCTGTAATTGCAACTAATCCTGCCAATGCACCATTCATAGCCACAGATAAGTCCGGCTTGCCAAATAATTTCCAAACCGTTGCCATGGCAAAAATCCCTCCTGCCGCTGCGGAAAGATTAGTATTGATTGCAACGCGCGCAATCAAACTGCCATCGCCTACGCTTAATGTTGAACCGGGATTAAACCCGAACCAGCCAAACCAAAGGATAAATACCCCCAATGAAGCAAGAGGTATTGAATGCCCGGCAATCGCGTTAGGCGTTCCGTCAGAATTAAATTTACCTATGCGCGGTTTTAAAATAATGGTTCCTGTTAAGGCTGCGAAACCGCCAACGGCATGCACAACAGTTGACCCTGCAAAATCGAAAAATCCTAACTTTGCCAGCCATCCTCCGCCCCAAACCCAATGCCCGGCTACAGGATAAATAAAAGCTGAAATAATAAATGAATATATAAGGTAAGCACTAAATTTCATGCGTTCTGCCATGCCTCCCGCAACTATTGTTGCTGCTGCCCCGCAAAACGCGGCCTGAAACAGCCAGAATGCATGCAAAGGAATACCGCCGGCTGATTCAGCGCCTGAAAGAAACCAGCCGCTTAATCCTATAAAATCGTTTCCTCTGCCAAACATAATAGCGTAGCCAAATATAAAAAACCCGATTGATGCCATACAGAAATCAAGAAAGTTTTTAGTAAGGATGTTGCAGGTATTTTTTGCCCTTATGAAACCGGCCTCGACCATACCAAAACCTGCCTGCATAAAGAACACCAAGAAGGCTGCGATCAAAACCCACAGAGTATCAACCCCGATCAAAGATGCTTTTTCAATATCAGCGGAAAAAACAATTTGTGCGTTTAACCAACATAAAAATACAGATGCCGGAAGTATCATTATGAGCTTTTTAGTTATTATCATAATTTTCCTCCTAAAAATAAAAAAAGCGCCTTGCGGCAAAAACATTGCCAAAAGACGCCTGTGTCCTTTAATCTTCTGTGATATGTGCCCTAAAAACAAAAAAGGCGTTTCTTAAAACGCCTTTGTCTTTGCACAACCATGTGCTTCTTTCACCTTAAGTATAACATGCCTGAAAGAATTTGTCAAGCTTTTTTGATTTATTTTTTCTTTCAATAAAACACCTTAAAAACAAACATAACATTTAAATGAACGGTCGTCGATTTAAATGTTATGTTTACCTGAAAGCGTTTTTACAAAAAGGCCGCTTTTCTATTGAGCGGGGTGCTTTCGGGAGATACAATTAATTTAGGAGGACTTTACTTTAAGCCACGGATAAACGGGAAGCAGCTGCTTCCCGTTTATTTCTTTAATCCTTGGGCACAATTATGAAGTTGCCTTTCTATCTTGTATCGATATTTCTAACTCCAAAACATCTGCGACTCTTTTTAGTGTCAGGAAAGAAATGTTGAGATACCCGTTCTCGAGAAAAGAGACTAATTGCTGGGAAAGTTTTGCTTCGCCAGCTAACTGTTTCTGAGTCCAGCCTGCTGAAATTCTTTTCTCTTTTATTTGCCTCCCTATTGCTCTTAGCTCTTCGCTTACGGCTGTTCGCTTTTGCCTGTTTCCTTTTAACTCATTTTTATCGATGCCTTTTAACACTGCCTTATATACTTCGTCCCAAAAAATAACCCTATTGCTGCCCCACTTATCCCGCCTCATCTTTCTTTTTATTTTATTCCAATATCTACAAAATCTTATTTTTGATAAGTAGTTATTAAAAACTGTGCCTGGGTTATTCGTTCTTGAAAGAAGAAAAGCGGCCATTTCAATAAACTTAGGATTGTTTTCTTCCTTTAAAATTTGTTTTAACTCTTTTGTTTTTATGTTTTTATCCCAAAAAATTGCATTCTCACCCATATCTACCGAATCTCCTCTTCTATCATTTTCCCAATCTCTGACATAAAATGCTTTTCGATATCTTTATAATTTATCTTTTTGTCTGTTTTAATGTCGCATAAACCCGATTTCATTGTAAACCTGTCATATGCCCTGTACCATATTATTATGCTCTCTTTTTGAGAATCATTACAATATTGGCTAGCGAATTTCGATAAAGGAATAAAAGTTTTCGAAAGAAAATATAAATCAAAGAAATCTTTCGGTTCCTGCCTTCCGCCTTTAAACTGCCTCTTTCCTGTATCATCCAGTATTTCAAAGCTGCCGCAAGCGGTTAATATCTTTCTAAAATATATGTCTTCTTTCGAAAGCACGTATATGCCATCTACTAACCTTAATGATTTAAGCAAAGGAAATATATCTTCAACAAAATCGATCTTTAAGCTGTTCTTTTTATCTACCGGCACTGAATACATGACTATTCTATCTTTATCTTTCTGGTTTTGCTCGCCTATCATTTCTATCTCTGACCTAAGTTTTTCCGAGATATCCTTAACTATTTTAGCTATCCTGGTTCTCATAAATTCTTTTGTGAAAAAATCTAAATCATAAGACTCTCTGTGATTAAAATAAAACGCCGACAGAGCCGTCCCGCCGGCTAAATAAAACCCTCCCATTTTATTCGCAAGAAATCCCAGCACCTCGTCACGCTTTTTAAGTACTTTCTCCATCTAGTTAAAGTATACACAATAAATCAAATTTTGTCAATAGATTACTAACTATATTAGTATAATAATATCTTACATTTGATTTATTATGTATTTACCTCTCCATTTTTGCATTGATAACAAAAGAAAAACCCGCCTCCAATTAAAGAAACGGGTTATTTTTAAATGGCGGGGTCGATGGGATTCCCTTCGACTCCTCCCGAAGCTTCCGCTTCGGTCGTCGCTCAGGGCAAGTACTTCGCTTCGCTCAGCACTCCCTTCGGTCATCCCTCGAGAATACTCGGGACTCCCTTCGGTCGCTCACTGTTTGTTTTTGCCAGCAATCAACTTTTGTTTTTTCTCTCTGCGCCAGCCCTTAATTTGTCTTTCTCTTTGGAAGGCTTTTCTTTTATCGAAGTGTTGTTCAACATATAAAAGGTTTGCTGGTCTATGCTGGCGGGATCTATTGTGAGTATCAGTAGTTACACCTGTATATAACAATTTATTTTTCTGACAAATATATACGTACCACATGGCAAAAACAAACCGGATTGAACCTGAATGATCCCCTTTCATAAAAATACCCGCCAGAAGGCGGGTATTTTTATGAAAACGGGGTCGATGGGATTCGAACCCACGATCACCTGATCGACAGTCAGGGGACTTAAGCCGTGCTAATCGACGACCCCGAAGCCGCCTAGGGCGCCAAATTACAAATGCTAAACTAAAAAGTTATTGCCTATTATAAAAGATTATCGGGAAGTACTGAGAGAAAATTGTATAATATTTATATAAGATGTCAATGGATTATTTTCTATTTAGTTATCGCTGTAATCTATCTTGAATCTCTGTAATCAGAAGCTTTCTTAAAGAAAGCTTCTATTTTTCTAAGTCGTCGAGTTTCTTTCTGCAGTTAGTGCTTATCATGTTTTTATCTTTTTGGGTTAGAATGAAGCCCATTCTCCCTTTTATCTTTTCTTTTCTTTCCTCAAACACCGTGTCTATTATAACGACAAACAGCTTCTCCCCGGATGTTACGGCTGCTTTGACCAGCTGATCTTGAGGGCCTCGTAAAACAGTAGGGATGGAAGAAGTTATGGTTGAGTCTAGAAACAAGGTGAGGGCCTTAACATAAGAGCCGACAACAATATCCCCTACTTCTTTCAAAATTGACTGGCTTAATTCTGAAGCAAGGCCTTGCTGTTGAATTTCGATTTGATTTGGGTAGCATATATTAACAAGCTTAAGGGCGCTTGTTTCATCAAGCATGATTATGACTCTTCCTTCAAGGCCTGAAGTTATATCGCACTGCATGCTTACCATCTGCTGGGGCCCTTGAGCTTTAGCTGTTTTAACAAACTCTTCCGCTTCCAAAGACGCTACCGTCGGCAGGCTTACGTGTATTTTCTTTCCTAATAATTGAAGAAGCGCTGTTGAACCGTATCCAGCGGCTATGGTGCTGATTTCCCGTAAAACATCTAATTCAAAAATATCCATGATCCACCTCTTACAACTCGGTTTTTACTATCTTAACGGGCAGGGATAATTTTACCATGATTTAGGAAAAGTTCATATAGAAAAATTTTTTATGATTACACGGGTTAAGGGATTATTTCACGGATATAATCTACCGGTCAACAACTATAGTGAATTCGCCTTTTGGTTTTTGTTGTTTAAAATGCTCGAGGGCATCCTGCACATTCAGTTCTAAAACCTCTTCAAATTTTTTAGTCATCTCCCGGGCAATGGTAATTTTTCTGGTACCCATCGCCTCGCCTATATCCTTTAAGGTGCCTAAAAGCCTGTGGGGAGATTCAAAAAAAACTAAGGCAAAATCCGCATTCTTAAATCTCTCGAGCAATTTTTTGCGTGCGTTGGGCTTACGGGGCATAAAACCTAAAAAGGCAAAATTTTCCCTGCGCAGGCCGCTTAATGCGACGGCATTAATAATGCTTGAGGCGCCGGGCAGAGACACTACTTTTAACGATTTCTCTCTGCATTCCCTGACTAACTTAAATCCCGGATCGGAAATAGTCGGTGTTCCGGCGCTGGAAATCAATGCGATATTAATTCCTTTTTTTAGCTGATCAATTACCCACGGTGATTTCTTTGGTTCATTGTGCTCATAAAAACTGGCCAGCGGTTTATCTATTCCGAAACGTTTTAAAAGCATGCTTGCCTTTCGTGTATCTTCGGCTAACACAAAATCTACCTGTTTTAAAGCATTAAGTGCACGTATTGTAATGTCTTCGATATTTCCTATGGGGGTCGCGATTAGATACAACATTTAGATTTCACGGCGAAGGGCTTCCCGGCGGAAAGCGTTCATAATTATACGGGCTAGCTTTTTTGGGTCATGGCGTACAAAATCAGTTGTATGGATGATATTTCCCTCAATAACGTTATAGCCCATCCGTTTAATATCTAATGAATCGGGAATGGTTGTATAGGCTTTTTCCTGGCGGTATTTGGATAAGAGTTCCTCGTTAGGCACCTTAGTGTTTACAACGCAATAATCGACTAATTTAGCATTGGTGTGCTTGAGTAATGACTTAAGATGGTCGGAAGCCCTGTAGTTGTCTGTTTCTCCGTGCTGGGTCATAACATTACAAACATAGACCTTAAGGGCCGATGAAGCGGCAACCGCTTCACTGATCTCTTTTATAACAAGATTCGGCAGAATGCTTGTATAAAGGCTTCCCGGGCCGATAACAATAATTTGCGCATTTTTTATGACCTCAACAGCCTCAAGCGTAGGCTGTATTGTTTTCTGAGATTCTGAAGCGGTTGGTGTAAGATACACTCTTTCTATGGGGACCTCTCTTCCCGGAATCTCCGCCTCCCCCTCAACTTTAGTGCCGTCCTTGTATTCGGCTACAAGATGAACCCTGTTTAGTGTCGAGGGTATAACTTTTCCTCTTATGGCTAAAACTTTGCTTGATTCTTCAACCGCCTTCTTAAAATCTCCTGTTAGCTGGGTCATAGCCGTGATAAAAAGATTGCCGAAGTTATGGCCCTGAAGTTGAGAATCTTTGTCAAACCGGAATTGAAAAAGTTCTCCCATCAGCGAAGGGGCGTCTGCCAAAGCCACAATACAATTTCGAATATCTCCAGGCGCAAGAACGTCAAACTCCTCACGCAATCTTCCTGTAGAGCCTCCGCTGTCAGCAACAGTAACAATAGCTGTGATATTTGTTGTATACTCCTTAAGGCCCATAAGCGAAGTGGCCAAGCCGTGGCCTCCGCCGATTGCTACAATCCTAGGCCCCCTTTCAAGATACCTCTTTTTATATACGATATCGACCAAATCTTCACCAAAATAAGGGAGAAAGATACTCAAGAAAGACTGGACCATACTCCGCATTCCGGCGATAATTCCGGTAATACCTAAAATAATTACCAGAGCGTAAATAATTTTTAAGGGAATGAAATCTTCTCCTTTAAAGCGCGCCGCGCCGAAAATAACCGCGATAATACCCAGGGCTCCGAGAAAAATCCATCTCTTAATGCGTATGCCGGGATAAAGCCACTTTAGTTTTTTGAAAATTTTCATTACTCTACCGTAACTGACTTAGCGAGATTACGCGGCTGGTCTATTTCACAGCCTAGATTTATTGCTATATAATACGCGAACAACTGCAAAACAACTGCTGCCGGAATCGGGCTTAGCTGCTGATTGATTAGCTTTGGAATAAATACTGCTTCGTCGCTAAGGAAACGCGCTTCTTTATCTGATTCGGTCAACACTCCGAAAACCTTTCCTTTACGCGCTTTTATCTCCTGTACATTTGAAACCATTTTTTCATAAAGGTTGTCTTTGGGCGCAATGCAGACAACCGCCCTGTATTCATCGATAAGGGCAATGGGGCCGTGTTTCATCTCCCCTGCCGGGTATCCTTCGGCTGGGATATATGAAATTTCTTTCAGCTTTAGGGCGCCTTCCAGCGCCGATGGGTAATTAATACCCCTTCCCAAGAATAAAAAACAGCCGAATTTTGAAAATCTCCGTGAAATGTTTTTAATTCTATCTCTGCCTTGCAAGACCTTTTTAGCATATATGGGGATTTTTTCAAGTTCTTTAAAAAAGCTTTTGTAGATCTTTGGGTTGATTGCTTTTCTCAGCCTGCCGAAATAAAGCGCAAAAATATAAAAAACCATAAGCTGCGCAGTGTAAGCTTTTGTAGAGGCCACCCCGATTTCAGGGCCTGCGAGAATGTTTATTATACCTTGGCTTTCTTTTACGAGGCTTGAACCGAGAACATTACACATACCTATTACTTTTGCGCCCTTTTGTTTTGCACGGCGGACTGCCGCAAGCGTATCGGCAGTTTCCCCCGATTGTGAAACTGCAATCAACAAGTCACCTCTCTTGATATTGACCTGACGGTACCTGAATTCCGAAGAAACATCAATTTCCACATCAATTCCGCATAATTCTTCAAGGAAATATTTCCCCACCAAACCGGCGTGGTAAGCTGTTCCGCATGCTGTTATGTAAATTTTATCCAAATTTCTTAAAAATTTTTCGCTTACGTTAAGATCGGGAAAGGTTATTTGCTCACCTTTGCTGTAATATGAAAAAATCTTATTCAGTATCTCCGGCTGCTGCATGATTTCCTTAAGCATAAAATGCTTATAGTTTTTCTTTTGGGCGCTCTCCTGCTTTAAAGTTATTTTCTCCGCGGAAATCATGACGGGCTTTCTTTCAAAGGTAAAAATATTTGTTTTTTGAGCATGCATAACAACAAACTCCCTGTCTTTGAGGTAAACAACATTGCGCGAAAAAGGAAGTATGGCATGAATGTCAGAGGCTAAAAATCCGCCATCTTTTGATAAACCGACAATTAAAGGGCTTCCCTTCCGCACCCCCACAAGCTTTTCGGGATTTTGCCTGGAAATTACCGCCAAGGCGAATGAACCTTCGAGTTGTTTAAATGCCGCGAATACGGCGCTTTCTAATTCCCCTTTATAAAATTTACCGATTAATTGTGCAATGACCTCAGTATCGGTATCGCTTCTAAAAACACTGCCGCTTTTAATTAATGATGTTTTTAATGCCTTGTAATTCTCAATAATACCGTTGTGGACTATGGCAATATTTCTCGAGCCGTCTAAATGCGGGTGGGCATTAATTTTATTTGGCTCTCCGTGCGTGGCCCAGCGCGTGTGAAGGATAGCAGCAGTAAATGTATCGTTTAAATTATGTTTGTAATTGTTACGCAGGCCGTTAATTTTTCCGGCGCGCTTACTTAAGAAAAATGTTCTTCTGGATTTTGAGCCCGGAATTCCTGCAATTCCACAGGAATCATACCCTCTGTACTCCATCCGCGACAACCCGTCCAGCAGCACAGATAAAGAAAGCGGCTTACCGATATAACCGAATATTCCGCACATTATTCTAAATTGTTTTCTGCATTCCCGCTATATGGAAGGTTAAAATAATTCTCAATATTTTTATTGGTAAAATAGAAAATTAAAATTGCGGGATATATTATTTGAAAAATTCCCTGGCCTATAATAGCGGTGTTTCGGAAACCCGAAATCACGATAATTGTTATCGATGCGAAAGAAAAGTATAGCGTAAGTTTACGCGCCCACTCCCTTCGCTTCAATAGGCCTAAGCCGGACATGATGAAAAGCAGGGCTATTGCCGCCTGTAAAACAACGGCCAATTTAAAGTATGTAAATGTCAATGCTTCCTCGGGCAAATATGCTGATAGTTTATCGAGCAGAGACTGGCTAAATCTTGAGGCTGGCTTAAACAGCATAAAAAGGGACAACAAGAAAGAAGCTAAACCAAAAATAAAGAAATTAAACCTTCCCAGGATTAAAACTCCCAAGGGTAGCTTAATGTTCTTGTGGGAAATGGTTTCTGTCTCTATGTTATCGGTTATTTCAATATCGTTATTCATGTTTTTAAAAGCGACCCCAGCCGGATTTGAACCGGCGTCGCCGCCGTGAAAGGGCGGTGTCCTAGGCCGGACTAGACGATGGGGTCTTTTTTTGTGATGCGTGATGCGCCTGCCTGCCGGCAAGGCAGGGATTGCGTAATGCGTGAAAGTCAAAAAAGCGTATTTATTGTAAGCCCAAAATTTTTTTTGTCAACCTGCATATTTCTGGAGTTTGATACCTGAATAAATATAATATCTATTCTTCGGGGATAATACGTGCTATGCCGGAAAGCTTATCTTCCTTATCAAGATTGATAATCTTTACGCCCTGAGTGGAACGCCCTGATACACGGATGGTTTTAGCTTGTGTGCGTATCAATACGCCTTTCTGGGTAATACACGTAACTTCATCTTCTTCATTTACTAAAATAAT
This sequence comes from Candidatus Omnitrophota bacterium, assembly GCA_043820815.1. Taxonomy (GTDB): domain Bacteria; phylum Omnitrophota; class Gorgyraeia; order Duberdicusellales; family 4484-171; genus JBDRDJ01. The sequence goes on from JBDRDJ010000007.1 coordinate 106,328, forward strand.
ACTGTTAACTCTTCCTATTTTAGCAGAGAGCTTAATATTTATAACACCTTTTCCTCCCCGGCTCTGCGTACGGTAATCATTAATGTGTGTTCTTTTAGCAAACCCGTTTTCTGTGGCTGTAAGAAGGTATAGCTGCTCTTTCTTTATTGTCCCCTCAAGGAGAACCATACCAAGAACAATATCGCTCTGGCCCAATCTAACTCCTCTTACCCCCTGGGACTGCCTGCCGGTAGGCCTTACATCCCCCACGCTAAATCGTATAGAGAGCCCTTTTTGAGTGGCTAAAATAATCTGGCTTTTATCGTGGCAGATACCCGCACCGATTAAATGGTCTCCTTTTTCAAGAGTCACCGCGGCTAAGCCGCTCCTTCTCGTATTAGAAAACAGCTCAAGGGAAGATCTTTTAACCATACCTTTCTGTGTCGCCATAAAAATGTATTGTTTAGGGTCAAATTCTTTGACTGAAAAGACTGTTGTGATTTTTTCCTCGCCTTGTATACTTAACATATTTACTATCGCTTTTCCTCTGGAAATGCGTGACCCTGAAGGAACTTCGTAAGCCTTCAACGGATAAACTTTCCCCTGGTCTGTGAAAATCATAAGAATATCCTTGCTGGAAACAACAAACAGCTGTTCTACAAAATCCTGATCCGTTGTAGACATAGCGGTTACGCCGCGGCCGCCCCTCTTCTGTTGACGGTAGCTTGTTAAGGGCATCCGCTTTATATAACCTAAATTGCTTATTGTTATTACCATTTCCTCTTCTACGATCAGGTCCTCTATTTCAATCTCTTCTTTTTGAGCAACGATATTGGTCCGCCTGTCGTCGGCGAATTTCTCCAGCATATTGCGTAATTCTTCTTTTATTAACTGCTCTTGCTTTTTTTCGGATGAAAGAATCGATTTTAGATACTCTATTTTTTTAAGCAGCTCTAAGTACTCTTCATCTATTTTTTCCCGCTCGAGAGCGCAAAGCCGCTGAAGCTGCGTCTCTAAAATCGCCTGGGCCTGGACATCTGAGAGTTTGAATCTTTCCATGAGTGCTTCTTTTGCATCCTTGGGGCTTTTAGATTTTTTAATAATTTCTATGACCTTATCCAGGTATTTCAATGCTATCTTTAATCCTTCAAGGATGTGTGCTCTTTTTTCTGCCTTGTCAAGCTCAAAATTAGTTCTTCTTATAATAACTTCCTTACGGAAGTTATTATGGTGACAAAGCATCTCTCTTAAATTTAGAATCTGCGGCCTTCGGTTTACCAAAGCAAGGAAAATCGCCCCGAAGGTAGTTTCCATGCTCGTATGCTTGTAAAGCCGGTTCAAGATCACATCAGCCTGAACATCCCGCTTAAGCTCAATTGTTATTCTAATGCCGTCTTTGTCAGACTCATCGCGCAAATCAGAAATGCCTTCTACTTTCTTGTTGGTAATTAGGCCGGCGATTTGCTCAATTAAAGTTGTTTTGTTAAGCTGATAGGGGATTTCTGTTATTATGATCTGCGATCTGTTTTTCTCGTGTTCTATGGAAGCTTTTGCTCTTACGGTGAGCTTACCCCTTCCTTCTTTATACATCTTTAAAATATCACCTTTACCGCAAATAATACCGCCCGTAGGGAAATCCGGCCCTTTAACATAACGCATTAAGTCTTTAACCGAAGCTTCCGGATGGTCAATAAGATAAATAAGCGCCTCGGAAACTTCTTTTAAGTTGTGGGGCGGCATATTAGTTGCCATGCCAACGGCTATTCCGCTTGCGCCGTTAAGAAGAAGGTTCGGCAATACAGAGGGTAAAACTTCCGGTTCAGTGAGTGAGTTATCAAAATTCGGGAAAAAAGTCACCGTATTTTTTTCTATGTCTTGAAGAATGTTGTCGGTTATGCGGGACATCCGGGCTTCACTGTAGCGCATGGCCGCGGGAGGGTCTCCGTCAATCGAGCCAAAGTTACCCTGGCCGTTAACCAAAGGATACCGGAGGGAAAAATCCTGCGCCATCCTTACCAGTGCATCGTAAACCGCTATGTCTCCGTGAGGATGATATTTCCCTAAACATTCTCCCACGATACGGGCGCATTTTTTATGCGCTTGGTTATACCTGAGATGCAGATCGTGCATTGCAAATAAAATTCTTCTTTGAACGGGCTTTAGCCCGTCACGTATATCAGGAAGAGCTCTTCCCACAATAACGCTCATCGCGTATGAAAGATAGGATTCCTTCATTTCCTCTTCCAGATACTTTGTGACGATTTTTTCTTTTATTTGTTCCGCCATTGTATTTCTTACGGGCGGGGACAAGCCCTGCCCCTACTATTATTCTGCTCTGTGTTGCCCGTTTTAAATATCGAGGTTTCTAACTTCGTGGGCGTAAGCCTGTATGAATTCCCTTCGAGGCTCTGTCTGACTGCCCATCAAAATTGTAAAAATTCTATCCGCTTCAACTGTATCTTCCAATGTTACCTGAACAAGAGTGCGCTTGCTGGGGTCCATTGTGCTTTCCCACAACTGCTCGGGGTTCATTTCACCTAACCCTTTATACCTTTGCAGGGTCATTCCTTTGGTCGCTAGCTGACGCACTTGCTCTAAAACTTCTTTTAAATTATTACACTCGATGGCTTCGCCGGCTTCTTCATTTTCCAAAACAAAAAGACTTTTCTCCTGAACCACATAATCCTTCAGGGATAAATTCATTTTAAGCAGTTCTTCGTTAATCTTGCGGACTTCGTGAGATTCATAAATCTCAACGCTGTCTAACTCTTCTATTTCTCCGTAGGATGACAACCCGTCTTCGTCGAACGCAAAAATAGGTTTTTGATTCACGGTTATTTTATAAGCCGGGTATTTCTTTTTCTTCTCATTGATTGCCTCGACATACCCCTTTATGGATACGCCTTTTCTCTCAAGAGATAAAACAAGCTGTTCAAACACAATAAGGTTTTGAATAACTCTCTCGAGCTCCTTTTGGGTGATGCTTGCGTCTTTTATACCGATCCTTTTAACCTTAGCGGATTTTGTCCCCAGAGACAATATAATCTCATTCATTTCTTTTTCCGTATGAATGTATTCTTCCAGCCCCTTTTTCTTTATCCTGTAAAGAGGCGGCTGGGCGATATACACGCAGCCCTCCTCTATTAAAGCAAGCATGTGCCTGTAAAACAATGTGAGTATGAGAGTCCGTATATGCGAACCGTCAACATCGGCATCGGCCATTATTATGACTTTTTTATAACGAAGTTTTGAGGAATTAAAATCATTGCCAACACCACACCCTAAAGCGGATATTATAGTTCTTATCTCTTCGCTGCTTAACACTTTGTCGAGGCGGGCTTTCTCTACGTTAAGTATTTTACCTTTTATGGGAAGGATGGCCTGGAAAGTCCTGTCTCTAGCCTGTTTTGCTGAGCCTCCGGCGCTCTCCCCTTCTACGATATAGATCTCACTGAAATCAGGGTTTTTCTCAGAGCAGTCAGCAAGTTTGCCGGGTAAATTTGCCGAATCAAGAGCCCCTTTTCTTCTGGTCAACTCTCTTGCTTTACGTGCTGCCTCCCGGGCGCGCGCGGCCAAAGTTGCTTTCTGCACTATTTTATTTGCGACAGAAGGTGTTTGTTCGAAAAACGAATTAAGGGCTTCTAGGGCGACAGAACTGACTATACCTTCTACTTCTGAATTACCAAGCTTTGTTTTGGTTTGCCCTTCAAACTGCGGATTGGGAATTTTAACATTGATAACAGCGCAAATCCCTTCCCGTGCATCGTCTCCGGAGATGCCGTTTAGATCCTTAAGAAGTTTTTTCGAGCGGGCGTATTGGTTAAGGGCGCGGGTTAATGCGGTCTTAAAACCGCTTAAATGAGAGCCCCCCTCTGTAGTATTAATGTTGTTAGCAAAAGAATAAATGGTTTCTTTGTATCCGTCGTTGTACTGCAGCGCCCCTTCTATCTGCTGCCCGTCTTTCTCTTTATGAAAATAGATTATTTTTTTATGGAGCGGGTCTTTATTGCTATTAAGATATTCGACAAAAGAACTTATCCCTCCTTTAAATTTAAAAACAGCTTCTTTATTTTTCGGTTCGTCAATAAGTGTTATTTCAATATCTTTATTTAAAAAGGCAAGTTCCCTCAGCCGCTGAGAAAGAATATCAAAAGAAAATTCCTCCACTGTAAAAATACTCTTATCGGGTTTAAAGGTTATTTTGGTGCCTGTGGTTTTTGCTTTCCCAAAAACTTTTAATTTACTGACAGCGCTTCCTTTTTCATAACTCTGCCGGAAAACCTTTCCGTCTCTTTTTATCTCGGCTTCTAACCAGCTACTTAAGGCATTAACCACGCTCACGCCAACGCCGTGAAGCCCTCCGCTTACCTTATAAACTCTGTGATCGAATTTTCCCCCCGCATGCAAAGTTGTTAGGACGACCTCGAGCGCCGGTTTTTTCATTGCTTTGTGTACATCAACCGGTATGCCTCTTCCGTTATCATCCACAGAAACACTATTGTCGGTATGGATGGTGACTTTTATTTTGTTACAAAACCCGCCGGACGCCTCATCAATAGAATTATCCACCACCTCATAAACCAGATGGTGAAGCCCTCTGGTAGAGGTATCGCCGATATACATAGCGGGGCGTTTACGCACAGCCTCTATGCCGCCTAAAACCTGAATGGTTGTTGCGTCGTACTTTTGAGATTTATTTTTTTCTGACATATTATTTTAATATTTCAATTTTAGTTTTATTTCGTTTATTTCGGGAAAGTCACCCCTAATAACGTTTAACAAATCGTTTTTAAGGAGTGTGCATTCATACAAATGAGCGGGGGTTAAACAAATAAATAAAACACAGTTTTTGTTAATGCCGCCGAATTCAACCGCCGGCATTAAATTTCTATTGAGCACCTTGGCAGCGGTTTTTAGAATTTTGTCGCTTGTTTGTGCTTTCTCTTTTATTTTTGGTAAGTAATCTTCTATGATTTTTTTTAATTCCGTACTCATAATTACAGGTATTAAATGGTCATTGGCAGGACTAAATAAGTATAACTGCCCTCCCTAACAACTGCGGGTTTATCCGGGCCGAAGAATTCGAATACCGTTTTTTCATTTTTTAGGTTTTTAAGAGCGTCGATTAAATATTTTGGGTTAAACCCGATCTGTATGGGTTCGCCCGTATAGTTTCCTTCTACGACTTCCTTAACCTCTCCTTCTTGAGGTGTTGTTTTTGTGACTGTTATGCTGTCTTTTTTAAGATTTATTTTTACACTCTGGTAATCTTGATTGGAAAGAGTGTCAGCCCTGCGGAGTGTTAGGATAAAATCTTTGCGGTTTACTGTTAGTTTATTTTTGCTTTCGGGGGGGATGAACTGTTTGTAGTTAGGGAATTCACCCTCTATGAGCCTTGCTATGAATTGAGTTTTTTTTATATCGAAACCGACTTTGTTTTCGCTTGTAAAAAGCAGAATATCATCCTCCTCTTCTTTTATAAGTTTTTGTAATTCATAAACGGCTTTTAGGGGTATTATTAGGTTGAGTTTTTTTTGGGTTGGCGGTTGAGATGCCGGTATCTCCTCTTGTGAAAAAGAAAGCCTTTTTTGATCTGTGGACACAAGGTTGATTTTGTTCTCGAACAACTCAAATAAAACACCTCCGAGAACATAGTTGATATCGTCGAACCCGACAGAAAAAGATGTTAGGACAATCATATTGTGTAAAGTTTGGGGATTTATTTTTAAAAGTATGGCTTTTTTTTGCTCCTCTATTTTGGGAAAATCTTCCACAGGAAAAGTGGTTAACTTAAACTCAATTTTTTCACAGTTTATTAAGATATCATTTTTAACTTTTTCAACAGTTATATCACAGGAAGGCATCTCTTTGATGATTGAGATAAAGCGTTTAGAGGGGACAACTGCGCGTCCTTCGGAAAGCACTGTTGTTTTAATTTTTGTAATAATGGTAATGTCTAAATCTGTTGAAATTATTTTTAAGGTGTTGTTTTTGGTTTCGATAAAAATACTGCTTAAAATAGGTAGGTTTTGTTTTGTAGTTGTAGGACCTATAATTTTTAGCAGCTCTTCTACTATTATATTCTTATTAATAATAAATTTCATAGCAGCAGTAGTAGTATAAGTTGTGGAAATTGTTAATATCTAATATTTTAACAAAAATATAAAACAACTCCACACATATTTAAAACAAGGCATGTAGAATTATCTCTTAATATCTTCTGAAAGAGCGTTAACTGCCTGTTTAAGATGTTTGTCCGTTTTAATATCAGAAGAAATTTTTCTAAACGCGTATAAAATTGTTGTATGGTGTTTTGCCCCGAATAACCTGCCGATTTCAGGCAGGGAAAGCTCGGTTAATTCTCTTATTAAATACATAGCCACTTGCCTCGGCATAACTATATTTTTGCTTCTTTTAGACTTCTTCAACTCTTCTTTCGACAAACCGTAAAAAGCAGCCACTTTTTCAATAATGTTGTCCGGGCTTAACCGTTTATAGATCTCCTTAACAACATCTTTCAATATATCTTTAGTAAGATCAAGAGTTATTGATTTATCCTCGATCAGAGAATAAGCGATTATCCGGACAAGAGCGCCTTCGAGTTCCCGGATATTAGTTTTAATATTATCCGCAATAAAGTGAATTATTTCATCGTCAATCTTAATAGGATCTCTTTCTAATTTTTTTTGAAGTATCGCAACCCTTGTTTCAAAATCCGGCGTCTGGATATCAACAATCAACCCGCAGCTAAATCTCGAAACAAGCCTCTCCTCCAATTTAGGTATTTCTCTGGGGAGTTTATCGGAGGAAATAATTATTTGCTTCTGGTAATCGTAAAGTGTATTGAAGGTGTGGAAAAATTCTTCTTGAGCAGCTTCCTTCCCGGATAAAAAATGTATATCGTCTATAAGAAGGATATCAACATCCCTGTATTTTTCACGAAATTTATCGGTGGAGCGGTTTCTTATGGATACAATAAGCTCATTAGTGAATTTTTCTGAAGAAAGATACTTGACTTTAGTTTGAGGTTTTTTTGACAGGGTTTTATGGGCTATAGCTTGCATTAAGTGAGTTTTCCCAAGGCCCACTCCCCCATAAATAAAAAGTGGATTATAGGATTTTCCCGGAGCATTAGCAACCGCCAATGAAGCAGCATGGGCCATGCGGTTAGAAGAGCCTACGATAAATTCTTCAAAAGTAAACCTGGGATTAAGCCGGAGAGATGTCTGGGGTTCTTCACAGAAACTCTTATGCATTGTATTGAAGATCTTGTTAGTGCGTTTTTTAAGAATGCTTGAGTTAATTTCATAGGCAATAGTGAGTTTCTTTTGTACCACAAGCTCAAGGGCATCTTTAATTTGAGAAGCATAATGAGATTCGATCCAGTTTTTAAAAAAACTATCAGGGACCTCAATTACCACATTCTCATCTTGCATTTTTTTGAATTGCAGCGGGGCTATCCAGGTATTTATAGAAACTTCGCCAAGGGTTTTTTTCAAATTATCCTTCGCCGCTTTCCAAATCTGCTCCATTAAGTAACTTTTTTAAAAGTGAGATAAGTTAATAAAATAAACGTTATTCACAAAAATCACAGCTTATTAACATGTATAAGGTTATGCATTATAGGCGGGAATCTTCCCAAATTACACAAAAAAACTTTCGTAATAAATAATTATACAAGAATAAAGCATAATTGCAACTTTTTATTTAAAAAAGTACTGTCAAGATTTATTCGCAAACTCTAAAGAAGCATTTTTCTGTTTTGTGCTTGGCGCATCCTCAAAAGCCCTATCTAGAATGAGCCCCTCTTCTTTAAGGGTTAAATAAGTAAATATATCCAGGCTGCGTTGGT
>JBDRDJ010000008.1:0-54674 GCA_043820815.1 Candidatus Omnitrophota bacterium
AAAAGGTTGTTATTTAGCGATTACACACCTTTTTGAGGATATGCCTTTTTTATTTATCTGTCAATCAGCTCATTTAGAATTTGCGAATAATAGTTTACACTATCGTATTCTTGCTATTGCCATTTTTTCCTTACAAAATCCCAGAATTCATGTAAAATGGTATGCTGTGAATATTTATAAGTTTCATTGTATAATCTTTATTTTCTTTATTTTATCTATACCCACATCTGTACTATGCCAAACTGATGATGTAAATGGTATTAAGAAAGTATTTCATCCAAGCGGCCAGATACAGTCTGAGCTGCCTTATAAGGACGGCAAGCTAAACGGAATTGCAAAATATTATTTCGAGAACGGCAATATAAAACAGGAGATACCTTATGCAAACGGGCTAAAACACGGTTTAGAGAAAGGGTATTATGCAAACGGAAAATATTATCAGGAAGTCCAGTATAAGCAGGGAGAAATTAACGGATCATGGAAGGAATTTTACGATACGGGAATAGTAAGAAGCGAGGCTCAATACAGAAACGGCATTCGCCACGGGTTTTTCCGAAGTTACAGCAGTAATGCTAAATTGAAAAAAGAAGAAATCTGGCAAAATGACAAGAAAGTTTTAATTCGGACATATGATAAAGAAGGCAATCTTGAATCTGAAAAGGTATATAAGCGGGGCCGCTTTATAAGCGTTAAATGAAGCAATGTATAAAAGGTTTAAGTTTTTTCTTGTTAGCTGTATTTTGGTGCTCATTTTTGCCTGTTCTACCATAAAAGCCCAAGAGGCTTATGATTTAATAGTTTTTCGGCACAGGCTTAGCGAATCTTTGCTTATCGCAGAAGAATATTTCGAGTTAACCTTGCAGGAACCCGGGGATATGGAAAAGTTCCAGCAGGCCATCTTTGAACTTAATGAATTTTCGTCAATTTTCCCGGAAAGTAAGTTTGCCGATGACGCGCAATTCTTAAGCTCAAGCCTGATTTTCTTTGATGCTTTGTTTGCCGAAGAAGAGCAGGATGCTAAAAAGGCATTGGTATCTCTCGAAGATGTTATAAAGCGTTATCCCGTGGGGGCAGTTGAGGATTTCACAATTAAACAGTGTGAAGAAATAATAGGAAAACGTATTTCAACGGTCTTTTTATATATCGGTTATTTTGATATACTGGCTTATATGAAAGGCCGGCTAGCCTGGGATTTTAACAATTATCACGGAGTAATTGATAACTATATTGTTCTTAAGGAAAAGATAAATACCAAGCTTTCCAAAACTGGTTTGCCGGATGATATTTACACAATGCTTGTTGCTTCACATATAAAGCTTAAAGAATTTGATACGGCAAGAAATTTGGCGCAGGAAGCCATAGATAAGTATCCACACAACGGCAAACTCAAAAAGTGGATGAAAGATGTGCTTAAAAGTATTGAAGGAGGTTTCTAATGGAGATAAGTGTTTATAAGCCAAGTGAAGATGAACTTAATGGCATGGGCGTTAAAAGCTGGCCTATTTGGGAGAAAGAAGAGAGTACTTTTGACTGGCATTATGACCAGCAAGAGGAGTGTTTATTCCTTGAAGGTGAAGTAGTGGTAAAAACAGCCGATGGGAAAACAGTAAATATTAAGAAGGGGGATTTCGCTTCATTTCCTAAAGGGCTTTCTTGCACATGGACAATCAAGAAGAAAGTAAAAAAACATTACAATTTTACATAGTAGAGACGCGATTAATCGCATCTCTACATTTTAAGATGAATTATTAATATATGACAAATAAAGCCAAAATATTATTAACCATTTTCATTATTTCTCTTATGCTCTCAAGCGGGTGCGCGTTGTTAAGATTGCCCGTGCAGATAGTCGGCGGAACTCTTAACGGCGTTGGTAAAATAGTTGGCGGGGCTTTAAAAATAATAGATAAGCTTCCAAAACCTCCGCCATGGGTATTTTTATAATTATGGTAGACAGCTATTGAAGTCTAAAATTACCGCTATAATTCTCTTACCCATAAAACTTACCTTGGTATAAGTATTATATTCCCTTATAGTTTGGTTATTCAATACTATATATAGTAGTCAAATTTTATTACCCCAATAGGGTGCGTTTTGGTTAATTTGGAAGATAAATATTCTTTGACTAAATAAAAAAGAAATAGTGTAATGTTAGTATAGTCAGGCAATGTCAAGGCGTACCGAAGTGTACCAAGCACTATCAGGAGTAGTATAATATGGTAAAGAAGTATTTTGGCGTGAATGATGTAGTCCAGAGGCTTGGTATTTCAAGGCAGACATTGCTAAGATATGAGAAAAGAGGGATTTTTCCAAGGCCAAAAAGGAACTGTGTAAATCACTGGAGAGAATATACCGATATAGAAGTAGACAGCCTAAAACAAATATTAGGCAGATTTTAAATGAGGCAGCATCTTTTGCCGAGCCCTTCGGTAATACTCAGGGTAAACTCCGCGAGAGCAAAAGTGCGTAGCCGAATTTAAAACAAAATTTCTTTATGAAGTATTATAGTGCCCAAGAAGTTGCCCAGAAGCTCGGAATTTCAAAGCAGACTCTCCTGCGTTATGAGAAAAAAGGTATTTTTCCGCACCCTAAGCGTAATTTAGTAAATCACTGGAGAGAATATTCGGAAAAAGATCTGGAGAAGCTTAAAATAATTATTGGCAGAATATGAAGAAAGTTACATTAATTTTATTATTTCTGCTTATTATTTTTCTACTGATTGAATGCATTCTTAGAAAAAGTTTTATTCCGGCTTATTGTGAATCTTTTTTAAATAAGAAGGTTTCTTCGGGCACTACAGAAGCCGATAATTTGCCGGATAGAACAAATGTCAAAAGCGAAAGCTTAACGGCATTAAGAAACCCTTTTTTAACGGCCGAAGAGCAGAAAGTAACTAATGAGCGGGAAATTATTGATTATTTACCGATATCAGGTGTTTTCCAATCGCCCGGCCGTTCGTATGTTATTATCAGCGGCCGCATCCTTAAAGTAAACGATACGATTGACGGTAAAGAGATAGTTTCTATTGATAAAGAAAAAGTTATACTTAGGGATTTGCAAGGCGAGGCGGAATATATATTATTTCTAAATAAATAATTATGCGCTGTTTTAGTAAACATTTAATTATTCCTTTATCTTTCTTGGCCTGCTTCTGTGTTTGTTTGATGGCCCAAGATATTAAAGAAAGTGAAAAACTTACAGAGGCACAATTAGAAAGCCAGAGCAATGACAAGGATTTAAAGAGCCAGGGCGGTGTTGAAACAAATTCATTTTCCCGGCAGGGAATAATAGCGATAAACCAGTCAGAAAAAGATGCGGCTTTGTTTTCAATCGAGCTCAGAGATGCGGAATTAGTCGATCTTTTCAGGGTATTGGCTCACGACTATAATCTTAATATTATGGCCGATAAGGCCGTAGAAGGTAAAGTAACCGCGAGTTTAACCAATATTTCATTAAATGAGGCACTTCTGCGCATTGCCGATTTGCATAATTTAATCATAGAAGAACAGGGCAATGTTTTAGTTGTAAAGCCAAACCTGAAAACAAAAGTTTTTATATTAAAACATGTAGAAGCCAAGATATTACTTAATCAGAGTGTTTTTTCAAATCAAACACCATCGAATAGCGCTAATTTACAGGCATCATCTCCGGATTCATCAACAACCGGGCAAGCTCAGCAAGAGAAGAAAGAAGCAAATATTTATGATCTTCTTTCTGATCAAGGTAAAGTTTTACTCGGCACTCAGCCAAACTCTCTTCTTGTGATTGACTACCCCGATAATTTAAAAAAGATCGATATTTACATTTCAACGATAGACAAAGGCATGGCGAGCAGAATATTTAAGCTTAAATATATAAGTGCTCAGGATATAGTAAAAAGCGGGCAGAAAAATACCGTTTCATCTGAAACCAAAGAGGTTACAGCCCAGAATATTTCCGGGCAGGATTATTAAATTATGAAGCACACAGTTAAGGTTATATCTTTTTTTCTAATTTTAGTTTTATTTATTTATTTCTCCGGCTATGCAGGCGTTGCCTCGGACGTAAATGAGTTACTTTCAAGCCAGGGAAAAGTTCTTTTTGGCCAGGAACCCAATTCAATTTTTGTGATTGACTATCCCGAAAATATAAAGCGAATTGACGATTACCTGGCAATGGTTGATACTCCGCCCCAGCAGGTTCTTATCGAAGCAAGGGTTGTTGAGGTCAAATTAGAATCAGAAAACGCTTTAGGTATTAACTGGACGGCCTTCAGCGATTCTCCTTTTTTAATAGGAGAGTATACGATAGGAGGGTCGAGCTCAACAAGCCCTATTGAACAAAACATAGATTACAAATCTACGGTTTATCCGCCCTTAAGCACAAGCGGAACACAAGAGGCCCCTTTTACCCTTACGATATTCGATGAAAATATAAATGTTGTTCTTAGGGCATTGGCCAATTCTTATAACACAAATATCCTTTCAGCCCCCAGAATAACAACTGTTAATAACCGTGAAGCTGAAATCAAAATTATTCAGAAATTACCCTGGGCAGAGCCGGTGGTTGAGATGGTTGAAACAAGTATTGCGATAACATGGAATATTAATTTTGAAGAAGTAGGGATAATCCTAAGAGTTACCCCCACAATAACCGAAGACGGGCAAATTTCAATGGAGCTTCAGCCTGAAGTCAGCGAAAAGGTCAGTGATTACAGCCTATCGGTTGTTCAGGGAACTACCGAGATTCCCTATACGGTTCCTGTTATTGACCGGCGCACCGCAGATACAAAAGTCGTTGTAGGCAACAGCCAGACTCTTATTATCGGCGGCCTAATCAAGGAAAAACTAATAGAAGGTGAGACCAAGGTGCCCTTTTTAGGCGATATCCCGGGGTTAGGGTGGCTTTTTAAGAGTAAAAAAGATACAAAGGAAAAATCCGAGCTTTTAATTTTTGTATCTCCTACAATTATTACCCAGAAAGTTGTGAAAGAAATGCAAAGCAGCGAGGAATTGGATATTGGCAAGTGGTATATGGATGAGCGAAAAAAGAAAAGAAATGAACTGCTCGAGAAGATGGAAAACAAGGAAAGTGGCAGTATTGTCAGCGTTAGCAATGAGGAAGTTAGAAAGCAGGATTTATTGGATAATAAAAAAACACAAGCCAAACTTAAGAACGATAAAGAAATTTTACAGAAATATGAGGATGAGATACTCAAATTAAACTTAAGAGCCGAAGAAGCAAAAAAAGCATATGATACTCATATTGTAGAGTTAAAGAGGGAAATTGATAAAGAGAATTCTGCAAGAAAGGCCACTGAGAAAAACATCAAAGAATCTGAAGAAAAATCTCGTTTTGCCAAAGAGGCTTATGAGGCCAGGGTTAAGGATTTAGAGCGTAAAATTTCTCAAGAGATCCAAACGCGTGAAGAATCAGAGAATCTGCTTTCTGAAATAAAGAAGAGTATTCTTCAAGGCCAGGCAGCTGCGCCGGTTGAAGATGCTGACAATATGGAAAGATCAGAAGAGGTAATAGATCAGAAGAAAAATAAATAATGAAATTTTTTTAAGGAGAAAATCCCCATGGTTCAGGAATCTAATGGCAGAAGATTAGGCCCTGATAAGAAGATCGGAGATCTTCTTATTGAGCAGGGATTTGTAACTTCCCAGCAGTTGGTTGAGGCGTTAGAGGAACAGAAGGTAACAGGAGAAAAGCTTGGGCAGGTCTTCGTGCGAAAAGGGTGGGTTAGCGCTGAAGACTTAAGCCGTATTTTAGCAATGCAGACAGGCGTCAGCACATTTGACCTTTCCAATTATATTATTGAACCGGATATTGTGTTGTTAATACCTCAAGAAGTTGCCTTGAAATATAAGGTGATACCTGTTTTTAAGACAGGAAATACTTTAACCGTAGCCAGTGCCGATCCGACTAATGTATTTGTAATAGACGAACTACAGCGTTTAACCGGCTGTATTATAGAGCCGGTATCGGCCGATGAGATGGCTGTGCGTAAGGCGCAGGATCAGTATTACGGGCCAGGAGGAACTGTTAAGGAGCTTGTGGCTTCGATTGATAGGGATAAGCTTAAAGAAGGCGATAAAATGGGGGAAGATGCTCCCATTGTAAGGCTCGTTAATACTCTAATAATAAAAGCCGTTCAGGCAAGTGCTTCAGACATACATATTGAGCCTGAAGAGAAGTATGTGGGCGTAAGGTACAGGATTGACGGAATCCTGCACCACCAGGATTTTATTCCAAAGGATTTACAGCCGGCTATACTTTCGCGCATTAAGATAATGGCCGCTCTTGACATAGCCGAGAAAAGAATTCCTCAAGATGGGCGCATACTTATGAGAACAGGCAATAAAGATATTGATTTTCGTGTATCAACATGCCCTACGATTCACGGAGAGAATATGGTTTTAAGAATTCTTGACAGAAGTAATATGGTTTTAGGCCTTAATAATTTAGGCTTTTCCCCGGAAAACCTTAAATCCTTCGAAGAAATTATTTTACAGCCCTACGGAATAATTTTAGTAACCGGCCCCACGGGAAGCGGCAAAACCACAACTCTTTACTCTGCTCTTCAAAAGATAAATCGCGAAGACATAAATATAATGACCGTAGAGGACCCGGTTGAGTATCATTTTCCCCAGATCAGGCAGGTTCAAGTTAACCCTAAGGCAGGGTTAGTTTTTGCTTCTGCTTTGCGTTCTTTCTTGCGGCAGGATCCCGATGTGATTATGGTCGGTGAAATCCGCGATGCAGAAACAGCGGAAATTGCAGTGCAGGCGGCATTAACAGGGCATTTAGTTTTATCGACCCTTCATACGAATGATGCTCCGTCATCATTTACAAGGCTTATGGAAATGGGCATAGAACCGTTTTTGGTGTCAAGTTCATTGCTGGGAGTGCTTGCCCAGAGATTGCTAAGAAAAATTTGCCAAAAATGCAAGCAGGATTTTTATCCTTCGGAAGCTGTGATAGAAACTTTAGGGCTAAACGATAAAATAAAAGGGGCTATAAAATTAAGCCAAGGAAAAGGCTGTAAAATATGCAACAATACGGGTTATAGAGGGCGCATAGGAATTTATGAATTTCTTGAGGTAACACCTGTAATCCATGATTTGGTAATAAAGAAATCATCCGCAGATGAGATAAGAGAAATTGCCAAACAGCAGGGAATGATAATGCTCAGAGAAGCCGCGCTTGAGAAGCTTTTAAAGGGGGTAACTAGCCTTCAGGAAGTGATGCGGGTAACTCAGTCTACTGTAGAATAGGTTTTGTTTGTTGCGTAAATTATTTCATTAATATATAAAGGAGGTGAGTGATGGCAAGCTGGAAAAAGAATAAATTAGTCGGGTTAGTTGCAGGTATTATTATAATAATTGCAATAGCTTTAATTGCAAAAACAATTTTGTCAGGCCAAAACAGTAAAGTTCCTTCAGTCGAAGAGCAAATTAAAGGAATTTAAGGTTTTAATAGGAGGTGCATTTTTATGAAAGTCAAGGCTTTTACACTTATAGAACTTATGGTTGTTGTTGCGATAGTGGGAATGCTGGCGGCAGCATTGCTTCCTTCAATAAGCGGCATAATGGATAGAGCCCGTGTTGCAAAAGCAGAGGCAGAGGTGCGTTCTATTGCAAACGCTATCTTAGCTTTAAATCAGGATACGGGATTGTGGCCTGCCGGCAATGTTCAGGGTTCCGCGCTTAACGGTGCTAACATGGGCCTTATTTCCAGAAATGCCGCTCTGTGGCCGGCGACTTGGGACGGGCCTTATCTTGAGAAAAGTATAGGTAATGGAGGAGATGGCCTTGATCCTTGGGGCCGGGCATATGTATATGATGGCGGGGAAGCTGGTTCCGGACAAACCTGTATTGCAAGCGTCGGCCCCGATGGGGTTATTGCTTCTTACAATAGAGCTGATCTAACCGCACAGGGAGATGATATTATCGTTTATTTTAATCAGCGCAATCCCCGATAGTTTATTAAGATGCAAAACCTTTGCAATAAAAGGGAAATCCCTTGTATCAAAGTAAATGGTCTTTATGGGTTTACGCTTGTTGAAATGGTTGTTGTAATCGGTATTCTGGGGTTAATTTCTGCGGCAAGTATAATATCTTTTTGGCGCCTTGCTCCCAAAAGACTAGATGCCGAAGCCAGGATGGTTGTCGGAGATATATCCTGGGCTAGAGACATGAGCCTGGCCCGCCAAACTCAATATATTGTTAATTTCGATACAGCCGCCGATGAATATACTATTTACAACCAAAGCATTAACCCCGTAAATTTAATTTTACGCAAGAAGCTTCAAACCGATATAGTTTCAATACAGCCTTCCCCGGAAAGTATAGTTTTTAATCCTCCCTTTGGAAACTCTCAGTCAAAACAAATTGATTTAAGTTTCCAAGGGTATTCCAAGGAAATTTATATCTTTGGCGATACCGGATATGTAAGGGCACAAGACTCACAGCTTGCGACTCCCAGTTTTTCCGGCCAATCCGGCGGTAAAGGACAAGCCAAAGGCCAGCGATAGAAAGAGAAAGAGGCGGTGTGAGAGTGGGCCAATCAAAAATGAACTTTAGCTTAATTGAAGTAAGCGTTTCGCTTTGTGTTTTAGTTTTAATTCTCGCCGGCCTATTCAGGGTTCTTTATCAGGGTTTTAATTCAGTAGATAAATCCAAGACAAAAACTATTGTATATGGCCTTATAAGAGAAAAGCTTGAAGAAAAGTGCGCCCAATATTGCTGGCCTCCCTTTTCAGAGCCGCGCCAATCCGTAAGCGGCTTTACAGGGCTTGAGCGACAAGTTATTACTACACGTCCTTATCTGAGTTATAACGATTTAGCCCATATTCAAGTTACAGTCTGGTGGAATAACGGCACTCAATCGGAATCTTTAGAGACATTATGTGCTGATTATTGAAATTTATCCATTCGCCTTAAAAGAAAACGGGTATGTAAGGATTAATGTTCCCCGCGCGTGAGCTTTAAGCCCATGATTATTAAAAAAGGATTTACCCTGCTTGAGATAATGGTTGCACTTACGGTATTTACGCTTGTTATTTCTGCGGCCGGGTCTATATTTGTTTCGGTTGATAGAGCATACAAAAAACAAGTTGATTCGGTTGAGTTGATTCAGAATCTTCGCTGGGCATTAGAATATATGGCTAACGAAATAAGGTATTCCGCTGTATCTTCAAATCCCGGGTGGGCCAGCCTTGGGGTTATTGCTAACGGAAGGACACTTCGTTTTGGAATAGATACAAATAGTGATAATGACCCTGATACCTGGGTGGAATACAGCAGAGAATCTAATACGTTATCACGCAGATGGCGGGATCATCCGGCAGGTGGCGGCTGGGGGCCTTATCAGGAGATTGCTAATTATATTGTTGATAATCCTGACCTCTTAGACAATTCAAACGGTTTTGGCCTCCCTGACGGAAGAGCCGACCCAATATTTATGCAGAGCGGAAACGATGATTTATTAACAATAGAGTTAACCGCGCAAAAGGATAATCTGGTTTATACAAAAAGAGTAAGGGTAAAACCTCGAAACTGATTCACCATGATAAAATCTCAAGCATTGTTATTTGTTTTGTTTTTACTTCTTTTGGCAGGTATTTTTATAGTTTCACTTTCGGGAATGTGGCAGTCAGAAATATTGTCACGCAGTGAAGAGAAATATTCAACAGCGGTTTTCTATCTTGCCCAGGGAGGAATCGAGAGGGCTAAAATTGAAGCAAAAAACGGCGTAGTTACGGCTCCGGCCTGGAGCGGCCCGTTTGTTTTAGGTACAGGCAGGTATTTTTTTTATATTGAGGATATCGGATCCGGAGAAAGGCTTATTCGTTCAGCCGGCGAGATTTTAGATTCATCAGGCAACATAATAGCTCGAAGGCAAATACGCCAGGAAGTTGAATCTGCGGCAACCCCTGATCCCCGGATTAAAAGCTGGAGCTGGCGGCAGGAATAACCTAACAAAGATTTTTCGTCTAACGTTAACGTAAATAAATCAAAAATCAAATATCAAAAATCAAAATGACAATGTAAAAATCAAAATTAAAATATTTAAATCTAAACTTTTTGAATTTTAATTTGTCATTTTGATATTTACATTTTGATTTTTAATTTAAAAACGGGTATCGCCCTTATAATAATAAATCCAGAGGTACTACATGCCCCAATATAAGTATACTGCAAGGGATAGCAAAGGGAAAATCATTCGCGGTGTTGTTGAGGCGGTCAGCGAAGCTGATTTGGCAGAAATGATTTCTCAATCAGATAGATATTTGACGGGATTTAAGGCCATGCCCGAGGAATCACCTAAGTCTAAGGTTAAGCCTTCTTGGATGAAGCCAAAAGAAACCCTGCAGTTTACTATTCATTTGGCCACCTTAGTCGATTCGGGCCTTCCGCTTCTTGATGGTTTAAGAGATTTAGCTAAAGAGGCGCAGAATGAGAGAGTTCAGCAGGTCATTGACAATATCCGGTATCATGTGGAAAGCGGCAGTTCTTTAAAGGAAGCAATATCCCGCCACCCAAGGACATTCTCCAAACTATACGAAGCCTTGGTCGATACCGGTGAAAGTACAGGTAAACTTGCACAGACTCTCAACAGCTTAGCAAATCTTCTTGAATGGCAATTAGACCTAAGAGTGCGCATCAAAGAAGCCTCGACATATCCGGCAATTTTATTTTTTGTTATGGTTTCGGTGGTTTGCCTTATGATAATTCATGTAATACCTATTTTTGAGCCTATATTTACCCAGGCAGGAGTAGCCCTGCCGGCAGCAACCCAGATTATTTTAGGTATAAGTCATTTTTTACGTTCTTTCTGGTATCTTATCCTTGCTGTAATAGTTATGATTCTTCTAGGGTATAAATTCTGGAAATTAACCGAAAGAGGCCGTTATATTATCGATAGTATAAGGTTGAGAATACCTGTTTTTGGCGAGCTGATTCGAAAATTATCGCTGTCTCGTTTCACCCAGACATTTGCCTTAAGTTTTAAGGCAGGAGTGAACCTCCTAAACTGTTTGGATATTTCCAGCAAAACCTGTGCCAACGCACGAATTGAAAATGCAATTCTAAAAGCAAGAAGTTCTGTAAATGTGGGAGAGAAACTCGCTGCTTCATTTAAAGCTACAGGTGAGTTTCCTGTGATGGTTGTGCGCATGATAGAGGTGGGGGAACAATCCGGGGCTTTAACCCAGACTCTATTTAAAGCAGCAAGTTTTTATGATAAAGAAGTAGCTTCCGACATAAAAAGAATATTCTCCATCATTGAGCCGGCAATGATTGTTATAATGGGTGTTGTGGTCGGGGGTATTTCTTTAGCTATTTTTCTACCCCTGTTTAAAATGGCGAGTATTATCGCCGACTAATGAATAATTTAAATAATAGAAGCGGATATCCGCTTCTACAACAAATAATAATCATATGGCTGATTTAATTGGAATTGATATAGGCGTTCGATTTGTAAGAGGAGTTGTACTTTCGCAACGGCCAAAACAATCAATCTCTGATATTTTCTTTTTTCCTACCCCTTTTTCAAACGTTTCATCTGCCCGGGAAATTGATGCGAAACAATTCTTCGATAAAATTACATCGTATGTGCCTTTAGAATTCTTAAAAAAAGCGCAAATAGGAGTTAATATACTTTCGTCCTTGGTTACGGTCAGCGTTGTTTATTTGCCAAAGATGAGCAAGAAGGAGTTAGATATTGCAGTTATTGCAGAAGCGCGCAGAAAAATGATTCCGCCTCCGGGGCCAAACAGTGTTTTTGAATATTCTATTTTAAGCGAGGTGGCTATAGATAATGTTGTCAGGTATGAAATTCTTGTAATTAAAACAGAGCGCCATTTCATAGAGGAAGTTTTAAGAATATTTAAACCGTTTGCGGATATTAGCCCTTTCTTTATAGGCCCTACATGTTATGCGATTATAAATTCACTCGCTTACGACCCTCAAGCGCAGCAAAAAGATACAGCAATTATTGACCTTGGTTATGATTCAATAGATATCGCTATTGCCAAAAAAGGAAAATTATATTTCTACCGCAACATTAACTTTGGATTAAAGAATATTATTTCTAATATAGCCGGATCTCTTGCTATAGACTTTCAAGAAGCCGAAAAGGTTATTAATGATATAGGGGTTCCTAAAGTCGATATTGATCTGTCGGATAAAGTGAGAGTTGCCGAAGAAATAATGCGCCAGAAGTATGAACTCCCCCAATACGAAGCCGGCCATAAAGATGTAAATGTTCTTGAGCTGAGAGTTTTTTGGAACACACAAATAGAAAGAGCTATACACGAAATAAGAAGGACGCTTCATTATTATAGTGAGCAGACAGGAAAAAGAAGAGTTGAAGATGTTCTTTTCTTAGGAGAAGGCTCTTTAATACAGGGGTATGTGCCTTCTATTATCAAAGAAATCGGCGGTAACAGCCGGCTATACAATCCATTTGAAGCGGTAAATGTCACTTTAGAAGGCCAGAAGTCTAAAATATTGCAAGATAGCATTTCAGTATTTGCGCCCGCATTTTCCATCGCTAAAAGCATGACAACCGGTAAGAAGATGCAAGGAGAGATTAATTTCTTACCTTCCGGGCTTAAGAAACGTAATCAAAGAATTCAGAATCAAATATTGCTTACAGGTTTCGGTATTTTTATGGTTTGTTTTATTTTTCTGGCTTGGTTTAAAGTTTTTGTTAACAATTATGCCCTCAAAGCTTCTTTAGAAGGCAAGCGGGCCGAAATAGAAAAAGCTAAAGGAATAATTTCAACGCTCGATGGGCTTAAATCAGAAAGAGAAAAAATAGATATTCGAACCAGCAAGGTTGGTGAAATCGTTAAGCAGAGAGTCAATATATCGCAAGCGCTTAATCAGGTAGCCAGCCTTATGCCCGGTGATGTTTTCTTAGAAACGTTAACTATATCCAAAGGCGCAAGCTCAACCGTTTTATCCGGCAATACGGCTCAAGTAAGCCGGGGAGATATTTCCACGGGTAAGTCTTATGCTATATCGCTTACGGCCAGATGTTTTTCTGATTACGAAACCGCCGTTCGACTTGCCGATGAATTTAGGAAACGGCTGGAGGATGATAATAATTTCGTTAATGTAAATTTGCTTTATCCTGACATTGAAAAGATTTCGCCTGTTATTGAAAACCAGAAAGAAATTTCCCTTACTCAGCCTAAACTAAGAGAGTTTAATTTAAGTGCAGAGCTTGTAATTAGAGATTAAAATAATTTTTATGGAAGGTACGCGTTTTTTAAAACTCCTCATCGTAATATTCTTTTTGTCATTTTTTTATTTCTTTCTTGCCCAGTTAAAGGTTAATACCAATTTAAAGAAAGAATTAAGGCAGGCAAGCCAAAAGATTAATAATGCAAAAGAAGCCAGACAAGAGCTGGATAAACTAAAGACAGAAATTGCAGCTATTGAAGAGACAGCAGGCCGCATAGAGGAAAGAATTCCGACAAATGAAGATAAACCCCTTAAATTAATAAGAGAGATAACTCATTTAGGCAGCCGGTTAGGCGCCAGGAATATGGAGTTCATTTTCGAAAATGAAACTAACGCACAGCCTTCCATGGACAGCCTTAAACAAAATAATAATAACAGCCTATATCAGGATGGAAGTTATGCTTCATCAGGCAGCGAATATGCCGAATCCGCTTCATCCCGATTTCCATCGGAGGCTATTAACGGGGCCCAGCAAAGAATAAGGCCAATACTTATTAAAATTAATTTTGAAAGCCAGTACCACGCTTTAGTCAATTTTGTAAAAGAACTTCTTAAAACACAACGGCTTGTATTTATTGAATATGTCAATATCGAACGCATGCCCGGTGCTTATCCCCGGCAGAAAGTGAGTATGACTCTAGTCACTTATACATTCGTTTCTCAATAGAAAATCGATTATCACCGTATAAACCGCAACTAAGGTAAATTCGAATAGTAACATCTAAAAATAACTAGGAGAAACACCAGGAGGTGCATGATGGAAAAGATTGCGTTTATAGCAGCGATTGTATTGCCTTTGTGGAATATACCGCTTATTGCAAGAGTCATAAAAAGAAAATCATCCAAGGATATCAGTTTGTATTGGGTTTTGGGCGTATGGGTGTGTTTTTTGTTAATGGCACCGGAAGCTTTCCGTTCTTCGGACCGCATATGGCGGGCGTTTAATATTATGAATCTTATCCTTTTTACCGCTGTAGTTATTGTTGTATTGATTTACAGAAGAATTGTCTAATTGATTTTATAATATGTTTTCATTTAATGTAACCCAAAGAAAACAGAAAGAGCTTATTGGGAGAATGAATAAGCTGGGAGTTTCAGAAGATGATTTCCAGGAGAAATTTATACGGTCCAAGGGGCCCGGCGGCCAGAAAGTAAATAAAACTTCTTCTTGTGTGTTTCTACGCCATATATCAACAGGTATAACTGTCAAATGCCAGAAAGAGCGCCTGCAGTCTATAAACAGGTTTCTGGCGCGCCGTATGCTTTTAGATAAAATTGAAAAGGCCAAAATTGGTTTTATCGCCGAGGAAAAAAAGCGGATAGAAAAAATAAGGCGCCAGAAAAGAAAGCGCTCCAAACGCGCAAAAGAAAAAATACTAGCCGCCAAACGCAGGCAATCCGAAAAGAAGAAACTAAGATCTTCTGTTAACGAATCCACCGACTAGCGTGGAAGCGGTCAGGAACGATTGGCCAGGGCGCTTTTTATCTCACCTAATAAGTCCATAAGATTATAAGGTTTTGTGATATAGCAGCGTGCACCTTCTTCTAATCCTTTGACCGCATCTTCTTCGTCAGCAAGAGCAGTAAGCATTATAACCGGAATATTTTTCGTTTTTTCATTATCTTTAAGAAGTTTGCATACTTCTAAGCCGTTTAATTCCGGCATGAGCACATCTAAGAGTATAACGTCAGGGCAATATTCTTCAGCTTTACAAATGCATTCCTTACCGCTTGCGGCTGTAATAACATCATAGCCTTGAAACTGTAGGGATTTTGTTAGAGCTTTTACTACGCTGGCTTCGTCATCAACTACCAGTATTTTTTTAACCATAATTACCTCCTTCAATGAGGACATGACTTATGGAGCGATAGCGAACATAAGGCATATGTCCGGATTGATCCTTCGCCTGCCAACAGCAGGCGAAGGATCTTATACGTGCTTTTTTCAATGAGTAGATGAATTCCTGCCTGTTTTCGGCGATAGAGCAGTAGAAAAGGTGCCTTAAATAACCAATGCCGTTATTTTAGGCGTTAATTAAGTTTATTATAACATAAAGGCTTAAAAAGTGTAAAGCGTTTAGTAAGAAAAGATTTAGTTGCCCAAATCCCATTTTATCTTTATAATAAAGCAGAAAACAAAATTTAATTATGGAAGGATTCTGGCCGTCTTTATTAAAAAACAAAGCCTTGTGGGTTGTGCTCTTAAGCTGGATGTTTGCCCAGGGCTTAAAGATTGCGATAGGAGCCGTTAAAGAGAGGCGTTTTAACTTCTATTGGCTTCTTGGAACAGGGGGGATGCCGTCTTCTCACAGTGCAGCGGTTGTTTCCTTGGCTTTTTGTATGGGAAAAGAGATTGGATTTTCTTCACCTTTTTTTGCATTAAGCACTATCTTCGCATTAGTTACGATGTTTGATGCCCAAACCTGGCGGCGTTCCATAGGAGTACAGGCAAGGATATTAAATAGAATGATAGAAGATTTGCAGGTCCGTAAAAAGATAGAGGAGCATAGGTTGCGGGAATTAGTCGGCCACACACCGATAGAGGTATTCGTGGGAGCCCTAATCGGTATAATAATACCGCTTTTGTTTTACTAAAGGAGATGGGTTGATATGAGAAGAGTAGTTATTGTTTCAGTGGTTGCAGCCATTATTGTTTTTTCTGCCGTTTTTATGGTTTTAAGAAGCAGAAAGCCAAAGGCAGAAAGAAAGAACGAACCTGTTGTCACGGGCGATATAAAAGATGCCCAGGCTGCTTATGAAAGAGGGGATCTGTTGGGGTCAAGAAAACTATATAAAGACGGGCTTGAAAGTATTAGAGATACTCAAGAATTGACTCAGGTGCGAAAGAGAGTTGAAGAAATAAATATGAAATTGCTTTTTTCGCCTGTGATTGATGAATGCAGTATTTCTTATGTTGTAAAACCTAAGGATGTCCTGTCAAAAATTGCAAAAAAGTTTAACACAACGGTAAATCTTATAAAACGTTCGAACAATTTGGCCTCTAATATGATAAGGCCGGATCAGGAGTTAAAAATCTATACTTGCCAATTTTCTATTGCCATCGATAAATCTCAGAACCTTTTATTTCTTAAGAAAGGGGAGGAGATTTTTAAAACATATACAGTTGCAACCGGGAAGGATAACGTAACACCTGTAGGGAATTTCAAGATTATTAATAAACTTTATGACCCTACATGGTTTAAAGCCGGGGCAGTTATTCCTCCTGACAGCCCTGACAATGTCCTTGGGTCGCGGTGGATGGGATTCGATATTAAGGGGTATGGTATCCATGGGACTACCGAACCCGAATCTATCGGCACTCACAGCACTTTGGGCTGTGTGCGAATGATTAATGAGGAAGCAGAAGAGGTTTTTGATATTGTGCCTATAGGTACGGAAGTGGCTATCGTTGAGTAAGTAAGTTATGCAGAGCTGGGAATTTGAGAAACCCATAACAGAATTAGAAAAAAAGATTGCTGAACTTACAGCTTTTTCTTCTGATAAGGGAGTCGATCTAACCCAAGATATCTCTAGCCTTAACGAGAAATTGACACGCCTTAAAAGGCAGGTCTATTCTAATCTTACACCATGGCAAAAAGTTCAGATTTCCCGCTGCCCGGGCAGGCCGACAACAATTGATTATATTGATATGCTCATGACTGATTTTATCCCCCTTCATGGAGACAGGCTTTTTGGAGACGATAAAGCCATAATAAGCGGTTTTGCCAAATTTGATGATTATAAAATAGTTATTATAGGCCATCAGAAAGGAAAAGATACCAAGGAAAATATCGAGAGGAATTTCGGCTGTGCGCATCCCGAAGGATACCGTAAAGCCATGAGGGTGATGAGGCTTGGAGAACGTTTCAATTTACCCATAGTTTGTTTTGTGGATACGCCCGGAGCCTACCCGGGGGTTGGGGCTGAAGAGCGCGGCCAAGCCCAGGCTATCGCAGAGAATATACGCGATATGTTTTCCTTGAAAGTTCCTATTGTGGTTGTCGTAATAGGAGAAGGCGGCAGCGGCGGCGCATTGGGTATCGGTGTGGGTGATAAAGTATTGATTCTTGAGTATGCTTATTATTCCGTTATTTCTCCCGAAGGCTGTGCGGCGATATTATGGAAAGATGCATCCCGTAGAGAAGAAGCGGCCAGGGTTTTAAAGTTAAACGCGCATGATCTTAAAAGGCTTGGTGTTATTGATGAGATAATTGCCGAACCTCAGGGAGGTGCTCATCGTAATCCTCAAGAGGCTGCGTCAAATATTAAAGCCGCCCTTAAGCAGAGCCTGGAAGAACTTAGCCTGCTTACAGCAGATAAACTTTTAGCCCAAAGATATCAGAAATTCAGAAAGATAGGTGTTTTTAAGAAATGATTCAAAGCTTGGTTATTCTAGGACTGCTTAAGAAGAAACCTTCCTCGGGATACGATATTAGAAAGTTCATGGATAAAGATCTTGGTAAGTTTTCAAACCCTCAGGCATCTTCAATATACTACTCCCTGAATAAGATGCAGAAAAAAGGCCTGATAACGGCAAAAATTCAAAGCCGCAGCGAACATCTTAAAAAATGTGTATACTCTATTACCGCTAAAGGGGAAAAAGAGTTTTCTAAGCTTTGCAGAAACGTTTTGCTTTCTCAGAAGAGGCCTTTTATAGAATTGGACATTGCCCTCTATTTCCTCCCTTTTCTCGATAAAAAAGAAATTATGCCGCTGTTGCGCTTACGTTTAAGGTTTCTGGAGAGAGTAAAGAAGTGGCTTAAAGCCAAAGACGAAGAATTAAAAGATGCCCCCAGGAATTTAACCCTTCTCATTAGTCATCAATATCAACTTGCAGCTACCGAGAAAGAATTCTTAAAGAGTATGATTAAAAGCGTAAAGCAAGGAGAAATTTAAGAACTTTCCTTTTTTGTATCAGGATGTTTATTACAGGAAAAGGGCAGGTTTGAAACCTGCCCTTTATGAAAATAATCCTGTTTGTTTTAAGGTTTTTAATTATATGATGAAAATAGCCATAGATATACGTTCTACAGTTAAGAGAAAGACCGGTATCGGTTACTATACATTAAATTTGGCCGAACATCTCGCTGCTTTGGATACCGCTAATTTTTATTATCTTTACAGCAAGATAGGGTTATTTAACAGAAAAAAAACTCTTCTTAATATCTCAGGCGCTAATTTTAAGCACCGCGTTAACCGTTTGAACCTGCCTCCGAAGTTAATGTTAAGAGGTGTTGATGCATTGCATACTTCGAGTTTTGATATTATCCCCCCGAAAAGGACAAAGTTAATTCTTGTTGTTCATGATGTTATACATAAAGCTTATCCCAAAGCACACGGCGAAAATACAGCCAAGAGTATTGATGAAAGCTTGAAGATAATTTTAGATCGTGCAGCTATAGTTATAGCAGTTTCCATGACAACAAAAAACGACCTGATAAAGTTTTATAAAGTGGATACGGATATGATTAAAGTAATTTATCCGGGAATCAATGAGGATATTCTCTCTGATAATTACGAACCGGATAATAATTTGAGGTTATTGCAGGATAAGCACTTAATTAATTTACCTTACATTCTTTATGTGGGGACTATTGAGCCGAGAAAAAATGTAGATAACCTCGTCAGGGCATATGGTTTAATGAAGGATAAATACCGTATAAAGCATGGCCTTGTCATCGCAGGCATGAAGGGATGGATGTATGATAAAGTTTTTACCCTGGTAAAAGAGCTCAATTTAACTAAGAATATTATTTTTACAGATTATGTAAGCCGCAATGATCTAAGAGCTTTGTATGAGCATGCCGACATGTTTATTTACCCGTCTTTTTATGAAGGGGTGGGCTTGCCTGTTCTTGAAGCCTTTGCTTTCGGGTTGCCTGTAATTACTTCTAACGTTTCGTCTACCGCTGAGGTGGCCGGCGGCGCAGCTTTATTGATAGACCCCAATAAGCCTGAAGATATAGCGAGCAAGGCCAATGACATCCTTAGCGATCATAAATTGAAAGCCGCCCTTAAAGAAAAAGCACTAAAACGTGCCGCTGATTTCTCTTGGGAAAAAGCAGCCAGGAGGACACTTGAGGTAATCAGCGAATCTTTAAATTGAATAAGCAGAAACTTTAAATAATCGCCGATACGTATTTTACCCTTTTTGATTTTTGTGGTAAAATACAAAAAAAATAAATACGAAAATGGTTTTCTTTATTATCCTTAATACAACGGTTGGATTAAGTGCATATTTACTCGTAACAAAAGTTTTTTCTGTCCGGTCTCTCACGGATAGAATATGCATATTAAGCGTGCTTTATTTATCGCAGATTATTGCCACAGAATTATTTTTAGGCATATTCGGTTTCTTACGCCTTAATCTCTTACTTGCTCTTAACCTTTCAATACTTTTTTCTGTATGGATATTGACAAAAAGCAAACAGCGAAGTTCTCCGCATTATAGAAGCGATATCTCCTGGATAGTAACGGATAAAGTTATATTATTTTGTTTTTGTGTTATAGCGGGATTTCTGCTCATAAAGTCTCTAATCAATCTTTTTAATCCTCCCGTAGGCTGGGATAGCCTGAATTACCATTTTAGCCTTCCGGTTGAGTGGTTTAAAAACGCAAACCTAAACAGCCCTATTACAATAAACGATGATCCTTCGCCTGCCTATTACCCTATAAACAACGGTTTGTTTTACTACTGGCTTATTGCGCCTTTGCGCAATGTTTTTATCGCAGATTTGGGGCAAGTGCCGTTTTTTATAATTTCATTCTTCGCATGTTTTGGAATTTCCCGTAAAATGGGCATTTCTAAAGAATATTCTTTTTTTGCCTCGACGCTATTTACCATAACGCCAAATTTCTTCAAACAGGTAGAGATTGCTTATGCCGATATAATGGTAGGAGCTTTATTTCTTTTAACCTTAAACCTTCTTTTGATGTTGGAAAATGAATTTAGTTATAGGAATATCATCCTGTGCGGTTTATCGGGAGGGCTTTTCTTCGGAACCAAAACCTTATGCTTGCCTTACAGCGTGCCGCTTTTTATTCTTTTTTTCATTATCATTTTAAGAAAAGGCAAAGGGAAATTTTATCGAGGCGCAATTCTTTTTTTCCTGTTAGTTGCTGCCTTAGGCGGATATAGTTATATACGTAACTTTTTAATTACCGGGAATCCTTTGTTTCCGTTAAATTTTGAACTCTTCGGCAATACAATTTTAAAAGGGGTTATGCCTTCGAATACCTACAGGGCTCATTGGTCAAAAGAAGATTATAATCTTATAAAGCTTTTTTTCCACGAGGGCATGGGTTTTCATTTCTTTTTACTAATATTCCCCTTAGCAGTGATTTCTCCCTTTATAGCTTTATGGGGCATAATTCGTAAAAGAAGAAATAATGTTACTGTCTTTTTTATAATGTTTTTGCCCCTTACCCTTTACCTTATTTTTCGTTACATCATCCCTCAGCTATGGACAAGATTCTTGTATCCTTTCTTAGGTGTAGGTTCAGCGGTTGCGCTATACAATTTAGATAAACTGAAAGTACCGCATAAAGCAGTGCGGATTATAGTTGTGGTAAGTGTTTTGGCGGCAGCCAGTGAATTGGCAGGGCATTTTGAGCTTATCGTGTCCTTGGCGGCGAGTATTTTTATATTCTTTCTTTCTCCAAGAATTTTATTTTTTATAAAAAAAAGCAAATCGCTTTTGAAAATATCTTTTGCAATGGCAGCCATTGCTGTTGTCTCTCTTTCAATTATTGAAAAGTGGTATCTATTGCATGAATACGACCGTTATATAAGCCATACTCCTCTTTGGAAAGGGGCTGCCCATGCATGGAAGTGGCTAAACAGCAATACTCAGGGAAACCGCGTTGCTTATGTAGGAAGGCCTGTTGCGTTCCCTCTTTACGGAACTAATTTGAAGAATGACGTATATTATGTTTCTGTAAACAGTATTCATCCGGCGCATCTTCATCTCTGGCCTAAAGGGAACCTTGATTGGACTTCGGATTTTAGCACTATTCATAAGGTTTTGCGGCGCCCTGAAAATTACAGGGGAAAAGCCGATTTTTCTCAGTGGCTAAAAAATATTATTAAAGAAAAGACTGAGTATCTTTTTATATACTCTCTGCATCAGACAAAGGATTTTCCCGTTGAAGATGTTTGGGCAAGAAACCACCCTGAAAAATTCCGTTTAAGATTTGAAAATGAGGACAGCCGTATATATCAAGTGGCAGGTGAATAATGTTTCAGCCAAGAAATTATAAAATGCGTATTTCCATTATTATTCCGGCGCATAATGAGGAGCATAGTATTGCCGAAACAATTTCCCGTATCGAGAACGCGGTAAAAAGAGAACATGAGATTATTGTTGTCGATGACTATTCAACGGATACGACCAAAGCCATATCAAGGGCGCTGCAGGCAGATAATATTAATTTAATTGTCACGGACAACAAAGGCAAGCAGGGATTTTCTAATGCCCTGCAGACAGGTTTTAGTTTTGCGCGTTACGAGTTAGTTGTTCCGATTATGGCTGACCTTTGCGATGATCCGCATACAATAAACAAGATGTATTCTAAGATACTCGATGGTTTTGATATCGTATGCGGCTCGCGCTATATTAAGGGCGGCAAAAAAGATGGCGGGCCGTTTCTAAAAGGCGTACTTTCATGCCTGGCAGGCAAAAGCCTTCGAATTTTAACAGGTATCCCCACCAGCGATATAACTAATGCTTTTAAGATGTACCGCAAGAGCACTATTCAGTCTATTGATATGCAGGCTAAAGGTTTTGAGATATCTATGGAGATAACTCTCAAAGCCTATTTTAAAGATTTTAGGATTACAGAGGTGCCTACTGTTTGGCGCGCTAGAACCATGGGCAAATCCAGTTTTAAACTGCTAAAATATGTCTTCAATTACCTCCGGCTTTATCTTTGGGCAATAAACGCCTCAATAGCGAGAATTTTTTCAAAATTATCTTTTCTTTTTACTTCTTCTTCCAATGATGATGGATAACCATGGAATTGTCTACTAACAATAAAATTTTCAGTGTTTTGGAGTTAAATACCGCGGTTCGCGATTTAATAAAGAGCGGATTTTCGGAATATATTTGGGTATGCGGGGAAGTGCAGGGTTTGCGTCCCGACAGAGGTAAAAAACATACATATTTTGAGCTGGTAGAAAAACACCCTAAAGCTGATGAAATTATCGCAAAGGTAAAAGTTGCCCTCTTTGAAGGCAGGAAGCATACAATAGCCCGCCGCATAAAAGAAGCCCAGGGCGCTTTCGAGCTTAAGAACGACATAGAAGTTAAACTTTTGTGCGAGGTTAGCATTCATCCTCCCACGGGCCAGTATAGTTTGATTGTAGTTGATATTGATACTTTTTACACTCTTGGCAAAGCCGCTCAAATGCGCCTCAAAATAATAGAGGAGTTAAGGGCACAAGGGATGCTTGATAAGAATAAGGGGCTTGGTGTTGCGCTTGTGCCGCTTTCTCTGGGGTTGATTACAGCAAGGGATTCGGCAGCATACCATGATTTTATAAATGAACTTTCTTTAAGCGGAATCGGATTTAAAGTAACAGTATTTAATGCTCACATGCAGGGCAAGGAGGTAGAGAAAGACGTATGTGAAGCACTAAATTATTTTAAAAGAAACAAAAATGATTATGATATTGTTGTTATTACCCGCGGCGGCGGGTCAAAGGCCGATCTCAGCTGGTTTGATAATAAGAAAATTGCCGAATCGGTTGCGTCTTCTTCGATACCGGTATTTTCTGCTTTAGGGCACCATATAGACGTAAGCATTACCGATATGGCTGCGCATACTTCGGTTAAAACTCCCACAAAGGCAGCCCAGCTTATCGTTGAAAAGGTTAAGGGGTTTGCCGAAGATATAGAGAATCTTAAAGAAAAGATAATCTTGTCAGCCCAGGGTGCTATAAATCAAGCCGTAAAAAAGCTGCATTATGAAGCGGTAAATATAAATTCTTTGCTGCCTAAATTCTTTATTGATAACAGGCAAATCTTGCAGGATCAGCTGCATAAAATTGATAGTTTTGTATCTTCGTTTTTAACGCGTAACAGGCATGCGATCGAGGTCTATTTTACAAGAATTCAGACCTGCGTGGATAAATTATTTACCCGGGAAAAAGAACGCTTAACACATTGTGATGAAAAGGCCAGGCTTCTTAATCCACACTGTGTAATTAAGCGGGGATATTCATTAGCTTTTAAGGATAACAGGGTGGTTAAGTCTTTGAAACAGATTAATGAGGGCGATATACTTAAAACTTTATTACAGGACGGTTTTTTCTTATCACTTGTTAAAGAAAAAAAGGAGAGTGAAAATGGGCAAGAAGAATTTCTCATATAATCAAGCTCAAAACGAACTTAGTTTGATATTGGAAAACCTTGAGTCAGAGCGTATTGATGTTGATGAACTTTCTTCTAAGGTCAAGCGGGCAGTTGAACTTATAAGAATATGCCGCGAAAGAATCGAGAAAACAGAACTTCAGGTTAAGGAAATTGTGAATAATTTTCAGAAAAATGAAAAATGAAGGCTATTTGCCTTTTTGCAGAGGGGTATTGACAGAATAACTCAAAACCTGTAATATATATACCATGATTAATAAAGGCAAAAAGAAGAATATCATTGAGAAGTTCAAAGGGCATCCTAAGGATACCGGTTCGGCTTCTGTTCAGATTGGTTTGCTTAGCGAAAGGATAACCGATTTAACTGATCACCTAAAAAAGCACAAGAAAGATTTTCATTCCCGCCGGGGTCTTTTAATGCTTGTAGGAAGGCGCCGCCGTCTTCTCGTTTATCTAAGAGAGCACGATCCACAAAGTTATAAAGAGATTGCTAAAGAGCTCAAGCTAAAAAAATAATATGGGTTTATTTGTATCTTCTGATATCGACAGGAATGTTTTAACTTTTTCTACGGGCGATTGGGCGAGACAGGCAAACGCAAGTGTGAAGGTTTGCCTCAACGATACTGTAGTCTTCGTTTCAGCTTGTATTTCTAAGGATCCCAAGGAAACCTTAGGATTCCTCCCGCTTACGGTAGAATACCGCGAAAAGACTTATGCTATGGGCAAGATTCCCGGAGGTTTCATCAAGCGTGAGGGTAGGCCCAAAGATAATGAAACACTTTCGGCACGCCTTATTGACAGGCCGCTTAGGCCGCTTTTTCCAAAAGGATTGACTAATGAAATTCAGATTATATCTATGGTTCTTTCCTCAGACGGTGAGCATGACCCGGATGTCTTAGCATTAAATGCTGCCAGTTGTGCACTTTTTATCTCCGATATTCCGTTTGATAAGCCGGTTGGAGCGGTACGTGTCTCAAAGATTGAGGGTTCTTTTGTTGTCAATCCCACCTACCAAGAGCGCAGCAACTCAGGCCTTGATTTAGTGGTAGTAGGATCCGAGGATAAAATACTTATGTTAGAAGGGGGTCTTGATCAGATATCCGAGCAAGAAGTAATTGATGCTATTGAATTCGCTCACCCTCATATACGCAAAATAATCTCTTTACAGAAAGATTTAAGGGAAAAAGCCGGTAAACCGAAGAAAGAATGCCCCTTATTTGAGTTTGATAGCGCTATTTTTGAAGAGGTAAAGAAAAAAGCCGCCCCAATACTTAATAAGATTTACGGATTAGTCGGCAAAGAAGAGCGGCAGGAAAAGGTTGATGAGTTTTGTTCAGAGCTTTATGAACAGAATTTCTCAGAGAATGAGGAAATTACACTTGATAAAATAAAGAATATGTTTGATAAATTAGAGGAAGATTTCGTCCGTTTAAGAATTATAAAAGAAGAGAAGCGGCCGGATAATAGGGGGTTAGCCGATATACGCCCTATAGATTGTCAGGTACGTGTATTGGAGAGGACTCACGGTTCAGCTATATTTACCAGGGGCCAGACTCAGTCGTTGACGATCACTACTTTAGGAACCTCTTCCGATGGACAGACGGTAGAAGCTTTTGATGGAAGAAAGTCAAAGAATTTTATGCTGCACTATAATTTTCCTCCTTTCAGTGTCGGAGAAGTAAAGCCTATCCGCGGAGTGTCCAGGAGAGAAACCGGCCACGGGGCTTTAGCCGAGAAGTCTCTGGTAAGCGTTATACCTTCTAAAGAGGAATTCCCTTATACAATAAGAGCTGTTTCAGAAATCTTAGAGTCAAATGGTTCATCGAGTATGGCGACTGTTTGTGCGACGAGCCTTTCATTAATGGATGCAGGCGTCCCTTTAAAGGAGCCTGTTGCGGGGATTGCCATGGGGCTTGTCAGTGACGGTTCTAATTATAAAATTCTAACTGATATTGCGGGAATAGAAGACCATTGCGGCGATATGGATTTTAAAATCGCAGGGACTAAGAATGGTATTACCGCAATTCAGCTCGATACAAAGATAGAAGGCTTAAGCTATGAAATAATCAGTAAGTCTTTAGAGCAGGCACGAATAGCCCGCCTTTCAATCTTAGAATCTATGAATAAATCAATATCTATTCCGCGAGAATCAGTTTCAGAGTTCGCTCCTAAAATAAAGGCTTTCCAAATACCTAGAGATAAAATCGGAAGCGTAATAGGCCCCGGAGGCCAAACCATACGCGCAATCTCAAGAGAAAACAACGTAACAATTGATATTGATGATGAGTTCTCAATGGTTTCTGTCGTAGCCAAGAAGCATGATGATTTAGAAAGAGCTGTTCAATATATCCAAGGTTTAGTAAAAGATGTTGAGGTCGGGGAGATCTATGATGCAGTTGTTGAGCGGATTGCAAACTTCGGTGCATTTTGCGAACTCCTTCCCGGTAAAACAGGCTTGCTTCATGTTTCAGAAATAGCTGATACATACGTAAAAGATGTCCGAGAGTTCTTAAAAGAAGGCGATACAGTAAGGGTAAAAGTCCTTAATGTTGATGTCCAGGGAAAAATAAGCTTGAGCATGAAACAGGCAAAGTAGGACTTTTGCTCAATAACTTCAGAAATAAATTCATGGCTTTCAGTTTTTTATATAGCTCATTCAAAAAGCTGTGTAGAGATAGGGAGCGGGGTAACTTTTGTATCCGTATAAAAGATGAAGAATCTTTCGTCTCTTTTAAAATGCATAATTTACTTCTGTTTAGCTCTTGTTACATTCCTTAGTTTATCCACCTTTATCCCAGCTGATATAAATTTTCTTGCCTACCCAATTTCACTAAAAATCAATAATGCAATAGGTATAATAGGGGCATATATCGGCTTTTCCCTTTTTTTTGCGTTTGGCTACGCTGCTTTCTTTATCCCTTTTTATTTACTTTTTATGGGTATTGATGCCGCCGGTATTATCCGTTTTAAAGGGCTTTCGCAAAGTAAAACTGTTAGTGTTTGTTCATTCTTCCTTTTTATAATTTTTCTTTCAACTTTCCTGGGAGTTTTCTCCGGTTTCTTGCCGCTGGTATTTGGAAATCCGGGGGGGTTTTCCGGCCTGTATCTTTCGTTGTTTTTTAAGAAATACTTAGGTTTACAGGGGTCTTTCATCGTGCTGTCTTTACTTTTAGTAATAACTTCGTTTTTATTGTTTGGGTTCTTTTTTGCTGATATCGCAAGAGCAATAAAATCCATCAGCATAAAAATAATTGCACAACTTAAGGCGTATAGCCTGCGCCGCAATGAGGCCAAAGACAGGTTAATTAAGCAGCCCCAAAAGCAGGGTAAAATCAGAAAGCCTTCCCTTGTTAAAAATTCTGTTTTTGAAAATGAGATAAAGCCGGAAATAAAAGTATATACACCCAATGTAAACACAACTGTTTCTAAGATATCGGAAGAAGATTTTTACGCGGGCTTGCCTTCTGAAAAGAAAATTTCGCAAACACCAGTGCGCAAAAACAAAGAGGCCTTTATTAAGCAGGATACCGATGAAAACGCAAAGAAATACGACCCCGCAACATACAAGCTTCCCTCAAAAGATTTGATAAAATTACCTCCTTCTTTTGATATGCGCGAGCTTAAAGATAACATAGAAGATAACATAAAGATTCTGCAGGAAACTTTAGCTGACTTTGGCGTAGAGGTTAGAGTGGTTAGTGTGCAAAAGGGGCCTGTAGTTACTATGTATGAGCTTAAGCCTGTCGCCGGGGTGAAAATTCAGAAAATCTCTGCGCTTTCTGACGATATTGCCTTAGCTATGAAGTCGTCTTCGGTGCGTGTAGTTGCGCCTTTACCGGGAAGAGGAACCGTGGGCGTCGAAATCCCTAATGAAAAGAAACACATGGTTTTTCTAAGAGAGATTATCGAAGATAAAATCTTCAGGGCCCAGGCATCTAAATTATCCCTTGCAATAGGAAAAGATGTCTCCGGAAATCCTATCATCGCTGACCTTAAAGATATGCCCCATTTGCTTATAGCGGGAACAACAGGAGCAGGAAAAACGGTATGTGTAAATTCTTTGATAACTTCTATAATGTTTAAAGCAAAACCGGATGAGGTAAATTTTATTCTTGTTGACCCAAAGATGGTTGAACTTGCTCCTTTCGCCGCTATACCGCATTTAATACACCCTATTATTTCAGAGTCGAAAAAGGCATTTGCGGCATTTAACTGGGCGGTTGAAGAAATGGAGCGAAGATACCGTCTTCTTGCAGGTGCCGGTGCCAGAAATATCGATATTTACAATAAAGGCGACAATAAGCTTTCTTATATTGTTATAGTAGTAGACGAATTGGCTGATCTTATGATTGTTGCAAGAGAAAATGTTGAAACTTCAATACAGCGCTTAGCGCAGCTCTCACGCGCTGTTGGTATTCATTTGGTCCTTGCGACCCAGCGGCCTTCGGTTGATGTTATTACCGGAATTATTAAAGCTAACTTTCCTGCGCGCATATCATTTAAGGTTTCTTCACGGGTGGACTCGCGCACAGTCTTGGATGCAATAGGAGCAGAAAAGCTTCTTGGCAAAGGTGACCTTTTGTTTCTAAAGCCCGGTGCTGTCAAGCTTATAAGAGCCCAGGGGTGTTTTATAGACGATGAAGATATAGCCAACTTGACTGATTTTGCGAAGTCTCAAGGGTCGCCAGTTTACGAGAAGGCAATCGTTGAGAAGGAAAAAAGAGGGGCTATCAGAGTTGAATCGGATGAATTGTTTGATGATGCGGTTAAAGTTATTCTGCAGTCTCGTCAGGCATCTGCCTCAATCCTTCAGAGGCGTTTGCGTGTCGGCTATACCCGTGCCGCAAGGCTGCTTGATTTAATGGAGCAGGACGGAATCGTAGGCCCTTTTTGCGGCAGTCGTGCCCGTGAAATTTTAGTTGATCCTGTTGAGCATATGGCGCAGAAAGAACAACCAGCTTAGAAGAGCTTCCGGTTCCGGCAATATAGAATCAGGTAAGTTATGAGTTTTGGTTCAATGTTTTATTGAGGTAATCCTTTCGTCTACCTGCAGCATCCTGCCGCATAACAGAAGGTTCTTATGATTGAAGAGATTTGTTTTAAGTTAAAAGAGAAAAGGAAAGAACTCGGGTACTCTATAGAAGAAGTTGTTGAAAGAATAAAACTGCATCCTTCTGCCATACACGACATCGAAAGCGCTAATTTACATAATGTAAGCCCCGTTTACATGAAGGGTTTCATTAGACTTTATGCGTCTTTCTTAGGGGTAAATGCCGAAGAAGCTTTATTAGAAATATCTCCTAAACAGAATCAAGTAAAGGAAAATAAACGTCAGGGAATTTTACAAAGGAATAGTTATTCGAAAGTAATAAAAACGGTTTTTGTTTCTTTTATCGGGATAATTGTAATATGGAGTTTTTTTTCTTTTCTTGGTTTAGTATTCAGGAAGGTGTTTCGCCATGGAAGCCGCAGAATAACTGCACAGAGCAAGGTTTCCAAGCTGCCTGTTGTGCCATCTAGAGAATTAGAAAAAGTTGTTAAGGAATCTAAGGATGATCCTGTCTTTGATTCATCTTTGCAGCAGGGAGAGGACATAATGGTATCTCTCAGCACTAAGCGGGATGTGTTCATAAGGGTAAAAGTTGACGGGAGGCTCCTGTTTGATTCTGTTCTTAAAGAAGGCGCCGTTGAAACATGGCAGGCAAAAAATGAGATGGAGTTTGCAATTAATGACGGTTCTGCCGTATATATAGAAGTAAATGGAAAACCAATATCTCCCTTAACTGCCTTGCGCAAGCCAATAAAACGCCTTACCATAAACCACTCCGGAATCAAGGTTGATAAATAGGTCTAAGTCAGAAAGGAAAATTTCTCGGTGCTTGGTGTTCGTGATAAATTCTTTACGAAAACCGAACACCGAAGACCAAAAACCGAAACACGGCAATTTGTAATTATATGAGTAAAAAAACTTTTTCCGTATTATCACTGGGGTGTTTCCGCAATACTTACGATTCAGAGGTTGCGGCAAGGCGCTTAGTTGATCAAGGTTACGCCTTCAAAGAGGATTGTAGCAATTGTGATACACTTGTAATTAATACATGCGGTTTCATATCGCAGGCTAAAGAGGAATCGCTGGAGGTTATTCAGTCGGCGGTTGATTTAAAGAAAAAAGGTAAAATCAGAAAACTCGTAGTATTTGGCTGCTTAATCCAAAGATACAAAGAGCATCTGGTAAAAGAATTTCCTGAGGTTGATCAGTGGCTGGGAGTCGAAAAATTTAATTCTAAAAACAACAGACGTTTAAAAATAACTCCTTCCCACATAGATTTCCTAAAAGTTTGCGAAGGCTGCATTCATAATTGTTCATACTGCGCAATCCCATTGATTAAAGGCCCTTTAAAAAGCAGAGGCATCAAGGATATAATTAACGAGGTTGAATATTTAGATTCAACCGGCATAAAAGAATTAAACTTGATAGGCCAGGATATAACCAGCTGGGGCCGTGATATAGGCTATAAAGACGGTATCTCTGTTTTATTAGAAAAAATATTAAAAAAAGTAAAGAAAATACAATGGATTCGCTTAATTTATACACATCCGCGCAATGTGTCCGACAGGCTGATTAGCATAATCGCAAGTGATAGGAGAGTTTGTAAATATATTGATTTGCCCATCCAGCATATAAGTGATAAAATTTTAAAGTTAATGAAAAGGCGGTTTTCCCGCAAACAGACCGAAGCCTTGATTGAGAAGATAAGAAAGAATATTCCCGGCTGCGTTATCCGCACTTCGGTGATAACGGGATTTCCCGCTGAGAGCGAAGAAGAGTTTAAAGAACTTTATCATTTTCTAAAATTAACAAAATTTGAAAGGCTGG
Source organism: Candidatus Omnitrophota bacterium (assembly GCA_043820815.1). Classification (GTDB taxonomy): domain Bacteria; phylum Omnitrophota; class Gorgyraeia; order Duberdicusellales; family 4484-171; genus JBDRDJ01. The sequence goes on from JBDRDJ010000008.1 coordinate 30,486, forward strand.
GGGCATTTACCTATTCTAAGGAGGAAGAAACAAAGGCTGCAAAATTAATTCCCCAGGTACATTATAAAACTAAAATAAGGCGTTACAAAAAGATTATGGAACTCCAGCAAGATATTTCGCGTGAAGTTAACCGGCGTTTTTTATCTAAAGAGATAGATGTTTTAGTTGAAGAGAAATCCGGCGGGTTTTATATCGGCAGAACCCAATATGACGCTTACGAAGTTGACGGCGTTGTTTTTGTGGGAGGAGAGAATCTAAGAATCGGTGAAATTTATCCGGCAAGGATAATCGATTCTCATGAATATGATTTAACAGCAGAGGTTATAAAATGAACATTGCAAATAAACTGACGATTCTAAGAATTCTACTTTCTTTTTTTTGTATGGGTTTCATTCTTAAGAATACATTTTTCTCGCTTATTATCGGCTTTATTCTTTTTGTTACAGCTTCAATTACAGACTTCTTTGACGGCCATCTTGCACGTAAATATAATTTAGTTTCCGATTTAGGAAAATTACTTGACCCCATAGCAGATAAAGTCCTTATCATTGGGGTATTTGCCTCTTTTCTGCAGTTAGGAGTAATCACGGTATGGATGGTTGTGTCTATAATATTCAGGGAATTTTTGATAACCGGTTTGCGTATCTTTAGCATAAAGAAAGGTGTCGTGCTCGAGGCTAAGCAGTTCGGAAAACACAAAACCGTTTCTCAAATAGGTGTTATTATATTGATATTCTTTACGTTATTGGTGCTTAAGATTTTTCCCGAAAATAATGTGATTAATCTATTTTATTCCATGATTATTCCTGTTGTTATGTGGTATGTTGTTTCTATTACCGTGTCTTCAGGCGCATATTATCTTTGGGCAAACCGTAAGGTAATCAAAACTTTTTAATGAAGAAGTGGCCGATTAAAGACAAGGCGTGTTTGGCAATAGCTACGTTGTTCGGGATTGGCTATGTGCCATTATGTCCCGGGACAGCCTCGTGTGTTGTTGCGGTGGGAGTGTATCTGATTGTTCCCAACCCTTTTTATTTCCTGATAATCACTCTTTTTTCTACGCTTCTCGCTTTTTTAGTGTCAACTCCCGCTGAAAAGATTTTTGGCAAAAAAGACTGCAGTTTTATTGTTATAGATGATTTCTCCGGCATGTTAATAACCCTTCTTTTTATTCCCCGCGATATCCGCTTTATAATTCCCGCTTTTTTCCTCTTTAGAATGCTTGATATGTTTAAGATACCGCCTGCCGATAAAGTTGAGCTTTATCCCGGCGCGCGGGGAATTGTCGGGGATGATGTGGTTGCCGGCGTCTATGCCAACGTTATTCTTCATATTGTAAGAATTCTAATAAGATTCTAAACCATATGGGTCTTTCTACAGGCTCGTTAAATAAAATAAAAATTGAAAAATATGGTATAATGATGCTATGAAGCTAAGAAAAACTATCGCAAAACTTGAAAAACTTACCAAGAAAGAAGATTCCTTTGTGAATGCTTCGCCAAGGGAACTTGTATCTTTTATGTGGGAGCTTACAGCGGAAATTTGGTCTTTACGAGGTGCTGGTTATGTTGAACGAAGACTACAAAGAAATGTTACAAATCTTATTAAACAATGAGGTAAAATTCCTCATTGTCGGTGCATACGCCATGGGAGCTTTCGGGTACCCCCGGGCTACAGGAGATTTTGATATATGGGTAGAGGCATCTATGGAAAATTCAAACAAAATATATAGATCTCTTTATGAATTTGGTGCCCCTATTTCCGATATAGCAGAAAATACTTTTACCGAAAAAGGAATCATTTTCCAAATTGGCGTAGCGCCTCGCCGGATTGATATTATAACGCATATTGATGGAGTAGATTTTCAAGAAGCTTATAAATCAAAAGAAAATATCGAAATTGAAAAGTTAACTATACCGTTTATCTCAAAAGAAAACCTCATAAAAAATAAGCAATCCACTGGCCGGGAAAAAGATAAATTAGACGCCGATTATTTGAAAAAGTCCGGTTGATTCGGTTTAGATTCCCTGCCGCGATATTATCCCGGAATATCCATTGACATTTTTCGCCGCCTTCGGCGGCTTCGTCAGGCCGCTTACCCTTGTGCTATTTTTTACTCACCGCTGCCCCTGGATACCTTTACGGTTATTTCTACCTTCTGAGGAAGATTTTCTCCCTCAAGCAGTTCGGCGTCACCGTCGCCATAAATCATTATCTCTTTTGAAGAATCGTAATATTTTCCGCTGGGATATTCCGCAAACCAGTCAAAATTAAACCAATAACCTTTCAGGTCGCGCCGGACATAAACTTTGAACTCTGAAGTTTCATCATAAATCATCGCGTAATTCTTGATTATCTCACCAACCTTTTCCTTAAGGCTTATTTTATTTTTACATAAAAACAACTCGGCAAATGCATGTCTTGTTCCTTTCTTTTCATAGGCAAAAACCACCCGTGAACGCTTTCCTAATAATTCTATAATCGTATACATTAAAACAGCGAAATCATCACAATCACCGACCATCCCGCTGTTGATTGTTATCTCAGGAGGCGCTATATAGTCAATATTGCCCGGATCATTTGTGTAATGCCATTGCTTTTTAATATGCTGAAAAGATGCGCATAGTTTTGCTATGGCTGTAGGCTGAGGGAGTTTCTTTGTGTATTTCATTTTGTATAAGGTATCAATGTATGTTTTTACCTTAGGGCTATAACTTGTCATTGCTTTCTCAAGCTGATAAACTCTGTTGTCCGCAGCTTGAGCGTAATAAACATACACGAATATAGATACAACCGCTATTATAAATTTCTTATATGAATGCTTTATCAAAATAATTTTTCCTTTATTCGATGAAATCCGAGCATCCGCAACCCTTAATAGCACCTAATAACATTTATTAACCTATAGTAACCTTTAATAAAGTAGTCCTAATCAACCTTTTAAGTTTGCTCTGTAAATTTCATCATAAATCGGCCCCTTAGAAGTTAATGTGCTTTTATAGAGGCTGATATGGTCAACCGAGAAGTTTCCTTCCGGGACGATTTTCTCAATTTCATTGATCAAACAGCTTAAATCATCTAACGATTTGAATCTTGCCAGAGTAATATGGGATTTAAATTTTCCTTCTTTGGCAAAGCCTAAATCTGAAAGTTTTTCTTCAAGGGTAAGAGAGAGCCTCTTTAATCCCTTTTCATTATCAGTTGAAACAAAAAATACGCGCGGTTTCTTTTGATCGGGAAAAAAGCCAAAAGATTTTAGCTTTACATTAAAAGAATCATAGAGCCTGGCTGATGAATCAATAATTTGTTTTATTATATCAATTCTTTCTTCATTTACTTCACCCAGGAATTTGAGAGTTAAATGAGAATTATCAATGTTTACCCATTTAGCATTAATTCGGCAAGCTTTAAAAGTTTCCTGGTAAGATACAAGGCGTTTTTTTATTTCCCGTGGAATATCAATTGCTATAAAAGTTCTCATCGAATTAGACGGCTTAACATATCAAGCGCATGAAGGCTTGCTTTTTTTCTAACAACGCCGCGGTTCCCATCAAAAAGTAATTTTTGCGATAAATTACGGCCTGAATAAGCTATGCCGATAAAAACAGTACCCGGCTTAACGCCTTTTCTTGCGCCTGGGCCGGCAAAGCCGACAATTGAAATGCCTATATCAGACGCAAACATATCCCGTATTTTTCTTGCAAGAATAATGACAATTTCCGGCGAAATTCCTTTAGTTTTTTTAAGCGTTGAAAGAGGAATTTTGAATAAGTTATTTTTTGACTCTAATGAGTATACAATCACACCGCCTTTAAATATTTCTGAAGCGCCGGGAGTTTTTGTTAATAGGTAAGAAAGATAACCGGCGGTAATAGATTCGGCCGTTGCTATCGTTAATTTTTTATTCTTAAGGATATTTATAAGCTTAGTTTCTCTGTTCACGGGTATATTTTACCAGAAAACAAGACAATACAGGTTAAAAATATTCTAACAGCTCAGCTTTTGGCACAAAGAATAATGTAAGAAAATACGAGTTACTTACCAGAAGTTGGCGGTTTTTAAGGTTTTAGCCGAAGAAAAGAAACATTTGACGGCAGAGGAGATTTGTGGAAAAATAAGAATTCAATTTCCTTCTGTTTCTCTTGCTACCGTATATTCAATCTTAGAGTTGTTTAAAGAGAACTGTTTGGTTTCCGGACTGCGTATTAAGTTTGATAAATCGTATTTTGAGGCAAGAATTGCTTCTCATCACCATTTTTTGTGCAATTTGTGCGGCAGGATTATAGACATAGACCTTTTATCTTGTTCAACCATAGCAGGCATGCAGGTAGAAGGGCATAAGATACATAAGTTTCAAAGTTGTTTTTACGTGCATTGTAAAGAATGGAGGGATAAATAAATGGTAAAAGAATTCAAAGGTAAATTAATCATGAGGATAAAGCGGACTCCTACGGTTGAGAGTTTTAGATTTAAACTTGAGGAAAAGCTTAATTTTAAGCCGGGACAGTTTGCTCAAGTAATATTTGACCAAGCCAATAGGCAAAATAAAGAATTAAACAAATATCTTTCATTTTCTTCTTCGCCGCTTAACGGTTATGTGGAGTTTACTAAACGATTAAGCCAGAGCCTGTTTACCAAGAAACTATTGGAATTATCAACTTTTGAAGATGTTCTTTTTAAGGCGCCGCTGGGAGATTGTGTTCTCGAAGAAAAGTACAAAAAAATAGGTTTTCTTATCGGAGGCATAGGCATTACTCCCGTCGTATCTATTATAGAATTTATTGTTCGGAAAGAATTACCCATAGATGTCCGGTTACTTTATTCTAACAAGTCCGATAATGACATAGCTTTTAAGAATGAGTTAGATTTATTCAGCATCAGGCATAAGAGCGTAAAAGTTATTTACAGTGTAACAGAATGCGAACCGCAGGATAAAGTCTGTATCTTCGGACCAATTAACAAAGATATGGTTAAGAAACACATTGTAGATTTTGCGGAAAGAATGTTTTATATTTTCGGCCCCCCCAGAATGGTAGGGGCTATGAAGGGAGTTTGTTTAGAGTCGGGCTGCAAGGCCGATTCGATTAAAACAGAGAGTTTTATCGGGTATTAAGAAGATATTATAACCGGAGGTGCACCATGGAGAGTTTAAAGGATATGGTTCAAATCGCGGATTGGAAGACCGAAAAACATGTTCCCGCCATTGAAATAGGGGGAACTGTAAGTAAAGGCGAACCTGTTACTGTAAATGTGCGCGTAGGCAAAGAAATTCCTCATCCCAACACAACAGAACACCATATCCGCTGGATTGATGTTTACTTTAAGCCCGACGGCAGTAAGTTTCCTTACCAGCTTGGTAAATTTGAATTTACTGCCCATGGAGAGTCGGCACAGGGCCCCAATACAAGTACAATTTACACCAACCCCCAGGCAACAGTTGTATTTAAAACAGAGAAACCGGGTATTATTTATGCAACAAGTTATTGCAATATTCACGGTTTGTGGGAGAATTCGATTCAAATAACGGCCTAGGGTTATTGTATTAATAGTAGTAAGTTTAAAAAAAGGGGGAATTATGAGAGATAAGATAGAAAAGGCCTTAAAGGATATCAAGCCGATGTTGCAGGCTGACGGAGGCGATGTGGAATTGGTTGATGTTACAGAAGACGGAGTAGTAAAAGTAAAACTAACCGGTGCCTGCGGAGCTTGTCCCATGAGCACCTATACTCTTAAGATGGGTATAGAGCAGAAGCTTAAGGAGAAAATACCTGAGATAAAAGCCGTAGAGCAGGTATAAAACAATGACAAATGACAAATTGGGAGGGTAAAATATGAAGAAAGGTAAATCTTCGAAAAAAGAAAAGTTATATATTTGTGTTGTTTGCGGCACAAAGAAGAAGTCAAAAAAACGATGCTGCGGCAAAGACATGATGTCTAAGGAAAAAGGCGCGTTCAGCGATTAATTAGTTTGAAAAGAATAGCCTGAATGAGATCCTTCGTCCGCTTTTAGGCGGACTCGGGATCAATTCGGCCCTATGACTTATGTTCGTTCATTTCATTCGCTCCATAAGTCATGGCTTCATTGAGGAGGTTTGATGAAAATAGATGATACCCCTAAGGGATTCATAATAACGGATTTCAATGAACTTGATGCTTATAGTATCGCCTGCAAGATAGAAAAAGACGGCATTTGGTTTTATAGCAGATTGATAGATAAGATAGATAACAAAGAAGCAAAAAAGACGCTTAATTTCTTAATCGATGAAGAGAGGAAGCATCTTGCATTCTTTGAAAACCGCCTTTTTGAAATAAGGGCAAGGTCACGAGAAGATGACAAAAATAAGGATTTGCTCGGAAGTATTGATTATAAAATATTTTATCCCTATAAAGACATGAAGTATTTGGAAGTAGAGATAGACAAAGGAATTATTGCCTTGGGTTTAGGGTTAATCGTGGAAGATAAATCCATAAAATTCTACAAAGCCTGTAAGAATGCCGTTAGTTCACAGAAAACCAAGGAGGAATTACAGAATATTATTGAAGAGGAAGACCGCCATAAATATTTTCTGCAGAGCATGCTTCATACCTTTAGACAAGGTGAAGAGGAAAGTAATACCGAATAATTCTTGTGTAACACGTCTGATTTTAATGACTAAATCCGAATTATGAATGGCCCTGCATGCCGGCAGTGTAATTCATTGCTAAGTTTTTAGCCGAAAATAAAATTAGGAGGCAGCAGAAATGGGAAAAACCAGTATCAGGGAGGCCGCCGATTACGGCCAAAGCATTTGGCTGGATTCAATCAGCCGCTCCTTAATAGAAAGCGGCGAAATTTCCCGCTTTATAAAACAGGGGTTACGCGGTTTGACTTCAAACCCGACAATATTCGAGAAAGCCATAGGGCAGGGAAACGATTATGATAACAGAATTATAGGATTGATAAGCAGCGGCAAGGCCGTTTTTGATGTTTACGATGAGCTTACTGTCGGGGATATACAGGATGCCGCTGATTTATTTTTAGATGTATATAAGAGCACAAACGGCTTAGACGGTTATGTCAGCCTTGAAGTAAACCCTGAGCTTGCTCATAACACGCAGGCTACGATAAAAGAAGGCTTGAGGCTTTTTGAGAAAGCGCAACGCAGGAATCTTATGATTAAAGTTCCCGCAACAGATAATGGCTTTGAAGCGGTTGAAGAACTAATATCGAGAGGAATAAATGTTAATGTTACCTTGATTTTTTCCCTCAGGCAATATCAAAAAACCGCCTCTTCATATATTAACGGCATTAAGCGCTATTCAGATAAAGGCGGTGATATTAAGAATGTGCGTTCAGTTGCCAGTGTATTTGTAAGCAGAATTGATACTGTTGTTGATAACTTAATTGATAGTAAGTTAAAAGAAGCTTCCGCCGGGCAGGTAAAACAGCTTCAGTTACTGAAAGGAAAAGCCGCTGTTTCCAATTCCCATATTATATGGTCTGAATATAATAAAATATTTTCTTCCGCCGAGGCAAAAGAATTAGCAGCTAAAGGCATGAATTTGCAAAGGGTTTTATGGGGTTCAACGGGAACCAAAAATCCCGAATACAGCGATATTAAATATATTACCGAGCTCATTGCAAAAGACACTGTGAATACCGTTCCCCAAAATACCTATGAGGCTTTTCTTGATCACGGAGTTGTTAAAGAGGCTTTTGCCTGTGATAGCGCCTGCGCTTGCGAGATTATTAATAAACTTGAAGAGATAGGTATCGGCATTGACGTTGTATGCGAAGAATTGCTTAAAAAAGGGGTTGAGGCATTTAAGAATTCCTTTACATCCCTGCTCGATACTATTAAGAAAAAACAAGAAAGAATGCTTTCTGAAATTTAGGCAGAAATCAGGCACCAAAAGTGTGTAATCTATATAAAATGGATCAGAACAAAAACAAAAAAATAGTCATTTTTAACAATAAAGACGAGCTTTGGGAATATCTCGTTAAGAAATGGTTTTTGATAGGCAGGGAATCTTTAGCAAAGAAGGGCTTTTTTAACGTTGCCCTTTCAGGCGGTAAGACTCCTGTGGAATTATATCACAGGCTGTCTAAAGAAAATATGGGTTTTCTTTGGGAGAAAACCCATATTTTTCAGGTTGACGAGCGTTTCGGTGACGCTAAAGATTGTGATAATAACTGGCGCTTAATACAGGATAATTTGCTTACGCCCCTAAATATTTCTTCTTCTAACATGCACCCCGTCGCGATAAAAGAAACTGCCGGCTTATCGGCGTTGGATTATGAGGAAAAGATCAAGATTTTCTTTAATTTAAAAGAGGCTGAATTTCCAAAATTCGATTTGCTGTTGCTTGGCATAGGCAAAGACGGCCACACCGCTTCTTTATTTCCCGAAACTGGGGCCATGGATGAAAAAAATCGTTTAACGCTAAACCTTAAAGGGGATAATATTGATTACGAACGAATCAGCCTGACATTACCGGTTATAAATAATGCAAAGTGTGTATTGTTCGTAGTGACAGGGGCTGATAAGTCGGATATTATCAGGGAAGTCATAGATGGCAAGAATAAGAAATTACCCGCTTCTTTAGTAGATCCTGAATCGGGAGAATTATTATATCTGTTCGATTATGAGGCGGCGTCATTGCTTCGAGAGAAAGAAAAGTAAGGGAGGTGTGTAATGAGGCTCTTTCCAAAGGCAGATAATTTTGATACAGGTATTTTTATATTGCGTGTGGGCATAGGCGCTATGTTTATCTATCATGGCTTTCCCAAAATGCTCTCAGGCCCTGATGGGTGGGTTAAGTTAGGCCAAACAATGGGTTTATTCGGGATTAATTCTTATCATGTATTCTGGGGTTTTATGGCAGCGGCTTCCGAGCTTTTTGGAGGAATGCTGTTGGTTGCCGGATTTGCCGTACGCATTGCAAGTGCCTTTCTTTTTGTGACCATGGCAGTCGCCGCAAGTATGCATTTCAATAAAGGAGGCGGGCTTGAAGTAGCCTCACATGCGATTGAAGCCGGCATTGTTTTTCTCTCACTTATCTTTATGAAAAGAGGCACAATCAAAAAAGGGCCAAAATAATTCTTGACTAATGATACTTAAATGATATCATTATAAGATGAAGTTGATTAAAAGAGATACTGATTACGCATTGAAAGCCCTTATGCATCTGACCGGGCTAAAAAAATGCGCCAGTGTTTCCGAATTAAACAAGGTCCTTAAAATCCCCAACGCTTTCTTAAGGCGGCTCTTACAAGTTTTAGCTAAAGAGGGAATTTTGACATCTCAGAAAGGTAAAGGCGGAGGATTTAAATTAAAAAAGAAATCTGATAAAATCCGCATCACCGATATTATAGAAATTTTTCAGGGGAAAATGAATTTAATTGAATGTTTTCTCGGTAAAAGCATCTGCCCTAACATAAAAACATGCCCCTTGAGGGATAAATTGATAACTATTGAAAAAAGCGTAGTTAGCCAGCTTGAAGAGATAACCATTGCATCTTTGGCTAAAAAAATTAAACGGAGAGGATATAAAGATGGAAACAAAAATGTATTGTCGTCAATGTGAGCAGACCGCTGCTTCAAAAAACTGCACGGTAAAAGGAGTTTGTGGAAAATCACCCGAGACCGCGGCGTTACAGGATTTGCTCATCCATAGTTTAAAAGGAATTGCGTATTTTGTTAATCGGGCTAGAGAGTTAGGAATAAAGGATAGCGATTGCGGCCGTTTTGTGGTTGAGGCGTTGTTTTCTACCGTTACCAATGTTAATTTTGATTCCCACAAGATAGCCGGACTCATAAGAGAAGCATATCTTATAAAAGAAAATATCAAATCTATCTTTATTAATATTAATGGGTGCAAAGAAAAGCATGGTAGTGCCTTAGATGTTTCTGATTGCCATGCGGCTTGTTTTAAACCGGCTGAATCATATGAAGGCCTTCTTGAACAGGCAAAGGCATCAAGAATCAATGCAGCCGGGACTGCGAATGAGGATATAGCGAGCTTAAAAGAACTTCTTCTTTATGGCCTAAAGGGAATGGCTGCTTACGCTGACCATGCTTTGATTCTTGGCGAAGTTGACGAAGATGTCATGTCATTTTTCCACAAGGCATTAGATGCTTTATGCGATGACAGCCTTAGCATAGATGATTTATTCGCTCTTAATATGGAATTTGGCAAGGTTAATTTAAAATGCCTTGAGATTCTTGATTTTGCGCATACAAAGCATTTTGGAAATCCCGCTCCGAGAAATGTTTCTCTTGGCGTAAAGAGGGGGCCCGCGATTATAGTTTCAGGGCATGATTTATATGACTTAGAACAGCTTCTCAAGCAGACTCAAGGAACAGGAGTTAATGTTTATACTCATGGCGAGATGCTTCCCGCGCACGGTTATCCAGGGTTAAATAAATACGAACATTTGGCAGGACATTTCGGGAGTGCGTGGCAGAATCAGCAGGCAGAGTTTGATTCAATTAAGGCGGTTATCCTTATGACAACTAATTGTATACAGGAGCCGAAGCAGTCTTATAAAGACAGGATTTTTACAACCGGTCTTGTTGCCTGGCCCGGAGTTAATCATATCGAATCAGAGATATCAGGCAGCAAGGATTTCAGCCAATTGATTGAAAAGGCGAAAGAACTGGGGGGGGTTGAGAATGACCAGATTGAGAAAACAATAACAGTCGGTTTTTCGCACCATGCTGTTTTGTCAAATGCCGGTAAAATCGTTGAGGCCGTAAAAGATGGCAAAATTAAGCATTTCTTTCTTATCGGAGGGTGCGACGGCGCAAAACCTGGCAGAAACTATTATACCGACTTTGCAAAGATCGTCCCGCCGGATTGTGTTATTCTTACGCTTGCCTGCGGAAAATTCAGGTTTAACCGCTTGGATTTCGGCGACATTTCCGGTATCCCGCGCTTGCTTGACTGCGGCCAGTGTAACGATGCTTATTCCGCGGTAAAGATTGTACTGGCTTTAGCGGAAGCATTTAACTGCAGCGTTAATGATTTGCCTCTTTCTTTGATTATTTCTTGGTATGAACAAAAAGCCGTTTGTATTTTGTTGAGCTTGCTGTCTCTGGGTATTAAGGATATAAGGCTTGGGCCGACTTTGCCTGCTTTTGTGAGCCCGAATATTTTAAAAGTTTTGGTTGAAAAATTTGCGATAAGGCCGGTTACAACACCCGACAAGGATTTAGGTGAAATTTTAAAAGGAGAGTTGGCATGAAGTATAAATGTATAGTTTGCGGTTATATATATGACCCGGAAGCCGGCGACCCTGACTCAGGAATTGATGCAGGAACGGCTTTTGAGCAGATACCGGATACCTGGGTTTGTCCTGTTTGCGGAGTAGATAAGACTCAGTTTGAACCTGTTGATGAATAGACAAGGCCAAACACATTTTCGGTCTTCGGTATTCGGTATTCGGTTTTCGTATAAAATTTATCGCGAACACCAAACACCGAAAACCGAGAACCGAATACCGAGGAAGCATGGTTAAAGTAGCAGACAGCATATACTGGACAGGATACATTGACTGGGAGTTACGTAATTTCCACGGTTATTCGACTCCCGGCGGTTCTACATATAATGCCTACCTTATAAAAGATGAAAAACCCGCATTAATCGATACTGTCAAGTATTATGGTTTCGATGAGATGCTGAGGCGCATAAAACAGGTTATTGACCCCTTAGAAATTAAATACATAATTTCCAACCATACCGAGATGGATCATTCAGGAAGCATTGGAAAGCTTCTTGCAATATGTCCAAAGGCAGAGGTTGTATGTTCACCTAAGGGCGAACAGGGGTTAAAGAAACACTTCGACAGCTCGGGAGCCGGAAACTGGAAGTTTAAGGCAGTAAATACGGGAGATTCTCTTTCAATAGGAAAAAGGACTTTGAGTTTTTACCTAACCCCGATGGTTCACTGGCCTGATTCAATGGTTACTTATTCAAAAGATGATAAAATACTTTTTTCAAATGATGCTTTTGGCCAGCATATGGCAAGCCCTGAAAGGTTTGTTGATGAAGCGGGCTTAGATATTGTTTTAAAGGAAGCAGCCAAATATTATGCAAACATTGTGATGCCTTACGGGGTTCAGGCACTCAAAGCCATAGAAGCCATAAAACAATTACAAATCGACATGATTTGCCCCTCACACGGGCTCATATGGAGGAGAAAATCCGATATAACTGCAATAATTTCTAAGTATATTGCATGGGCAAACTATGAATCGCAAAACCGCGCTGTTATTGTTTATGATACAATGTGGCATTCAACCGAAAAAATTGCCAATAAGCTTTTTGAGCTGTTAGATAAAGAGGGGTTACCGGTTAAAATTATGAACCTGAAAAATGATGACCCTTCAGACATTGTGGCCGAAGTTATGTTCTCAAAAGTTGTTATTGTAGGCAGCCCCATACTCAATAACAGAGTTTTTCCAAAGATTGCGGGTTTTCTCGGCCACCTTAAAGGATTAAAACCTAAAAATAGATTTGGCTTTACCTTTGGCTCTTATGGCTGGTCAAAGGGGGGATTTTCGGAACTTGAGGAATCTTTGGAAGAGTCAGGGATAGAACTCATCGATAATGGGGCATACTTTCAATACGTGCCCAGCGAGCCTGACTTAAATTCTTTGGCAGGAATTGTTTCAAAAGTGAAAAATATTTTAACAGGAGATAAAAGCCGTGCCGGAGTATAGCCCTCAGGAAATATTAAAGATTGCCATAAATGTTGAAGAGAACGGTCTCAGGTTCTATGAAACTCTGGAAAAACGGGCTGTTATAGATTGCGTAAAAGAAGTCTGGAAGTATTTAAAGGAGCAAGAATCTGCGCATAAAAGGGTATTCAAAGAGATGCTTGATTGTGCCCCGGACTATATAACTTACGAATACTCACCCGGAGAATACAATGCTTACCTTAGGGCAATATCTTCAAGCTTTATTTTTATTCCGGAGCTGATTAAAAAGAAAACCGAAGAAGTGGCTTATTCCGATAAAGATGCCGTTGATTTTGGAATACAAATTGAGAAAGATTCAATCCTTGTTTATTCGGCATTGAAGGAATACATAAAGCTTGATAAGCAATCTGCATTAAATAAAGTGATTGAGGAAGAAAAGAACCATTTAATCAGGTTAACTCTTTTTAAAGAGGGATTGATAGATATTAATTCTTGAGAGTGAGAACGGCAGAAGATGAATATGGATGTTAAAATTTAATAAGTGTATGACCCGGCACCTTCCTTATCCGCATACCCCATAAAATAAGAAGTTTTTGTTTAGTAAAATGGACATAAGTGTCTAACTCTCTAAACGCTTATGCCTCTGTAAATCTTGCCGTCTCATTCTGTAAATTTGCTCAAAAATAGTTATTTATTCTTCTCTCTGTCACGCAAGGGGTTACAGCATATATATATTTAATTAGAATTCTTGGCACGAAAAATGCTATATTAGTGTCCTGGACATACTTAGACATTAAAAATCCAAACAAAAGTTAATTCTTACATGAGTAAATAAGTAAGGGGGACTATATGAGGGCCGATAAGAAAATGACAATAACCGAAGTTGCCGAAGAAATTGGAGTGGTTCCCAAAACAATTCAAAGGTGGGAAAAGTCAGGAAAAGTTAAGAGAGCCAAAAGAGACTGGCGCAACTGGAGAATCTATACGTATAAAGAGGTCGAACAGTTAAAATACTTTAGAAATAACGTTTACTAATAGACATCCTATAACGAGAAAACACGAGAAGGATGTCTTGATTACATAGATTAGAGAATAGATTACAGTGATTAAAGAGAGAGATCCTTTAACTGAGAAAATAATTGCATGCGCCTATAGGGTACATAGTAAACTAGGCCCTGGATTTAATGAAAATATCTATCATAGCGCTTTAAAAATAGCTTTAAAAGAAAAGGACATAAACTATGAAACTGAGAAAAGTTTTAATGTATCTTTTAAGAGTAAAAATGTCGGTAAATTCAGGCTAGATTTAGTAATAGAAGATAAGGTTGTAATTGAAATTAAAGCTATAAACGGAAATATTCCTGCCGTGTTTGAGTTGCAGGTGCTGTCATATTTGAAAGCGTCAGGGTATAAGGTTGGACTATTAATAAACTTTGGCAATAAAAGCTGTCAGGTTAGAAGATTAATGGTTTAATCTCTGTAATCTATTAATAATCGTTGTAATCAGGTATAATCCAGATATTACTTGTTGTGATTATACCAGGAGGAAGACAATGGGACGAAACATTAAGTTATTTGTTACCGCAGGTTTGTTAATTTTATCTTTGTTAATTATTGGTAATGGTATGAGCCAGGAATCAGGCATCACCGCCAAAGCGCCGGATACTGAGATAGCCGGAGAATCTGCCGTATACACTCTGGGAAAAGGCGATATTGTTGAGATTCTTGTCAGGAACCAGCCGGAATTTAGCGGTATATTTGCAATCGGGCCTGACGGAAATATCCAGTACAATTTTGTCGGGGATATTAAGGCAGAAGGCATGAATAAATTTGAGCTGCGTGATTCTATCGCTGATAATCTTGATCGTTATGTAAAAAACCCCGATGTGAGCGTAACCATAGCCCAGTATTTAAGTAAGTTTGTTTACATTCTCGGAGAAGTGGGGCGTCCCGGAAAATATCCGATGAAAGGCGATACTGTTTCATTGAGAGAGGCAATCGTAACAGCCGGCCTTCCTACCAGGGACGCTGCCTTAAGGCGAGTCTATGTTATTGAGCCTGATGAGGCAAAACCGGCTTCAAAGAAAATTGATTTATTTTTAATTTTGTATAAGGGTATTTTAAAAGATGATTTAACTCTAAACCCCGGCGATTTAGTAGTTGTTCCTTCTACGGTTCCCAGCGAAATCAACAGGGCTTTGACAAATCTGCTTTCTCCTGTCAGCCGTGCGGCAACGGTTGAGGCTTTAATAAGCAGGGCAAATTAATTTATAATAATCGGGTTGATAAAAGAACAGTAACTAAGGAGGATATTTATGGCCCAGCCGAAACAGATTTTTAACGTTAATGAGTATTGGCATATTATAAAAAGGCGAAAATGGTTCTTTATAGCGCCTTTAATAATAATTTATGTGTCATTTTTTGTGAGCGGGTATTTTTTGCCTAAAGGATATCAGGCAAGGGCGATAATACTCGTTGAGGAGAAGAAAGTGGTAAACCCTCTTCTTAAGAATTTAGCAGTTTCAACCACTGTTGCTCAAAGATTAAGCTCTTTGCGCGAGGAGATATTGGCCTGGCCGAGGCTTTATCAACTTGTTGAGAGGCTGAGTTTGAATGATAATATAAACTCTCCTCTTGAGCTTGAAAGATTGATAATGGATATACGCAGAAACATCAATCTGTCTATGAAGGCAGATGACATAGTGGTTATCACCTATCAGGGAAAAGAAAGGCGCGACACTCAAAAAGTTGTAAATACTCTTTGTGATATTCTTATTGAGAGAAATCTTTCAATCCAAAATGAAGATACTGAGTCAGCAATTGATTTTATTAATGACCAGCTTGCAATTTACAAAGATAAGCTCAATGGCTCAGACGGCCAGCTGCGCCAGTTCAAGGAAATTTACGGAACCAGCGTATTACCGCAGTTTAAAGGCCAGCAAACCGACGGTGAGCCCGGAGTGCGAATGGGTTACACCGGGCCATTGCTTCAGATAAGCTCTCAGCTCGCCCAGCTTGAGGCGGAGCTGGTTATCACTTCTATCGATTGCACGGATGAACACCCCCGCATCAAGGATATTAAGCGAAGAATTTCATCGCTTAGAGAGAAGCGTGATGAATATATAGAGGAAGCGGCCAATAAAATCGGAGTTGACCCTTCGTCTTATGTAAATATCGCAGGAAGCTTGCCCCGTCAGCAGGAAGAGCTCGCAAACCTTACCCGCGATAAATCTATAGATGAACGCATATACGCGATGCTTCTTGAAAGGCTTGAGTCGGCAAAGATTACCGAGAGGCTTGACAATTCAGAAAATCGCACAAAATTCCGTATCATTGAGCCGGCGCGGTTACCTTTATTTGCCTTTAAACCGAATAAAATTAAATTAAACTTTTTAGGTTTTCTTCTCGGGTCAATGGTGGGATTCGGCTTTACTTATGTCAAAGAGCGCACAGACTCATCCTTTTCAACGGTTGATCAGTTAAAAGATTATTTCGATGTGCCTATAGTTGCCACAACTTCTAAGATTACGACAGAAGGTGACCTTGCTGACAGATGGAAATTTACAAAAAGAATGCTCTTGGCAATCCTGGTGTTAACATTTATCGCGGCGATTGTTACCATCATTTTTGTAAAGGTTGGGTTTTAGTCCATGTATGAACATTTCTTTAAATTAACCGATAAACCTTTCAGCGTAACCCCGGATACAAAATTCTTCTTTGAAGCCGAACACCACAAGGAAGCTCTGAACAGCCTGATTTATGCAATATCAGAACGGAAAGGTTTCGCGGTTATTACGGGAGAAATCGGCGCGGGTAAAACTACCACCTGGCACGCGCTCTTAAACCACTTAGACTCTCAAACAAAAATAGCCCTTATTACAAATACGCACACGACACCTAAGCAAATGATAACGGCTATTTTAGATGACTTAGATGTTCCTTTCAGCCAGAGGTCAACTAAAATTAAACTTCTCACAGAGCTTAACGGCTACCTGCTTAAACAGGCGTCCCTTGGCTGTAATGTCGTGGTTGTAATCGATGAAGCACAGAACTTGAGCGTTCAATCTCTTGAGGAGGTAAGGATGCTGTCTAATTTGGAAACAGAAAAAGAAAAGCTTCTGCAGATAATCCTTTTAGGCCAGCCTCGACTGCGCCAGGTTCTTGCTCAGGATGTTTTAACGCAGCTAACCCAGCGTATAGCCGTATATTACCATATTAAACCTTTAACTAAAGATGAGTCCCTTGGCTATATTAACCACCGCCTTAAAGTAGCCGGTGCTAACGGAAATGTAATATTCAGCGGGGAGGCTTTAAATAAAATCTACATTGGTTCAGAAGGGATACCGCGCCGGATAAATACTATTTGCGACCGGGCAATGCTTACCGGGTTTATACGCGAGAAAGATTTAATCGATGAAGGCATAGTTGATGAGGTTATAGAGGAGTTTGAGGGGATTACGAAGAACAATGCGTAATATTAAAAATAACCAAATAATGACAAATGACCCTTCGGGTATACTCAGGGCAGGCAAAATCCCAATGACAAATGGCATGGAATAAATAAAAGATTGTTTACCGATCGAATGTCTTCGTAAAAGTATTCTTTGGTTATTGGGTATGAAGTAAAAAAATTGGGGGTATATATGGGAAAGATTACTGATGCACTGCAGAAAGTTATGAAAGAGAGAGAAGTCCAGAAAATGGAAGTCAGAGATCCATCCGTGGTAAATATTGACAGGGTAGTTAATACAGAAGATGCCAAAGGCCCGCTACCCGAAGCTTTTGTCAAAAACACCGAAGTAAAGCCTAAGAAAAAGAAGTTTAATCTTGAAGAGCGCTTAAGGCAGAGAGAGAGAATGTATCTGGCAGTTGCCAGAGATAATTCCGGAATAGACCCCCGTATTGTCACCTACCATGATTATCATTCTCCAATGTCAGAACAGTACAGGATCCTTCGCACAAACATAAAATCATATCTTTCTAAAAAAGAACCTCTAAGTAAACTTAAAATGACTAAGTCTCTGGTTGTCACCAGGGTGTTTACTGTTTCAAGTTCCGTAAGAGGAGAAGGAAAGACAATAACCGCATCAAATCTTGCTGTGTCTTTTGCCCATGACTCTGAAACAAAAGTGCTTTTGATTGATTGCGACTTGAGAAAAGGTTCAGTCAGCGAACTTTTTGCCTTAAACGGTTCTGTCGGAATTTCCGATTATCTTGCAAGGAAGGTTGAATACAGCCGGACAATACATCCGACAAAAGTAAAAAACCTTTTTATTGTTCCTAAAGGGAAAATAAACATATCTCCTTCTGAGATGTTTGGCTCAAACGACATGAGGGTCTTCCTTGAGCAAATTAAGAGCCAGTCATTTAACTATATTATCATAGACACTCCGCCCATCCTTCCCTTTACTGATGCCGGCGTTTTAGGAGCGCAAACAGAAGGCGTGCTTCTGGTAGTAAAAGCCCAGAAAACTCAAGCTCAGGCAGTTTTAAAGGCAAAGGATTTTCTAAACCAGGCCCAGGCAAAATTGCTCGGTATTGTCCTGGCTCAGGTTGATTATCACCTTCCCGATCTGTATAGCGATTATTATTATTATTTCAAGCAAAAAACGGAGTTTAATCAAAGCATAACATAATAATTATGGATACATTGCGTTTTGAGGGAGAAAAGATTTTTAGTGCCCATGGCATACAGGGAACACCCGGGTTGTACCCTTTGACTGACGGGATGATATTTAAAATTGGTTCATCTGCAGCAAGGCTGATTTTTCACAAAAAGGGGATACGAAAAGACTTAAAGATCATTATCGCCAGGGATTCGACATTTAGCTTAGAAAGGATAGAGTTGATTTTGGCTGACGCGATAAGTTTCTACGGTATAGATGTTGCGCTTTCAGGTATTATCCCAATAGGCGGCTTGTCTATGCTTATACGCGATAAAGGCTTTGACTTAGGCATAATGATTTCTTCCTCAAGCCTATCCCCTCAGGATAACGGCATACGTTTTTTCTCAGATAACGGCATGAGGCTTTCAAAAGAGGACGAAGACTGGATGGAGCAGTTGATTCTCGGAAGCTTAATAAATTATCCGAGACAAGAGGAAATTCCCGAAAAAGGAAGCCTTTCGCGTTTGAATGATTCAGCTTCAGTGTATATAGATTTTCTTGCCAAAACCGTTTCAGGTACACAGCTTAAGGGCTTAAAAATAGCCTTGGATTGCCGCGGCTATGAGCCGGCAAGGTTCGCAAGCCGGTTATTCGAGAAATTAGGCATAGGGGTAACTGTTTTAGCCGACACTAAGAGAGTGTCAGGCATAGATGAAAACGCCAGGGCTGATTTTTCAGTTTTAAGCGGCCTTGTAAAAAGAGATAAGAAAGATGCGGGATTCGCGTTTGACCACGACGGCGACAGGCTCACGGCTGTTTGCGAAAACGGCCGGGTTCTTGACGGAGACGATATCATGGCTTTATTCGGGTTGTATCTTTTGCAAAGAGGCAGGCTTTCTAAGAATACTCTTGTTACTACCGTTGCAAGCAACAGCGGCCTTAAAGAAGTAATTGAGAGGCATTCGGGCAAGGTAATTTATACAAAAGTCGGTTACAATTACGTCGCTTCTAAAATTTACGATAAAGGATTAAATTTCGGAGGTGAAAAGTGCGGCCACATATTATTTACTGATTATCTGCCTGTTTCCGACGGCCTGCTTACGGCGGTTCAGATACTTGCAGTTATGAAAGAAACAAATAAGCCGTTGAGCAAGCTGACAGAATGTATAAAAAAAAGGCCTCAGGTAGAATGTTCAGTTGCGATAGATTTTAAAAGGCCATTTTCGCGCCATATTAAATTAAAGAATGCTATCTCTAAGTGGGCTAACAAAATTAAATCCCACGGAAGATTATTAGTAAGATATTCCGAAACAGATAAATTATTGAGAATTGTTGCGGAATCCGATAGCGAACCGCTTGCCAGGGAAACAGCAGATTCTTTAAAAAGTATATTCATTAGTGAGTTTTCAGCCGGTTGACACCGGCCAATCCGCTACACAAATAGATAATAATACGATTTTAAAGCCGGATTTATCGATTATTAACTTATTCGAGGTAATTCGATTCAAATTCGCGGCAATTCGTGTTTAACGCGATACGAAAATATGAAGTGTATAATTTTAGCTGCTGATCAAGGAGTCCGTCCGGACACAACAACCCCGGTAATACCGGCTTCCCTTCTTCCTGTTAAAGGGGCCCCGGTAATTTCTTATATCCTTTCCCGCCTGTCACGGATAGACAGTATCCGGTCAATTTATATTGTAGCCGGAAGCCGCTTTAAGGAAAGAATAAATAACGCGGCTTGCGTTTCAACTGTTAATTTTCCCATTGTGGTTATTGATAACGGTGTAAAGAGTAACCGGAAAATGCGGGGTTCTCTCGGTGATCTTTTATTCGCTTGTTCCCAAGCGGGTGTATCTGATGATTTTCTGGTTATAGGGGCTGACAACCTGTTTTCTTTTAACCTTGGTAATTTTATAGAATCAGCTAAAAAAAGCGGGCGGCTTTTAACAGTAGGCCTTTATAACACAAACGGCAGGCTTAAGCCGAGCAAATTCGGTTTTGCCGCAATCGACTCAGAGGGAAAATTAACAAGTTTTACGGAAAAGCCGTCTTCGATGAACGGTTCAAGGCTTATTTCAACAAGCATATACTTTTTTTCCAAGGAAAATATACCTTTAATAAATAAGTATCTTTTAACCGTAAAAGCCTCAGCTGCTATAGGCAGTTATGTAGAGTGGCTCTCACAGAAAAATTCCGTAGGCGGCTATGTTTTTAAAGGAAGCTGGTTTGATGTTGCCGATTCCGATGCCTACCACGAAGCTATTTTCAGCTTTTAATTGTATTTTTCCCCGCGGCATGTTACCAGCTAAGCTAGTGAAAACTGGCTCTTTTTAAGGTTTAGAAAGCCACGGCTGCCGCGGGGCTGTACTTATTTTTAGAAACTATAATCACTGTAATCCGAATCTAATCGGCGTAATCATAAATATGTTAAAGAAAATAAAATATTTTATAAAATCATCCCTAAGCAATTTTCTTTATTATAGCGGGCTTACGCATATTGCTTTAAAGGCTGTTACCAAGCGGGAAAAAAGGCATCCGGTAATAATCATAATGTATCACAGGATTGTAGAGGGTATTGATAAGGAGATAAACAATAACCATGCAATCTGCCACCCTTTAGACAGTTTTAAGAAAGAGCTTAAGCTCCTTAAGCATTTCTTTAAACCCGCAAGTTTAACCGAAGCCCTCGATTATATTAAGGAAAAGGCGCCGATGCCGGATAAACCGTTGGTTGTTTTAACATTTGATGATGGTTTCAAAGATAACTATACGCTTGCTTATCCGGTTTTGCGCGGGCATGGGATACCCGCTGTGATTTTTCTTACTGCCGGCATTATAGGAACAGAAAATCTTCCCTGGGTTGATGAGATGGGCCAAAGGATTCTTAATACAGAGAAGAAATCTATCAGCATAAATACCGTTTTAAATAAACAAGCCTTGGATATAAATAGCCTTAGAGAAAAAAGAAAGGCTTTTAACAGCATAACGGAGAAACTTAAAGCGGTAAAGAACTCTGACAGAGAATTAATTCTTAAAGATTTATTCAGCCAGTTAGGCGCCAGGATGAACGGGCACTTGCAAATGTTAAACTGGGAACAGGTAAAAGAAATGGCCGGGAATAATATTTCTTTCGGCGCGCATACATGCACGCATCCGATACTTTCTAAAATGGATAGAGAAGAAGCTGAAACAGAAATAATTAAATCAAAACGCATCATCGAAGATGAGCTTGGTTTAAAAGTAGAACATTTTGCGTTTCCTAACGGACGGCTCTGTGATTTTACCTCCCGTTTAAAGGAATTTTGCAAAAGCGCCGGCTTTAAAAGCGTTTCAACCGCCCTTTATGGAATAAACAGGCAGGGCAATTGTGTATATTCTCTAAAAAGAATGAGCCCGTCAAAGACATTGCCCGTGTTTGCTTATGATCTTTTAA
Source organism: Candidatus Omnitrophota bacterium (assembly GCA_043820815.1). Classification (GTDB taxonomy): domain Bacteria; phylum Omnitrophota; class Gorgyraeia; order Duberdicusellales; family 4484-171; genus JBDRDJ01. The sequence goes on from JBDRDJ010000008.1 coordinate 52,211, forward strand.
GGGCACTTATTTAAAGGCAGGTATAAGAGAAATGGTTCGTGCAAGAATTCAAAGAAAAAGCGATTGGGTGCTTTCTCAGGTACCCTGCAAAGGCAGAGAGGATGTTATTGATTTCTTTCAAAGTACAATCTGGAAGAATAAAGACGCAGGTAACCTATACAGCTGGAAGTATGAGAAAAACCCCAAAGGCATAACTACAACCCTGTTCTGTAAGAATGGTGAAGGAGAAATTGTTGCCGGAGCTTTCTTTATGCCTTGGAAGTTCGCATTCGATAACAAGGTAATTACAGCCCTTCAGTGGGTTGATATGTTTGTCGAGCTTTCCTACCGCGGCCAGCCGATTGCCGCGGAAATGCTGAAAACATATAACAGTTTAAACGCAGAGATATGTTTCGCATTCCCAAACACTAACGGATTAGCGGTTCATAAGAAAAATAACGGCCTGCATTTAGGCTGTATTATGCGCTATACAAAGCCTTTAGATTTTAGTTACATTGTCTCAAGGTTCATAAAAAATCCCTTTTTTGCCAAAGCGGCATCTTTCTTAATTAACGCATGCATGAAGATAGTATCTCCCGACACATACCTTTTCTTAAGAGATTACTCAATCGTTAAAGCAGATGATATAGGCGAAGGTTATGATATTTTCTGGAATAAATTCAAAGATAAGCACAGAGATGTAATATTTACCGACAGAAATGCCGCATATATGAAATGGAAATACATAGATGGGCCTTGCAAAAAACGCTCTGTTTATTTTATAAAGCGCGGCAGCCGCGTTGAAGGGTTTATTGTGTTAGAAGAGAAGCCCGAGGCGGGTTTTATCGTTGATTTAGCGGCCGAAAGCGCTAAGGCGCTTAGTCATTTAATTGCATACGCGGTTAAGCATTTTCGCCGCTTAAAAAAGAAGTCCCTGTCTTTTATCGCGTTAGAAAAGAATTTGTATTTTAACAGGTTAAAGCGGTTTGGTTTTGTTGAGCGCCCGGATAAAACACATTTTTATATATACCCGAAAAACTCTATAAAAGAAATAGAGGGGTTTTCTAAGCCTGATAAGTGGTTTATCACAATCGGCGACTGCGACATAGACGCATTGTGAACGCATATGTAAGGACGGCAGATCTGCCGTCCCAACAATAAATTATACAAATGATCACGTTGGAAATAATCACCGATAAAGAAATTTTTTATTCCTTGCGCAAAGATTGGAATAATGTTTTAGAGAAAAGCGGCGTTAACAATCCCTACCTTACGCATGAATTCTTAAGCAGCTGGTTAAAAGCATACGGTTTTAACAAAGAACTTTGCATAGTTTCATTTAAGGATGAATCTTCCTATATCGGATTTATCCCTTTGGTCGGCCAGAGAATAAATCCTTGCTTGCCGTTTAAGGAAATAACATTCTTCTGCAACCACTGGGGGCCTATGGATTTTTTATTGAGCGGTAATAACCGGCTTTGCATAAGCTTATTCATTGACTGGTTTAAATCTTTAAAGAAATCAGAAATTCTAACTCTGTCAAGAATCAGTTATGAATCACAAAACCACTCTTTGCTGTTAGAAGCATTACGCAAAAAGCAAATGAGTTTTGAAAAAATCAATATTAAAAACTTAAAAATTTCACTTATAAGCAATTGGGATGATTATTTGATGACAAGAAGCAAGAAATTCAGGTATGAGGTTAAATCTAAGCGCAAAAAGATGTCTGATTCAGGCAGGCTTTGTTACGAGCGAAAGTATAGTTTTTCAAACCTTAAAAAAGACCTTTCCGATATATCAATGGTCGCAGGCTCAAGCTGGAAGCACGGTAAGAAAGCAGGCGTTGGCCAAACAGCCCGGGGCTTAGATTTCTACCGCAATATCTTAACTGAGTGGAGTGACAGCAGAAATATTGACCTTAGCCTGCTGCGCCTTAACGGTTCACTCTTAGCTTACGCGGTCCGGCTAAACTACAAGGATAAATATTACGCTTTTGAGGCTTCATATTCGAAGGATTACCATGATTATTCTCCCGGCATGGTTTTACAGAGTTTTCTTATCGAGGACCTGTTTAAAGAAGGCCGCGTTAAATCTTTTGAGCTTGGAGAAAGCGATTCAACTAAAGCCCGCTGGGCGGATGAATCCGTTGATGAGGCAAAATTTATTATTTATAACTCTGAGTTATTCTCAAAATTATTTCATACCGCTAAGAGGTTTTTTAAAAAATGCTGCATAAAAAATAAAATATCAAATATCAAAAATTAAAATGACAATGTAAAATTAAGAATTTCAAGATAATAATAAGAATTTTAAATTTTGATTCCTGACATCGATTGAAATATTAAGGGTCATTCGTAAATAATGTGATGATATTTATCTAACCCATTGCATTATAAGGCATAACAAAAATCTCTTTTTGCGCAGTCTTGACGGCCGTAACGAGAACCGCGCGCGAGTTTAGCCCCGGCTGGCTAAGAAATAGGCG